>JACQGX010000100.1 GCA_016199265.1 Chloroflexota bacterium | reverse complement strand
GGTAGAGCGCCAAGAGTTCTTCGCGGGTCGGCTGGGGCGTCACAGACATCGCCGCTGCACCGTGTACCATCCTCGCGGCCGCCGCCGCAACCGCGGCGGCCGCGCTACTCTACCAGGCCAAGTCAGCCTGAGTAGTTACCTCTATCCAACATTACACATAAGCTCGTCTCTCCAACCACATGTGCTATGGTGAGATCGTGACCGATGCCTTGGCTGCGCCCAGCGGGGTATTCGACTACCCGCCGGCCGATCGGGTGCGCCACGGGCCCGGGCAGGTGGCGGCGCTGCCGGAAGAGCTGTCGCGGCTCGGTACACGTCGCGCGTTCGTCGTCACCGGCCGGTCGCTCGCCACCAAGACCGACGTGGTGCAGCGCGTCGAGGCGCTGCTCGGCGAGCGCCACGCCGGCACCTACGCCGGCATCGCCCAGCACGTGCCCAGCGGCGGGGTGGCCGAAGCCACGCGGCAGGCGCGCGACGTTGGCGCCGACGTGCTCATCAGCGTCGGCGGCGGCAGCCCCGTCGACGCCGCGAAACTCGTGGCGCTTGCCCTCGCTGAGGGGTGGACCGAGCCGGTCCAGTTCACCGCCCATGCCAACCGTGGCGCGCGAGGCGACCCGCCGCGCCCGCTGCTGCCCCACATCGCCGTCGGCACGACGCTCTCGGCGGCCGAGTTCACCGGCGCCGCCGGCGTCACCGACGAACAGACGCGCTTCAAGGGCGGCCACCGGCACCCGGCGATGGTGCCCATAGTCGTCATTCTCGACCCGGAGCTCAAGCTGGCCACCCCCTGGGCCCTGTGGGCCGCCAGCGGCATCAAGGCGCTCGACCACGCCGTCGAGCGGCTGATCGTCCCAGGGCGCCAGCCGTTCACCAGCGCGCTCTGCGTCGAGGCCATCCGGCTGTTGCTGGAGCACCTGCCCCACTCCGCCGCCGACCAACCGGGCGCGCTCGCCCGGCGCGGTCACGGCCAGGTGGCGGCCTGGCTTTCGCTCTATGGCTATCCCAACGTGCCCACCGGGCTGAGCCACGCGCTTGGCCACCAAATCGGCGCCTTTTGTGGTGTGCCGCATGGCATCACCTCGTGCGTCACGCTGCCGCCGGTGGTGCGCCACGTCCGGCGTACGTCGCCGGCGGCGCTGGCCGGCGTCGCCCGCGCTTTTGGGCTCTCGCCCGATGTGACCACCGCGCCGGATATCGGCGAGCAGATTGCCGGCCGCATCGCGGCGCTCGTAGCGCAGTTGGGGCTACCCGGCCGGTTGCGCGACGCCGGAGTCGCCGAAGACCAGCTCGAGCCGCTGCTCGCCAACACCGTACATGAGCTCCAGGGCCGCGGCCTCGCTTCAGAAGACGAGATCCGCGGCCTCCTCCTGGTCGCCTGGTAGGCGCCGTGGCGCGGCTGGCGGCAGCTCCGCCACCCGCCTGAGTACAAAATCGTACTCGACCGTGTAGCACGGCGTCCGCGCGCCGTGCTTCTTGGCCTCCTCCGGCGCATTACGGCGCACGAAGTCGACCACCAGCGACTCCTTGGTGCCGAAGACCGCATCGGAGTCGAGGTAGGCGTCGCCCTTCACGAAGAGATGGGTCGTGACCGCCGCGTGTCTGGGCGCCGAGACGACGAAGTGGATGTGCGCCGGTCGGTACGGGTCCCGGCCAAGCGCGCGTAGCATCTGGCCGACCGGTCCGTCCTCCGGGATGATCTGCTATGGTGAGATGAGAGCACCAGAGCGCCATGGATGATCCGATCGAGCATTGGTGGGCGACCACACCGGAACCAAAGTTGGAGTTGATCGACGGTCGCCTCGTCATCAGCACCTTAGCCGGCAGCCGGCGCATCGCCTGGGCTCTGCTTCAGGATTACGGCCCCACGCTCGCGCTGCCCTACGCGCCAGCCGCTCTCTGGTGGGCCGCCTTGCGTCAGGCGTTCGAGCCACCGCCTCGGCCGCAGACGCCCCTGGCGTGGACCGAATGGGCGAACGCGACGGCGTACGGTCCTGAACCGCCACCTGCTGGACCATTTGGATCTGCCCTCCACCGAAAGACGCTTCATCTCCTGAGGTTCGCTTTGCACTATCTGGAGGGGGTCGGACTCGGCCGGTCGCTGGGACGCGATTTCGTGGTCCGCTTGGGCGAGCTTGGGCGAGCAAGGATTGACACCCGATCTCCTCGTCACCGATCGCGACCGCCTGGCACGCTTGCGTGAGTACTACCTGGACGGCCCTCCCAGTGTGGCCATCGAGATCACTCTCGAAGAGACTGCTCAGCAGGATCTGGGAGTGCAGCGGGAACTCTACGAGCGTGGCGGCGTCCCTGAGTATTGGGTCATCGAGCCTGAAGTACAGCGGGCCTCCTTCTGGCTGCTCGGCGCTGACGGCCGTTATCGTCAGGTGTTTCCAGACAGCGACCAGACCTACCGTTCAGCCGCGGTGTCTCAACTGGCGCTTTCGCTTCCCAACCTATGGACGATGGACGATACAGATTGGCACCAGCCATGGCTGCCCTTCATGCCTGTTACGCAGTGTGACCCGCTCCCCCCACTGAGCCGGCAGTCTCCTGGAGAACTCGGTTGGGATGCCCTGCCTTTTGCGCCGCGTGTCGAGCTGCACCCTGTCCGGATCAGGTTTGAGGAGTACATCTCGTGGTGTCCGGAGGCGAAGTTTGAGGCATATGACGGGCGGATGGTAATAGGTAGCGCTGAGGGAACGCGGCGGGTGATGGGGATGCCTATGATGACGTTCGGTCTGCCCGAGGTGGTGAAGCTGGCGCATCCAAAGGACTGGATGCGTTTCCTGATCGGGTGATTGGGGCGGCACATGCAGCGGCCGGCCGGTCTGGCTCGCACGCAGCCGGCAGAGTCGGAGGAATACGTTCTCAGCGACCTGTGGAAACAGCAGCCTGGGAAGCTCGGACGCCTGCTGAAGGCCGCCTCGACGGCTGGTGCTTCCGAACGATGCTGAGCCGCTACGGGGCCAGCGTTGCCGACGCGTGGCCGCGAGAGGCGCTCAGGCGATCATGGTCGGGCGACCGTATAGGGGACTAGGGGCGCCAACTGCTGGCGGCCGGTGCCGATGTTCTGGGGAGGGCCGCGCATAGGCGCGCGGATTGGTGCGCCGATGCGCGGCAGGCATCCGATCCGCACCGCCCACACCCGAATCCGCCGCGGGGACGGATGACATCCGACTATCGACCATAACGCAATATCTGTCAACAAGACTCGCCGCACTATCACTGAGCGACGTCCAATTATCCGGGATCTTGCGCGAGATCGTCAACAGATGTTACGCTGTGGCGCGTATGGCCCCCGCGCGGCTCGTCTTTACGGACACGACGGCACCAGACTACGCGATCGAACAACGCTTGGTCGACGAGAGCGGCCTAGGTGAGGACACGCTGTACCTCCAGACCCGCGATCCCGTCGACGTCGTGTGCCACGCGGCGGACGCCGAGGTGATCGTCCTGTCCTGGGCGCCGTTCACGCGCGAAACGCTGTCGCGGCTGCCCCGCCTCCGAACACTCGTCCGCTATGGCATCGGGGTGGACATGGTGGACGTGGAGGCCGCCACGGACCTGGGAATCCTGGTCTGCAACACGGCCCGCTACTGCCTGGATGAGGTGAGTACCCACGCCATCGCCCTGCTGCTCCTGCTCAACCGTGGACTGTACCCGCAACTCGCGCATGTGCGTACGGGAGGATGGAAGTTGCCGGACCTACCGGCGCCGCGGCGGCTCGCGGGGCTGTGTCTCGGGCTCGTCGGCTTCGGGAACATCGGGTGGCGGGTGGCCGCCAAGGCCAGGGGACTGGGGCTGGAGGTGGTGGCGCACGACCCCTATCTGGCAGGGCAGACCGAGCTGGACGGCGTGCATCTGCTTTCGCTGGACGAGGTGCTGCGCCGCGCTGACTACGTGAGTCTCCACTGCCCGCTCAACGCCGGCACGCGCCACCTGATCGGCGCGCCCCAGCTGGCGCTGATGCGGCCGGAGGCCTACCTGATCAACACGGCACGTGGCGGGATCGTTGATCAGGCTGCACTGGTGGACGCCTTACGGGCGCGGCGGATCGCCGGTGCGGCACTGGACGTGACGGACCCGGAGCCCTTGCCGGCGACCGATCCGCTGCGGGACCTGGACAACGTGCTGCTCACGCCGCACGTGGCCCACTCCTCGGTCGAGGCGCTGGATGAATGCCGGCGCACGGCGGCGGCGCATGCGCTCACCGTCCTGCGCGGCGGCGTTCCGGAGGACCTGGTCAACCGGTCGGTGCTCGAGCGTCTCCAGCGGTCTGCGCGGCGCGTCGGGACCGCCAGCGTCGCCAGCGTCTCGGCGTGAGGGGCGCCCACCACTGGTACCTGCGACCGCACCGGAACACCCGTAATCTGAGGTAACAAGGGAGCAGCCGGCATGAGGGAGGGGAGCATTCTGGGCAGTGATGGCACCGGCGGCACCGGCGGCACCGGCGGCACCGGCGGCACCGGCGGCACCGATCGAACGAGCGGCGCCAGCGGCACCGGCGGCGTGCGGCAACCGGCCGCCGGTATCGCGGCGGGCTGGTTCGACCTGACAGGGCGGGTCGCGCTGGTGACAGGCGGGGGTGCTAATGGCGGCAACGGGCACGCCATTGCGCTCGGCCTGGCGCGCTATGGCGCGGACCTGCTCGTGACCGATGTCGATGCCGGCGGCGCGGCGCAGACGGCGCAGGAGGTCGCGGCACTGGGCCGGCGGTGCGTCTGGCTGCGCGCCGACAACGGCAACCCGGACGACATCGCCGCGGTATACGCCGAACTGGACCGGGTCTACGGGTCGATCGACATCCTGGTGAACAATGTGGCCGCCAGCCACCGCTCTCGCCCGGAGGAACTGTCGCTGCCGGACTGGCAGCGCGTCATGCGCGTCATCCTGGACGGCACGTTCCTGTTCACGCAGGAGGCTGGGCGGCGGATGATCGCGCGCGGCCAGGGCGGCAGCGTCATCAACATCAGCTCCATCGCGGGTAGCTCAGCACTCGGGCGAGGGAACTTTGTCTACAGCGTGGCCAAGGGCGGCCTCAATCAGTTCACGCGCGAACTGGCGGTGGAATGGTCGCCGCACGGCGTCCGGGTCAACGCCATCCAGCCTTGTCAGATCCTTACGCCGGCGCTCAGGCGTATCCTGGCCGATCCGCGCCTCGATCCCAAGACGATCAAAGACCGCTTCCTGCGCGGGATACCGCTGGGGCGACTGGGTGAGCCGGAAGACATCGCGAAGGCCGCCGTGTTTCTCGCCTCGGACGCCGCCGCCTTCATCACGGGCGTCATCCTGCCGGTGGACGGCGGAAACCTCGCGCTCAACGCCGGCGGCGACCGCATCTGGCCCGAGACGGTCGCCAGTGCGCCCGCGTCAAACGGCGAGGGAGCGATGCCGGCCGACCTCGCGAGCGGCGTTGGTACGAGCGCCGACGCGGAGGGCAGCGCAGAGGGCGGCGCGGCTAGCGCTGTTGGCCGGAGCTAGCGACACGGTGGCGGCTAGAAAGGCGCGGAGAGCAGTCGATGGCGGTTGAAGTCCTGATGCCGCGCCTGGGGTGGACGATGGAGACCGGCAGCGTCCTCGCCTGGCATAAGCACGAGGGCGAGGCGGTCGAGGTAGGTGAGATCCTGCTGACCGTACAGAGCGACAAGGCAGCGACCGAAGTGGAGGCCCTAGAGAGCGGTGTCCTGCATATGGCGGTCGGCGCCCCGCCCATCGGTGCCGAGGTGCCAATCGGCACCCTCCTGGCGTACCTGCTCTCGCCTGGCGAAGCGCCACCAGGCGAGACGCCCGCGCGTGCACCGGCCGCCACGCTCCCCGTCGCGCCGGAGGACGGATCGGCACCGCCACCCGCGGCGACGTCCCCGGCTCCTGCCGCCGTTGCCGGTGCGTCTGGGGTGGCCTCCCGCGCCGATCGCCAGGCCCACGATGGCCAGGTGAACATCGCCGCCACGGTCGCCGCCCAGGCCCAGGCGGCCGCCAGCCCCCGGGCGCGGCGGGTGGCCACGGAACTGGGGATCGACTGGACCGCCCTACGTGGTAGCGGTCGAACCGGGCGGATCGTCGAGCGCGACGTGCTCGCGGCTGCCTTGACGGCGGCCGCGCCGCCGCGCGTGCGAGTCACGCCGCTGGCGCGGCGGCGCGCGGCGGCGGGAATCGACGTAGAGTCGCTTGCAGTAGCCAGCGCCGGGGGGCGTGTTTCACAGGCAGACGTGGCGGCCGGCGTGCGCCGGCTGGTCGCGCAGCGCCTGACCGAGAGCACGCGCACGACGGTGCCGGTGACGCTGACCACCGAGGCCGACGCCACCGAACTGGCTCGGCTGCGGGCAGAGATCAAGGCCGATGCCGGCCACTCTACCGGCGAGCGGCACGAAGGGGACGCGAGAGACGAGAGGAGCCGGGGAACCGGGGGCGACGGCGGGTACCACGGCGGCATGGTGCCGTCGTACACTGACCTGCTGGCCAAGGTGGTCGCCGTCGCGCTGGCGGCGCACCCCGACCTGAACGCTTCGTGGAGCGACGAAGGCGTCGTGCGCCACTCGGAAGTGCACGTCGGGATCGCGGTGGACACCGGACGCGGCCTGTTTGTGCCGGTGGTGCGAGACGTCGCGCGTAAGCCGGTGGCTGCCATCGCGCGCGAGTCCGCGCAGTTGATCGCCCGCGCCCGGGCTGGACAGTGCACCGCCGACGAGTTGCGCGGCGGCACGTTCACCATCACGAATCTCGGTCGGTACGATATCGACGCGTTCACCCCGGTGATCAATCTGCCGGAATGTGCCGTGCTGGGTGTCGGCCGCGTCGTCGCGCGTCCCGTCGTCGTCGTCGACGAGGCGGCCGAGCGCGTCGACGTGCGGAAGATGGTCGCGCTCAGCCTGACCTTCGATCACCGGATCGTGGACGGTGCCCCGGCGGCGCGCTTCCTCCAGCGGGTCAAGCACCTGGTAGAGCACCCGTACCTCTGGCTGACGCGCTGAGGCATTGAGACGCTGACGCGCCGCATGACGACGACCGGCGTAAGGTAGACGGCAGGCACGACCTGATAGGAAGTGGGAAGACGAAAAGGGAACATAGAGGGAGCATAGCGATGGCAACACCACTGGCCGCCACGCCGGCCGAGAGCGGAGCGGCCGAGAGCGCGGCGGCCAGGACAGCGCTCGGCACGGCCGAACAACTGGCGCTCTTCCGCACGATGGTCGAAATCCGGCGCGTGGAGGAAGGGCTCGTCCGCGCCCACCAGAACGGCCTGGTCCACGGCGCCTGCCATACCTACGTCGGCCAGGAGGCAATCGCGGCCGGTGTCTGCGCCCACTTGCGGCCGAGCGACGTCGTCTTCAGCACGCACCGCGGCCACGGCCACGCCCTGGCCAAGGGCGTGGCGGCGCAGGAGATCGCGGCCGAGCTCTTCGGGCGTGAGACGGGCTGCTCACACGGCCGAGGCGGCAGCATGCACCTCTTCAAACCGGAAGTGGGCATGATGGGGACCAGCGGCATTGTCGGGCCATGCATCCTGCTCGCTGCCGGCGCGGGCTACAGCTTCCGCCTCCAGCGCACGGACAACGTGGCGGTGGCCTTCTTTGGTGATGGCGCGTCGAATAACGGCGCCTTCCACGAAGGCATCAACATGGCCTCTGTGTGGGACCTGCCGGTGCTCTTCGTCTGCGAAAACAACCAGTACGCCACCGAAGTGCCCTACCACACCGTGTCGCGGAACCCCGACGTGGCGGCGAAGGCGGCGGCGTACGGTCTCCCCTCGGTGATCGTGGACGGGAACGACATCCTGGCGGTGCACGCGGCGGCGGGTGAGGCGGTGCGCCGCGCCCGCGGCGGCGGCGGCCCGACGCTGCTCGAGTGCAAGACCTACCGCACGCGCGCGCACTCCGAGGGCATGCGCGACGCTGGCTACCGCACGGCGGAGGAGGTGAACGCCTGGAAGGAGCGCTGCCCCATCAAGCGCTTCCGCTCCCATCTGCTGGAGGCGGCGAGCGCCTCGAGCGCCGAGCTGGACCAGGTCGAGCGCGAGGTTGACGCCTTGGTCGCTAACGCGCTGGCGTTTGCCAAAGACAGCCCCTGGCCCGACCCGGCTATGGTCACCCAGCACGTCTACCGCAGTGAGGGACGGGCTGGTGGATCGGTGGGATAGCACGTCTGCACGTCTGGAGGACACGATGGGTGAGATGACGTTCGTCGCGGCGGCGCGTGAGGACCTGGACGAGGAGATGGCGCGCGACCCGTCCGTCTTCGTCATGGGGCAGGGAATTGGCGCCCGCGGCGGCAACTTCAACACCACCATGGGCCTCTTTGAGAAATATGGTCCAGAGCGTCTGCGCGACGTCCCTATCGCCGAGCGAGGCTTCGTGGGCATGTGCACCGGCGCCGCCGCTACCGGCACACGCCCCGTCGTGGACTTCATGTTCGTCGATTTCATTCTCGACGCGATGGGCGAGCTGATCAACCAGACCGCCAAGCTGCAGTATATGAGCAGTGGCCGTCTCACGATGCCGATCGTCCTGCGGGGCTGTTACGGCATCGGCCGCGCCTCGGCCACGCACCACTCCGGCGCCTACTACCCCATCTTCGTGCACCTGCCCGGGTTCCGCGTGGCTGTGCCCACCACGCCGGCGGACGCCAAAGGTCTGCTCAAGACGGCCATTCGCTTGGAGGATCCCGTGCTCTTCCTGGAGCACAAGTCGCTGCTCAACACGAAAGGCAGCGTGCCCGAGGGCGAGCATCTGGTGCCGTTTGGCGAGGCGTGGGTGGCCCGCCGCGGCACGCACCTGACAGCCGTGGCGATTGGCTCGATGGTGCCCAGGACGCTCGAGGTGGCGGGGCGGCTCGCCGCCGAGGAGGTCTCCGTCGAGGTGATCGATCCGCGGACGCTGGCGCCGCTCGACATCGACACCATCCTGGAGTCGGTGCACCGGACCGGACGTCTGCTGATCGTCGACGAAACGTACGCCCCGTGCGGCATCGGGGCGGAGATCGCGGCGCAGGTCGTCGACCGGAGCTTCGACGACCTCGACGCGCCCATCCGGCGGCTCAATGGGTTGCACACGCCGATTCCGTACAGCCCTCCGCTCGAGGCCGCGGTGGTGCCCACGACCGAGGCCATCGCGCAGGCGATTCGCGATCTGCTGGCGGAGTGACCGGAGTGACCGGTATGCCCAACTCAATGCAAGGAGGCACGATGTCTGCGGGCAACATACCTGCGGGCCCCAGGGCCGGCGGCGCACCCGACGATCAGGGCGCGATCACCCGCGCGGTTGGGGGCACCATCGCGGCGCGCCATGTCACCGCAGACGACCTGGCGGCCTGCCGTGATTGGACGATGGCGCACCTCCTGACCCCGGGCCGGCCGCCCTTTGCCTTCGTTTACGGCGGCCGGCCCTTCGCCGAGCTGGCAGGGAGCTGGCGCGTCTCGCGCGAAACGGATGAGTTGGACGGCCGGCGGACGCGCCACCGCGTCGTCTACCTCGATCCGGCCTCCGGGCTGGAGGTGCGCTGCGTTGCCGTCGCCTACCGCGACTTCCCGACGGTGGAGTGGACGCTGTACTTCCGGAACACCGGTGCGGCCGATACACCCATTCTCCAGGACATCCAGGCGCTCGACGTGGCGTTTGGACCGCCGTACGATACGCCGGTCCCACCGCGAGGGGTCGTCTTGCACCATGCCACCGGCAGCTCGGCGCGTGCCGACGACTACCGGCCGCTGGAGACGGTGCTGCGACCCGGCGGCGAGGTGCGGCTGGCGGCGCGCGGCGGCCGGCCGAGCGATACCGACCTGCCGTTCTTCAATCTCGTCTGGCCGGCCGGCGGCGTGGTGGTCGCCGTCGGCTGGCTGGGGCAGTGGGCGGGGCAGATCAGCCGCGATGCCGGGGCGAACGTCCGTATCCGCGCGGCCAGGAGTCGACGCACTTCACGCTGCATCCCGCAGAGGAAGTGCGTACCCCTTTGATCGTCCTCCAGTTCTCTCGCGGCACCGACTGGGTGACGGCGCAGAACGTCTGGCGGCGGTGGATGCTGGCACACAACGTGCCGCGCGTGCACGGCGAGATTCCGCGCCCCTTCACCACCGGCAGCAGCTTCGCCCACTTCTCGGAGATGGAGCGCGCCGACGAGGAGAACCAGAAGCTCTTCATCGACCGGTACGTGGAGCACGGCGTCCAGCTCGACTACTGGTGGATGGACGCCGGCTGGTATGTCCTGGACGGCGGCCGGTGGCCCAGGACGGGCACCTGGGAGGTCGACCCAGCGCGCTTTCCACGCGGGCTGCGTGCGGTCGCCGACCACGCTCACGCCAAGGGCGTAAAGATCCTCGTGTGGTTCGAGCCCGAGCGCGTCGCCGAGGGCACCTGGCTCGATCGCGAACACCCGAAGTGGCTGCTGGCGGCGCCGGGCGCCCCGTCCAAGCTGCTCGACCTGGGCAACCCACAGGCGTGGCAGTGGGCGGTGGAGCACTTCGACCGGCTGATCCGCGAGCAAGGGATCGACCTGTACCGGCAGGACTTCAACATGGCGCCGCTGGAGCACTGGCGCGCCGCCGATGCCCCCGATCGCCAGGGCATCACCGAGATCCGCCACGTTACTGGCTACCTCGCGTTCTGGGACGAGCTGCGCCGCCACCACCCGGGCATGCTGATCGACACCTGCGCCTCGGGGGGCCGGCGCAACGACCTGGAGACGCTGCGCCGGGCGATCCCGCTCCACCCGACCGACCACGACTACGCCGATTCCGCCGCTCGCCAGAGCCACAGCTACGGACTGGCCTTCTGGATGCCGCTGCACGGGTCGATGATCTGCCGGCGCGATCAGGTGGACGTCTACGCCGTGCGCAGCGCCGCCGGCACGTGCCTCGGCATGGGTTTCGACGTCCGCCGGCCGGACCTGGACTGGCCGCTGCTGCGCACGCTCGTGGACCAGTGGCGCGCGACCGCGGGCTACCTGTATGGCGACTTCTATCCGCTCACGGCACACAGCACCGATCACCGGGACTGGCTGGCCTATCAACACGACTGCCCGGAGATCGGCGAAGGGGTGGCCCGCGTCTACCGCCGCGCGCTGAGCCCGTACGTCGCGGCGCAGTTCCAGTTGCGCGGCCTCGATCCCGATGCCACCTACCGCGTCACCGACTTGGACGGCGACGACGCGACTGAGTGGTCCGGTCGGGCGCTGATGGACGAAGGCCTGCCGGTCACGCTCACCTCCCGGCCTGCCGCGCGTGTGATCGTCTACAAGCGGGTGTGAACACCGCGCCGGTGTTCAGTGCCCACGCTCAGTGCCCACGCTCAGCGCCCGCATTCAGCGTAGTCCGTGGTGGGCGCCACCTGGTGGCGGCTGGAAGAGGGCGACGCGGACGCCATCCGGATCGAGCAGGTAGACGCTCCAGGCGCCGCGGTTGACCCCCGTCTCGATCTGCACCGGCGGCGAGAGGAAGCGCACGCCGCGCGCCGCCAGGTCCTGGTAGGTGCGCCGCAGAACCTGGACGGTGAAGGTGAGGTGCACCGCGCCGGGATTGTTCGTCGCGGGATCGACCGGCGTGCCGCGCGGCCGGACGAACTCGAGCAATTCGAGCACCGGCTCGGCCGCGCCGCGCGGCCGGAGAAAGGCCATCTTGATCTGCGCGCCGGGATAGCCGACGATGCGGCCCAGGTCCGGGTCGTCGCGCTCCTGCCGGCCGAGCAACTCGAGGCCCAGCAATCCCGCATAGAAGGCAATCGAGCGCTCGACGTCGTCGACGGTCACGCCGACGTGGTTGAATGCCGCCAAGCCGCTCATCGCGATCGGGTCGTTCATCCGTTCACCGCCGGCGATAGCGAACCACCTCGTGCGCCGGGGCGTGGTGGAGTGTAATGGTCAGGCCGGCGGCGAGGTCACGTCCCAGGCATTCGACTGTGGCGCGCGTCGACTGGTACTCCAGCGTGTAGGTGGCATCCGGATCGATCGCCCGTGGCCGGAGGCAAAGGCTGTCCTCCGCACAGTGGCGGCGGCGGAAGGCGACGAGTATGCCCTCGCCGAGGTCCGGCCGGTCGTACTGCGACGCCAGCCACTCGCCTTCCGAGTTGGTGTGCGGCTGTAGGGGATAAAAGTCCCCCACCGCTAGATGGCGCAGCGCGCGGAACTCGCCGATCCACCGACGGGCGAGGTCCATGTCCATCGGCCGGCGGTCGTTGAAGACGCGCCAGCCGTACATCAGCCCACCCCCGAGTGCGCTCCAGAAAGCGTACCGACGCTCGACGGTGTCCTCGACGGCGGCCGATGTGTGGCTCATCACGTTGTTCATGTAGATGCCGGGCAGCCACTGGCTGGCGGCGTGGACGATGCTCTGCATGCCGGCGGGGTCGCCGACCATCCAATCGGTGAAGAAGTAGGAGTGGTGGTAGCGGAGCGCCTCGAAGTCCATGCGCCGGCCGCCGCTCGAGCAGCCTTCCATGTAGAGGCCGGGGTGGCGCTCCATCAGGTCCTGCCAGAACCGATAGAGTCCTTCGATGTGCCGGATTTCGCTGATGCCCTGACGGTCGGGAGGATCGTTGGCCCGCCACACCGGCAGGTAGTTGGCGTTGGCGTCGTGGCGATACCAGTCGATCCCGATCTCCTCGATCAACCGGCTTACCGTGTCTGTCACCCACCGCCGTGCCTCGGGATTGCCCATGTTGAGGACGTAGCTCTTGCCGCGACCGGCGAGCTTTTCTGGGAAGAGCCAGCCCCGGTGCTGTGAGAAGACCTCGGTGCCCTCATACACGCGCTCCGGCTCGAACCACAGGCCGAAGCCCTTGCCGGCGGCGCGCACCGCCTGCGAGATGGGGCGTAGTCCGTCGGGGAAGATGTCCTTGCGCACGGCGTAGTTGCCCACCCCCTCGGACCAGACCGGCGACTCGTACCACCCTGCGTCGATCAGCACGTAGTCCACGGGGAGTTGCGCGCCGAGTTGGGCGAGGCCCATGTGCGTATAGCCGGCGGCGAGTGTGGCGCCGCTGGGATCGGCGATGCCCAGGCTGCACCACATCGCCGGCAGTGGCGGCCGGCGGTGCTCTTTCGGTGCGACCGTCTGATGGAGGAAGCGGCGCAGCGCGTTCTGTCCGTGCCGGCGATTGCCCTGCCACGGGAGGAGCAGGATGCGGGGCGTGCGGATCGCCTCGCCGGGATGCAAGAGGGTGTGCACCCCCTCCATGCCGGCCTCGATGCGCAGCCGGTCCAGGCTGCGGAACGCCGAGACCTGCGGGTTGGGCCCTCGCAGGTCGGGCTCGATGTCTTTGGGTGGGGCAGAGCGGCTGCGGGTGAGCTGCGCCTCCCACTGGCCGCTCCAGCCGATGGCCACCACCAGGCCACGAGGGCTGTCCCAGTTCGCCTCGACGTTGAAGTAGGGGAGCACGCCATTGCTGGAGCGCCCGCCGACGGAGGCCAGCCGGAAGGGCCCGGCGGGCTCGCTGCGCAGGCAGCGGACCTGGGGGGCGAAGGCGTCGGGGGTGGCGTGGCCCCCGAGGGCGTAGTGGACGACCAGGTCGTAGCAGTCGGTGGCCAGCGTGAGATCGAGTGCCCGCAGGTGCTCGATGATGGGTGTGTCTGCGGCGCCCTCGTTGCGCAGGGTAAGCAACCACGCCACTGCCGGGTGATCGGCGTAGGTGGTGGCCTCCCACACCACCACCAAGCCGCTGACCGGGTCCTGCAGGCGCAGCGTGCGCACAGTGCGACCGTCGGCGGTCTCGTGGGTCTCGGCGGAGCGGGTCCACCCGCCGAGCAGGTCGGTGCTGGAGCGGCCGCCATAGGTGAAGGAGAACGGCAGCGCGGTCGACAGCCAGCCGCCGTCGCCGGGGCTGTCCACAGCGGGGTCGATCGCTCCCTCCAGCACGCGCCGGGTCCATGTTGCGAGCAGCTCGATCACCGGCGGCGTCGCGTTTCCGGTGGATACCGCGGGCGCAGGCATCTCTCCTGGAGCGGCACCTGCCCCACCTGTCCCCTCATTCCTATGCAGTCCTCCAGCCATGTGGCCCTCCTCATGCACTTTGGGCGGATCCGGTTGCGGTGCGATCGTGCGCCCCCCGACTGCAGAGACAACGTGCAGTGCAGCTATGCGGGGCAGCGCCAATAGAAAGAGCGCTCGCTCGACGGGCGCCTGCAGAGCGACAGCAGGTGCGCCGGGAGCAGCGAGGCGGCCGGCGCGCAGGCGTTGCTCAGGGCGTAGCGGATGGTCTGATCGAGCAAGTACCACGCGGCCGGGTCTACCTGCAGCCCCGGCGCGCCAATCTGGCGCCGCTTCGACGCGTCGAAGAGCCCCTCGGCGAGGCGGAAGGTGGTGAAGATCAGCTTGCCCCGCCCGACGCGTGCCTCGAACAGGTAGGCCAGCCGCTTGCTGCGCTGCGGCGCGTCGACCGCCTGCACGATCGGCACCAGGTCTGGGGGCAGGGCGTCGAGACAGGCGATGGCGCCGCCCTCGACCAAGCCGTAGAACTGCCAGTCGATGCACCCGTCGTGCGGAAAGCGATCCATCAGCGGATGGCGACGGACGATGGCCCCCGTCACCTGGAACTCGGCCGTCGGGAAGAAGATCCAGGCGCACCAGGGCGGCATGAACCGTGAGGGGATTGCCTCCCACACGTGGTCGGCGCCGGCGAGCGCGATCAGGGTGCCGCCGTTGAGCAGAAAATCGACGTCCTGCGGCACGACCAGGCCATCGGTGATGGCGACCAGGCCATCGAACGTGCGCCACGGGTCTCGCTCCGAGACGCGCCGCTCGCGCACGTCGTACGGCGGGAACTCGGGGTACTGGGCGACGACTGTGGGCAGGCGGCGGGTGGCGCTGACCCGGCCCTGCGTGCCGCGCACCAGGGCACGTGGGAAGACCCAGAAGTCCCAGCAATTTCGCACGCGTTGTCCCTGCACCTCCGCCCAGGCAGACAGCGTGATCTTGGCCGGCTCGTCCCAGTGCGGCAAGACCACCTCCACCGCGCCCACGACGGTGACGCGTCCTGCGGGAAGGCGGCGGGGCGGCAGGGCGCCGGAGGCGATGTCACCGCCGGGGGCGGCGAGCGACCACTGGACCGGCACCCCTTCGTCGTCGCCGCTTTCGCCGAAGTGCGAGACCAGCACCTCCGCCCACAGCGACTCCCCGGCGTAGTACGTCTTGGTCGGGGCCGCCAGGAGCAGCGCGGTATCGCCGGCGAACGCACGCACCGCGTCCGGTGTGGTGAAACCCTTGTCGCGCAGGAAGCCGTCGACGTAGCCGGTGGTGGCCCAGGAGCGGCCGTCGTTGTCGACGAAAGAATTCATGTGCCAGCCGGACACCCCCGGCGTGCGGCGCGCCTTCTCGAAGAGCTCCTTCATGAACACCACCTGCAGGTGCCCCGCGGCGCGCAGAAATTCTGGCCACTGCTCGAGCATGCCCCTGGCGGCCAGCGCCTCCCGCGTGCGCCGCAGCGCGGTGGGGACCATGTTGCCGGTGTAGAGCGGCTCGTTCTCGAGATTCGGGTACGCCGGAGTGAGCGTGTGCTCGTGGAGGATGACGGGCCGGTCGGCGCCGCGCAGGTAGTGCGCAAAGGTGGTGCGCGTGTCGGGTGTGGCGCCGGTCACCAGGCCGGGAATGAGGAGATCCGAGACGCACTCCGGCTCGGGCGGGACCCGGATGAACCCGGAGTTGTCGGCGTAGAGCCGGGTCGGATCGAGGGCGCGCCCTTCCTCGATGCGCGCGTTGATCCACGGCGAGTGGACGCCGTATCGTCCCTCCGCGTCGGCAGACAGCAGCTCGTTGCCGAGGCAGTGGATGATCAGCGAGGGATGGGGCTGGAGCTCCTCGATGATACGCCGCCACTCGCGCTCCAGGAACGGGCCTGCCTTTGCGACGTACGCCTCGCGCAGCATGTTGGACCAATTGGGAAGCTCGCACTGCACGAGAAAGCCGGTCTCGTCGGCGGCGGCGAAATACGCCCGCGGCGGCGTCCCGGAGTGGCAGCGCGCGCCGTTGAAACCGTACTCCTGGTACTTGCGGAAGCGGCGGATGTAGACGTCCTTCTCGAACGGCGGATAACCGCGGTCGGGGAACATCATGAAGTCGACATCGAACCGCAGGAAGACGGGGGTGCCGTTCAGCAGGAGCGCGCGGCCGTCGGCGCGGATCTCGCGCATGCCAAAGCGCTGCTCGAACCGGTCGAGCGGTTCCCCACCATCCCCGGTGATCTCCACCTGAAGCACGTAGAGGAAGGGATCGGCCGGTGACCAGCGCCGCACCGGCGCCGGCACGGGCACCGCAGCGACCCACGTGCCATCGGTCTCACGCCGGGCGGCTACCGTCGCCCTACCGTCGGCCCGTCCGTCGGCTGCGGCGGCCCACGGACGTACCCGGCAGGTGACGCGCGCGGCGCCGGCGCGCTCCAGGGCGCCGGCCAGTGTCAGGCGGCAGTGCGCGAGACCCGCCGCGAGGTCGGGCGCGATGGCGGCACGGACAACGTGCAGGGGTGGCAGGCGTAGCAGGCGCGCCGGACCGAGCAGCCCACCCGGATTGCCGGCGAAGGCGAAGCTGCGCTGCCACTCGTTGTAGCTGCCAAGGTCGGGCCGCCAGTTGTCGACGCTCAGCGTGAGCTGATTGAACTCACCCGGGCGCAGGTAGTCCGTCAGGTCGAATCGCTGCGGCGTGGCGATACTCTCTCCCTCGCCGGCGAAACGGCCGTTGACCCAGCAGTGCGTCAGCCAATTCACCCGCTCCAGCTCGAGCACCAGACGGCTGCCGGCCCAACTTGCCGGCACCTCGATCGAGCGGGCGTACCAGGCCATGCCGTGGTACTGGTGCCGCCACGTCGGCCAGCGGAGCTCGTCCAGGGGATCGGGGACGCCGTAGCCCTGCTCCTGCCACGAGCCGGGCACTTGAATGGTCTGGGCACGCAGCGACTCCGGCCAGCCGCGCGCCTGGCCGGTCCGCTCGGGGTCGAGGCCGAACGACCAAGCTCCGTTCAGATCGTGTTCATCGCGCCGGCCGCCGTGCGACGGCTCGCGCGCCGCACCGAGTGGCTCGGTTTCGACCATAGCCGCCATCCGATCATCGTCCGGCCACCTCGGCCACCGGCGATCAGCTCTTTTCCGCCTCGGCCAGCGCCCGCTTGTACTCGTCCAGCTTGACCTGGAGTTCGTCGTCGATCAACTGGGCCGCTGTCGGCACGGAGACCTCGCCCTTGCGCAGCTTGCGGGTGTGGGTGGCCACCACGCCGTAGGCGTTGCCCATGGCGCCTGCGTCGTTGCCCCAGTAGCGGGCCTTGTTCTGCACCTTGAAGATACGCTGGGAGTGGGCCCAGTCCGGTGGCTGGCACTCTGGCGCGCTGTGGGGGAACGGGGTGGCGGGGATCTGGCAGCCCAGGGTGATGCTCCAGTGGAGCTGCGGCCCTTTGCCCATCAGGTAGGTCACGAACGGGCCCGTGCGGTCCTTGTTCTTCCCGTGGCGCAGCACGCCCACGCCCCAGCCACCCTCGCCGATGAACTTGAGCTCCCGCCCCTCGCGGAACGGCGGCCGGATGACCAGGGTCATGAACGGGGCCACGTCGAGATTCGCCAGCCGGGCGGCCCCGACGGAGGACCCGGGCAGGCCGAAGCTCATGGCGATCTTCCCTTGGTGCACGAGCGCGTAGATGTCGGGGCCGCCGGGGTCCCCGAGGCTGGGCTCCTCGATGTTGTGCACGCGCGCCGGGTCCCACATCAGCTTCTTGAGCACCTCGTGGCCGATGGGCGTGTTAAACTGGAACTTGCCCCTGGACCTGTCGAAGAAGGGCTGCCCCGGCTCCTCCATCGCGCCGACGATCCAGGTCATGATGTGGCCCGCGTTGGCCGAGAAGCCCCAGCGAACCACCTCGCCACCCTCACGCTTCACCAGCTTCCGCGCGACATCGTAGACCTCATCCCACGATTTGAAGCCTGAGTCCGGGACGCGCACGCCCGCCTCCTGAAAGAGGTCGGTGCGGAGGCCGATCCCCCAACCCGCGGCGTTGTCCTCGAAGGGCACGCCGTAGGCCTTCCCCTTGACCTCCCACGGCTCCCAGGCGTTCGGCAGGAAGTGCTTCCGCGGATCAACCTTGGCCTGGCGGTAGAGGTGGTCGACGGGCTCCAGCCACTGGCGTGCGATCTGAATCTCCAACGTGTGCCCCAGGCGCGAGGCCATCTCCGGCGGGGTTCCCCCGGCGATGGCGGCCGTCAGCTTGGTGTCGAGCCCCTCGGGCTGCGGCTGATGCACCACCCGCTCCTTCGGATTGGTGGCGTGCCAGTCGGCCAGGATCTTTTCGTACGCGGACTCGTGCCGCTGGAGCCGAAGCCCCCACAACTCCAGCGTGACCACCGGCAGTTCGTTATCGGTCCTTGGCGCCGGCTGGCCGAACGGGCCGCACGCGGCGAGCGCGGCGCCGCTTCCCCCAGCAGCCAGAGCCATCGCGGCCTGCGCCGCCGCCCGGCGCGTGACGCCGTGCGAACGCATCGGCGGACGCATGCCCGCTGACATGTCCCTCGGCGACATCTCCTGTTTCACCCCCTGCGACATTGCCCTGTCTCCCTCTTGGTTGGCGCAACACGCATGGGATCGGCGTCCGCCACGCGCCGGCCCCGCATCTTGTTAACGAAACAGCATGATAGCACAACCTCCTCTGGAAGTCAAAGGGATGCTGGCGCAACGGTGACTAGCTTTCGTAGACGAATGGCGGGTTCTGGCCGCCTCACCGGCGGCGATACTGAATGACTTCGTGCGACGGCGCGAACGGCAGCCGCACCGCCAGTCCGGCGGTCAGCTCGGCGCCCGAGCGTTCCGCACGCTCGCCGGTGCTCCCGTAATCGACGACGTAGGTCGCCTCGGGGTCGAGCCCCTGTGGGTGCACGTAGACGACGGGCGCGGGGCAGTACGCGCGGCGGAACGCCACCACCATGCCCTCGGCCAGGTCCGGCCGATCGAATTGCGCCGCCAGCCACTGCCGCTCGGAGAGCGTGTGGGGGACGAGAGGGTAAAAGTCCCCCACGACCAGGTGCCGGACGGCGCGGAACGCCGCGATCCACCGGCGCCCCAGGTCGAGGTCGAGCGGCGCCCGCGCGTTGAACACCCGCCAGCCAACGTTCGTGCCGCCGCCGAGCGCGCTGAAGAAGGCGTAGCGCTGCTCGGCGCCGTCGCGCGTGGGCGCGGCCGCGGCCCCCATCCAGTTGTGGAAGTAGTTGCCTGGTAGCCACTGGTTGCCGGCGTGGAGGATGCTCTGCATCCCCACAGGATCGCCCCAGATCCAGTCGGTGTGTGTCTCGCCGTGGTGATACCGTAGCGCCTCGTAGTCCATGCGCCGGCCGCCGCTGGCGCAGCCCTCGACGTAGAGGTCGGCGTGCCGCGCCGTGAGGTCGGCCCAGAACTGGTAGAGCCCCTCGACGTGCCGCATCTCAGAGATGCCAAGGCGGTCGCTGGCGTCGCTCGCCCGCCAGGCCGGCAGGTAGTCGGCGTTGGCGTCGTGCCGGTACCAGCCGATGCCGAGTCCGTCGATTAGGCGGCTGATCGTGTCCGTCAGCCACCGGCGCGCCTCCGGGATGCCTAGGTTGAAGACGTAGCCGCGCTCGAGCGGGACGGGATAGAGCCACTCCCGGTGCTCCCGAAACACCTCGGTTCCCTCGGCGACGCGCTCCGGCTCGAACCAAAGCCCGAACCGCTTGCCCGCCCGGCGCACCGCCTCCGCCAGTGGACGCAGGCCCTCGGGAAAGACATCGGCGCGGACGGTGTAGTTGCCGACGCCGTGCACCCATCTGGCCTCTGGGCGCACCTCCGCGCGCGACGGGACGGTGAACCAGCCGGCGTCGAGCACCACCGCGTCCACGTCCAGCGCGGCGGCCTGAGCGGCGAGGTCGAGATACCGGTACCCGGCGCCGAGCGCGCCGCTGCTGGGGTCGACGACGCCCAGGTTGCAGAAGATGGCGGGGAGCGGAGACGCGCCCGCCAGCTTCGGCGCCACGTGCCGATACACGAAGCGGCGCAACCGATTCTGTCCCTGCAGCCGGTCTGCCTCCCACGGGATGAGCAGAACGCGGGGCGTGCGGATACGCTCGCCAGGCAGGAGGGAGAGGCGGACGCCCTCCATCCCGGCCTCCACGCGCAGCCGGCTGAGGCTCCGGAACGCCGAGACGCCGGGATTAGGCCCCCGCAGGTCGGGCTCCACCGGCCGTGGCGGCGCCGCCCGGAGCCGAGTGATCTGCGCCTCCCACTGCCCTGACCAGCCGATGGCCACCACGACGCCGCGGTACCCGCCCCACGTGGCCTCCACGTTGAAGTAGGGCAAGCAGCCGTTGCTCGACCGCCCACCCACGCAGGCCAGCCGGAACGGCGTGCCCCTTGGCAGCGCCGTCTGGTGCGGCTGGAACGCCTCCGGGGTGGCGATGCCCATAGGAGTGGGCAGGTTTTTTGTACGAGAGGGCGAGGACGGCCGCCGAAACCGCACCATGAACGGGAGACCAATCCTGTCCGTTGCGAGGTGCCGGCAGGCCGTCCCCCGCTCTCCTGTACCCGTTGGTC
>JACQGX010000099.1 GCA_016199265.1 Chloroflexota bacterium | reverse complement strand
GACCTACCCCCTAGCCCCCTCCCTAAAGGGAAGGGGAACGATGGGGGAACTCATTAGCCGTTCCGATGAAAGAAGAAGGGGAACGACGAGGTACACCAAGTGCAAAGTGACGAGACCTGTGGGTTCCACTCTGGCTTTCGTTTAGTTATTGCTTGGCGTGCAGCTCCGGATTGAGGACGACTTGGTTGCGCTTGGCTAGGACTTCGATCGCGCCGGTCTGGCTGTTGCGCCGGAACAGGAGGTCGTCTTGCCCAGAGAGCTCAATCGCCTTGACGACGCGGCCGTCTGGCAGGGTCACTTTTGATCCCGCGGTAAGATACAGGCCCGCTTCGACGGTGCAGCCGTTGCCGAGGCTGATACCCAGGCCGGAGTTCGCGCCGAGCAGACAGTTCTCGCCGATGCGGATGACCTCCTTACCGCCGCCGGAAAGCGTGCCCATGATGGAGGCGCCGCCGCCGATGTCGCTGCCGTCGCCGACGACGACGCCGGCGCTGATGCGCCCTTCGACCATCGACTTGCCGAGTGTGCCGGCGTTGAAGTTGCAGAAGCCCTCGTGCATCACCGTCGTGCCTTCGGCCAGGTGGGCGCCGAGGCGGACGCGGTCGGCGTCGGCGATGCGCACGCCGCTCGGCACGACGTAGTCGGTCATCCGTGGGAACTTGTCGACCGAATGCACCTGCACCGTTAGGCCGCGCGCGCGCAGGCGCAGGCAGAGCTGCTCGAAGTTGGCGGGATCGAACGGGCCGAGGTTCGTCCAGACCGTGTTGTTGAGCAGGCCGATGAGCCCATCGAGGTTGACGCCGTGCGGCCGGACCTTGCGGTGCGAAAGCAGGTGCAGGCGCAGGTAGGCATCGTGGACGTCGGCCAGCGGCGATGAAAGGTCGCCGATGAACGTCACGACGGCACGGCGGGGCACGAGCGTGTCGGTCGCCTCGGCCTGGCGCGCGAGACACTCGCGCAGGTCCTGCAGGACGCGGACGTTGGGATGGTCCTTGCCGTCGAGGCCAACGTGGAGGAACGGGGTGAAGTGCTCGAGCGCGTAGTCGATCTGCTGCCGCTCGAGATACACCGATACGTTACCGGCGGTATAGCTGGAGATCTTCGCCAAAACAGCGGCGCTGCCGTAGTTTTCTTCCAGGTTGACGACCGGAAAATACGTGTCGAGCGCCCTGGCGCCCGGTAACAACGAACCCGGGCGGGAGTCATCGACCGGGCCAAAGCTGGCGAGGCCAACGGCGAACGCGGCCGGCCGGCGGTAGCCTGCTTGACGCTCGACCGACTCGACGAAAGATCTGAATTCCTCCGGCGTCGTAACCGACGCCGCCAGTACGCTCATCTAGGGTTCCTCCAGTACTCGCTCCAGGATTGCCGCTGCCTCGCGGCAGACGTCGATTTTCGGCACAAAGGCGATGCGGATGTATTCCTGCCCGCGCGGGCCGAAGAAGCCGCCGGGGAGGACGATCAGCCCGCGCTCGAACAGGTGCTCGGCGAATTGAAACGAGTTGCGCCCGGCGACTGATTCGGGCACGCGCACCCAAAGGTAGAATGCCGCCTCGCTGCCTTCTACAGCGACATCCTTGCGCGTGAAAGCGTCGAGAAAGAGGGCCCGTCTTTCGGCGTAACGCGCCCGCTGCGCTTCGACGTGCGCCTCGTCGCTCCACGCCGCGACGGCGGCCCGCTGGACAAACTCGGGCGTCGCGACGCCCATCCGCGGCCGGACGTTCTTCAGCATGGCGATGACCTCGGGATCACCGGCGATGAAGCCTGAGCGGTACGCGGTCATGTTGCTGCGCTTGGAGAGCGTGTTGATCACGATCGCGCGCCGAAACCCGGTGTCCCGCGCGGCCTGCAGCAATCCCGGCGGCGGTGCGTCGTACCACAACTCGCTGTACGCCTCGTCCGACGCAACGTAGAAGCCGTACCGGCCGGCGAGCTCCAAAACGTCACGGTAAAAGCTCAACGGCGCCACCGCCCCTGTCGGGTTGTTGGGAAAGTTGAGCCAGATCAGCTTGAGGCGCTCGCCGACCGCGGGCGTGATTGCATTCAGGTCGGGCAGCCAGTGGCGGTCGAACGGCAGCGTGAAAATCTCGGCGTGGTGCATCGTCGCGCTGTCGCCGTACACCTGATACGCCAGTTCTGGGATGGCGATCAGCTCGCGCGTGCGCCGGCGCGACGGGTCGTCGAGCAGCAGCGGCGCCAGGTTGTAGATCGCCTCCTTCGAGCCGTTGGCCGGCACGACGTGCTTGTCTGCGTCGACGGCGACACCGTAGCGGCGGGTCAGCCAGCCGGCGATCGCGCGGCGCAGCTCTGGCAGTCCCGCCGCCGTTGGGTAGCGGCTGGCCGGCGTGATCGCGGCGACAAGCGCCTCGCGAATAAACGCCGGCGTCTCGTCCTGCGGATCGCCGACGCCCAGATCGACGAAGCGCACACCGGGCATCGCATCCTGCCGCGAGCGGAGCTGCGTGAAGGCATACGGCTTGAGTTGGGAAATGGCAGGGTTCATGGCGGAGGGGCAAGGGGTAGAGAGCAACGCCATCCCGGGCGCGGCCTTGCGGGAAGATGTTGCACCGGCGGCAAGCGTCGAACTTTGGACGTAGAACCTGGAACCTTGAACTGCTCAGACAGAGTATGATACCGGGCACAGGAAGGAAACGACGTATGAGCCAGACGAGAGAGACACGACCGAAGGTCGCGATTGTCGCGACCGAGTGGCGCACCAATTCACACACCGACGTGATCGTCCCCAAGCTGCTCGCGGGGTACGACGTCGACGGGCAGCCGGTCAAGCCGGCGGTCGAGGTCGTATCGCTGTACATGGACCAGTTTCCCGAGAACGATCTCAGCCGTGCATGGGCCAAGCGCTTTGGCGTGCCGATCGTGCCGGCGGTCGGCGAGGCGCTGACGCTGGGTGGCAGCGGACTTGCGGTCGACGCGGTGCTGATCGTGGGAGAGCACGGCAACTACCCCTGGAACGAGAAGGGGCAGCACCTCTACCCCCGCCGCGAGCTGTTCGAGGGGGCGATCGAGGTGATCCGCGCCGCCGGCCGGCCTATACCGATCTTCAACGACAAGCACTTGTCGTACTCGTGGGAGAACGCGAAGTGGATGTACGACACGGCGCGTGACTTCGGCTGCCCGTTCATGGCCGGTTCGTCGTTGCCGGTGACGTTCCGCGATCCCGAGCTCGACCTGCCGCGCGGCGTCGAGATCGAGGAGGCGCTGGTGCTCAGCCACGGGCCGACCGAGAGCTATGGGTTTCACGCGCTCGAGACACTGCAGTGCATGGTGGAGTACCGGCGGAACGGCGAGACCGGCGTGAAGGCGGTCGAGCTACTGCACGGCGACGCGTTCTGGGATGCGTGGGAGGCGGGGCGTTTCCCGTCCGACCTGTACGACGCCGCGCTGGCGACTACTGAACACCCGGAGGGCAAAACGCGTGACTTCTACTGCGCTCGGCCGCCGACCCGATCGAGTATTCCTGGGCCACACCCGCCGGTGGCATTTCTGGTGGAGTATCGCGACGGGCTGCGAGCGACGCTGCTGAACCTGAGTGGGTACGTGCGCGATTTCACATTTGCGGCGAGGGTGAAACCCCTCACCCCCAGCCCCTCTCCCACAAGGGGAGAGGGGAGCACTCCTGTGGGAGTGGGAAACAATGGTGGGGTGGTGGCAACCGCCTTCAGGCTGGAGGGCGGGCCGCCGCGGTGGCATTTCAACTTCCTGGCGTATCACATCGAGCAGTTCTTCCTGACCGGGCGCGTGCCGTATCCGGTGGAGCGGACACTGCTGACGACCGGTACGCTGGCGGCGTTGATGGACGCAGGTTACGCCGGCCGCCGCTTGGAGACGCCGCACCTCGCGATCCCCTATGAGCCGCCGGTGGCACCATGGGTCCGCTCGCGCGGCAAGTCGCTGCCGCCGGAGCAGGTGTGGGGGTTCAAGCCGGAGGACGTGGCAGCGCAGCCAGGATGATGTGCCTGTAACTGGGCCGGACATGGCGACCGGCTTGTGTGGTGTGTCGGACGCGTGCGGTGGCCCCCGGTGATCGAGGCCACCGCAAGATGCGTCCGGCTAGGCCTCCGACGCGTCGAGGTTTCCTTTGAGGCTGTAGGCGCACAATGCATGCAGGAGGAACACACCCATGCAGGAACACGCCGGTACCTTTCCATCGGGGGGAGTGCGCGCGCCGGGCGCGGCACGCGGCTTGACTCGTCGCCAGCAGATTGTGTTCGGCGGCAGCACCTGCAGACGACAAGAGGCTCTGCCACACCATCGCCCTCTGCGTTCTAGAGGAAGGGAGTTGCTGCTCGACCGCCGCCCCGCACCGGTGCGGCCGGCGTCCATCGCATGGGGAGGAGAGACCACACACTCCTTTGGCACGCGGGCGATCTGCCAGACCTTTTGAGTCGGTTAAGGAACGGCCGGTCCAGGCTCCGGTCCGGCGACGCCGGCGCGCTGCACTCGAACGGGCGGGCGGCCGAGCGCCGTCCGCGGTGCAGCGACCGCACCGGTCGCGCCTGGCGCGGCTGCTGGTCGTGCTGCTGTTCGCCGCGGGTGGCGCCGGTACGCTGCTCGCCATCGGGACGGCGGCGTACGCCTACGTCTCGCGCGACCTGGTGGAGCCGGACCAACTCACGGCGCGGCACCAGTTTCAGAGCACAAAGATCTACGACCGCAACGGCGTGCTGCTCTCTGAGGTCTACGACCCGAACAAGGGCAGGCGTGTAGTGGTGCCGCTGGCGGAAATTCCTGCCGTCCTGAAGCAGGCGTTTTTAGCTGCCGAGGACGCGCGGTTCTATCAGAACCCCGGGATCGACGTCTGGGCGATCGGACGCGCGCTTTTCGACAACGTGACCGGACGGCAGCAGCTTCGCGGTGGCAGCACGATCACGCAACAGTTGATCAAGAACACGCTGCTGACGAACGAGCGGACTCTCTCCCGCAAAGTCCGCGAGGCGATTCTGGCGCTGCACCTGTCGCGGCGCTACTCCAAAGACCAGATCCTCGAGCTGTACCTCAACACCGCTTACCTGGGAAGCCAAGCCTACGGCGTGGAAGCGGCGGCGGAGACGTACTTTGGCAAGCCGGTCCAGGCGCTTGGTCTCGCCGAAGCAGCGGTGCTGGCCGGACTGCCGCGCGCACCGTCGACGACCAATCCCTTCGCGGACGAGCCGGCGGCGAAGAAAGACCAGATGCGCGTGCTGGCGGCGCTGGTGCATCACGGCCTCATCTCGTCCGACGCGGCCGAGCAGGCGGCCGCTCAGCCGCTGGTCTATCGCCCGCAGGCGAGCGGCGCGGTCAAGGCGCCGCACTTCGTCCGGTGGGTGCGCGAGCAATTGGAGGGCAACCCGAAGTACGGCCGGCAAGGGCTGTACGAGGACGGCATCAAGATCACGACGACGCTCGACATCAGGATGCAGGAGATGGCGGAGCTCCTCGTGCGGCAGCACGTCGGGAAGCTCGGCCAGCTCAATGCGCGAAACGGCGCACTCGTGGCAATCAATCCGGCTACCGGCGAGATCCTGGCGCTGGTGGGAAGCGCCGACTTCGACAACTCGGGAATCCAGGGTCAGGTGAATGTTGTGCTGGCATTGCGACAACCCGGGTCGTCGATCAAGCCGATCACTTACCTGGCCGCGTTGCAGAAGGGCTGGACACCGGCCACGACCGTCGAGGATGTATCGACGACGTTTCCGGGAGTCCCACCGTACAGCCCGAAGAATTACGATGGCCGGTTTCACGGTACGGTGACGCTGCGCACGGCGCTGGCGAACTCGTACAACATCCCAGCGGTAAGGGCACTGCAGTTTGCCGGCATTCCGGCGATGCTGGATCTGGCGAGGAAGATGGGAATCAGCACCTTCAAGGAACCGCAGCAGTACGGGTTAGCCCTGACGCTCGGCGGCGGCGAGGTGCGTCTGCTGGAGCTCACGTCGGCCTACGGCGTGCTGGCCACGGGGGGCCAGCGGGTGGCGCCGGTCTCGATCTTGAACGTGACCGACACCAGAGGCACCGTGCTCGACCGGTACGTCGGTCCGCAACCCGTGCGCGTCGTCGATCCGGCGCGGGCGTCCCTCATCACCAGCATCCTCTCGGACAATGAGGCGCGCACGCCGGCATTCGGCCCCCAGAGCCCCCTTCGGCTAAGCCGGCCGGCCGCGGTGAAAACGGGCACCACCGACGACTTCAAGGACAACTGGACGGTGGGGTATACGTCGCAGATCGTGGTGGGGGTGTGGGTTGGCAATGCGGACAATACGCCCATGCGGGGCATCAGTGGCGTTACTGGCGCCGCGCCGATCTGGCGCGATTTCATGGAATACGCCCTCAAGCCGCTGCCGATCGACGCGTCGCCGCCGCCGCCGGGGCTCGAGCGCGTGGCGATCGGCCGGCAATCGGGCCGGGTGTGGACGGAGGGCTGCGCCGAGCCGAAGCTAGAGGAGTTCTTCGTGCCGGGCACGGCGCCGAAGGAGCGCTGCGTCGCGCCAACCGCGACCCCCGGCACGACCCCCGGCACGACGGCAGCACCGGCCGGCACGGCGGGAACCGTAACGCCGGCGCCGTCCTCGTCACCCTCCGCCAATACGGCCACTGCGGTCAGTGCGGCCACTGCGGCGAAGGCGACACCGGCCGGCGCGGCGTCATCTCCTGCCACGCCCGCACCGACCAGACCACCTGCGCCGGCGACCCCGCCCGCCACGGCGACGCCGCCGGCAACGGGCCCAACGGCGTCGCCGGTTCCAAGCGCGACACCGGCTGCATCTGCCGGCACACCCCAAGGGCAGCGTGGTTACGTGGTCGAACCCGGCGACACGCTCTTCTCCATCGCCCGGCATCACAATACGACGGTCGACGTACTCGTGGCGATGAACAAGCTGAGCGACCGGAATGAGCTCCTCCCGGTCGGCCGGCGTCTCGTTCTCCCGTGAGTCTGGGGCAGCCCGGACGTTTCGAGATTCGGTGCCGGCGGCACAGTGCCGCTACAATGGTGACTGTTGCCTCAGAGGAGTCTCGATGGCCATACCGGCATTTCCCGCTCCACAGCCCCATCCGTTTCGGCAGCCGGCTGAGGTAGAGTACCCGGAATCGGATGGTAAGCCGATGGCGGAAACCGACGCCCACGCGCGGTACATGATCGACGTGCGGGCGATGCTGGAAAACTACTTCGCCGGCGTACCGGACGTGTACGTCAGCGGCAATCTGCTCCTGTACTACGAAGAAGGAGAGCCACGCCAGTCGGTGGCGCCGGACGTCTTTATCGTGCGCGGCGTTCCCAAGGGGCAACGGCGGGTCTACAAGCTCTGGGAGGAGAGACGGGCGCCGGACTGGGTCTTGGAGGTCACATCGCGCAGTACGCGCTGGGAGGACGTGGCCTTCAAGAAGGGGCTCTACCAGACGCTCGGAGTGAAGGAGTACTTCCTCTACGACCCGCTGGGGGAGTATCTCGATCCGCCACACCAGGGGTTCCGACTCGAAGCGGGAGTTTACCGGCCAATCGCGCCCAACGCGGAAGGGGCGCTCGTGAGCGAGGCGTTGGGTTTGGAGCTGCGGCTCGACGACGGGCGGCTGCGCCTGTACGATGCGCGGGCCGGCGAGTGGCTGCTCACACCAGCGGAGGCCGAGGCGGCGCGCCGACAAGCCGAGGCGGCGCGGCAGGAAGCGGAAGCG
>JACQGX010000098.1 GCA_016199265.1 Chloroflexota bacterium | reverse complement strand
CGTCGAGTCGCTGGAGACGGCGCTGCACACCGACCCGGTGCTGATCCAGGGCGACGAGATCTTCGCGCTGATGGCGAGTGAGCTGGCCCCGCTGTGGGCCGGCCAACGATCCGCGCGGGAGAGCACCGAGATCATCAAGCAGCGTGTGACGCCGATGCTGGCGCTCGAGCGGCAGTAAGCGTCGCACCGGGGAGGCGAGAGAGGCGACGAGGCGGCCCTCTCGGCACTGTCGACCACCGCTTGTTTGTACGTGCGCCGGCCTGACCTGGCCGGATGCGCCGCACGCCGTGTCTGGACCGGAATCAGAGGAACCTTTTGCCAGTCGCGCGGCACTTACATGCGCATGAATGTAGAGACGGCGGCGCGACTGCCGGCGCACGACGTGGCAGCGGTGGTCGGCGCGGCGCGGGATGGAGACCTCGCCGCATTCGGCGAGCTCGTGCGGCGGTTTCAGGACATGGCGTATGCGGCGGCGTACGCCTTCCTGGGAGACCACCACCGGGCACAGGACGCGGCGCAAGAAGCGTTCCTAGCCGCGTTCGTCGACCTGCCGCACTTGCGCGAACCGGCGGCCTTCCCGGGCTGGTTCCGGCAGATCGTGCTGCGCCAGTGCGGCCGGCAGGTGCGCGGCCGCGTCAAAGAGACGCTGCCCCTACTCCACGCGGCCGGGGTGGCGGACGACGCGCCCGATGCGGCGCGGTTGGTGGAAGCGCGCGAGACGGAGACAGCGGTGCGGGCGGCGATTGCGGCGCTGCCGGAGCACGAGCGGCTGGCGACCGCGCTGTACTACATCGCCGCCTACTCGCAGGCCGAGATCGCCGCCTTCCTCGGCGTGCCCGTCACGACCGTCAAGAAACGACTCTTCGCCGCGCGCCGGCGCCTCAAAGAAAGGATGCTCTCTATGGTCGAAGACACCCTCCACCAGCAGCGCCCCTCGCGCGAGGAGCGTTTCGCCGCCACCGTCGAGGCGATCACGGCCGTCAAGAAAGGCAACGTCGCCGCCCTCACCACCCTCCTGGACCGCGACCCGACGCTCGTCGATGCCCAGGATCCCGCGCGCGACAACCAGCCGCTGCTCTACGTGGCCGCCGTGTACGGCTACAGCGGCCGCATCAAGCGCTACAAGGCGCTCGTCGATCTCCTCCTGGCCCGCGGCGCCGGGCAGGACATCTTTGCCGCCGCCTACCTGAACGATTCCGCCCGCGCGAAAGCCTTGCTCGCCGCCGATCCATCGCTCGCCCGTGCCCGCGACGCCGCCGGTATGACCGCCCTCCATCACGCCGCCGAGCGCGGCGCGACCTCGGTCGCGCGCCTCCTGATCGAGGTGGGCGCCGACGTGGACGCGCGCGACGGTCGCGGCGAGGCGCCGATCGACCACGCCAGCCACTCCGGCCCCTGGAAGCCCGGGCCGGCCAAGCAGATCATCCGGCTGCTGCTCGACCACGGCGCGACGGTGGACGTCTTCCAGGCCGCCGCGATGGGAGACGTGGCACGCCTTCGCGGGCTGCTGGACGAGGATCCGCAGCGCGTGAACGCGCGCGACGAAAAGAACCGCACGCCGCTCTACGAGGCGTCGCACAACCTCCACTTTGAGGCGGTCGAGCTGTTGCTGGAGCGCGGCGCCGACGTGGAGGTGTGTACCGCATGGGGCGAGACGCCCGTGTCCACCGCCATCGCCCACAGCTGGGACAAGCGTGGCCCAGAAGTTGTCGCGCGTCTGCGCGCCGCCGGCGCCACACTCAGCCTGCGCGACGCACTCTGCATCGGCGAGTTGGAGCGGGTGAAGGAGCTGCTGGCCGAGGCACCCAAGCGCCTTCACGAACGCTCCTGGGATGAGACCCCCCTGTACATCGTCGCCGGCTGGGGACACCCCCACATCGCCGCCTACCTCCTCGAGTTAGGCCACGAGCTGAATCCCCGGGACTACCTAGGCAACACGCCGGCCACGCTCGCCGCGAACTTCGGCAAGGAAGAGATGGCCGCCTGGCTCCAAGCCCGCGGCGGCGTCACCAGCGGGGCACTCCGCCCATCTCCAAGCCACGTCGGACGCCGAAGATAGCTGTGTCAAGCGCCGGAGATTTCCTCGCTTAGCGCGGCTGGCGCGACTCCTCGACGTAGGAACGATGGTCGACACGGTCGCGCCACCACCAGGGAACCCGGGCGTCGCCTGAGAGCGTTCTTGGCGGAACGCGCAGTTGCCAAGGGAGACGCGAGAATGGCGATGCCCCAGGTTCCGTTCGAGTAGTGAATTGCCGTGAGGGAAGCTTCCCTTCAGGCGAGAGCACGTGCGCTGGATCGCTCGCTCGGCGCACCCAATCCACAAGCAGCGTGCGCAACTCGTGCCGCCGGGCAGTGTAGCCCGGGTCATTTCCGAGATTGGTCAGTTCCGCTGGGTCATTTCGCAGATCGAATAGCTCCTCGACGCCGCCGTTTTCGTGCCAGGCATACTTCCAGTCACGCGTGCGTACGGCAAGGAGTCTGTTGGGGGTCGGGCTCACCTCCATGAACTGCGGCTCATCCCGCAGTCCCTGGCCGGCCGCCAGCTCCACCAGATCCCGACCGGGACGCGGCGCGAGCGTGACGCGCGCTGTTTGCTCTCCTGCAGTGGCCCGGTTCCAGAACGTGGGAAACACATCGAGCAGGCTCGTCAGCGCATCAGAACGCGTGTCCCCCTGGATCCAGCGTGGCCCCCACACGATGAGCGGTACGCGCAACGACCCTTCATACGCCTGCTGTTTGAACCAGAGCCAGTGGTCGCCAAGAAGCTCCCCGTGATCGGAGGTGAAGACGATGAGCGTGTCGTCGAGTGCGCCGGTCTCATGCGCCACGGTGAGAATGCGCCCGATCTGCTCGTCGATGAACGAGACATTGGCGTAGTAGTAGGCCTTGGCCAGCCGTTCGGCTTGTTCTGAGTAGAGGTCCCACTCGCCATTGCGGCGCAAGGCCACGTAGCCGGGATGGAGCCGGGCTAACTCCTCCTCTGTGCGGTTAAAAGGCGCAACGTCGTCGGGGCTGTATCGGTCCGCCCATTCTCGCGGCGGATCGAAGGGACGTGAGGCTTGACGAATGAGCACCAGAGGAAGAACGGACCGTCAGGGCGGCGTCGCAGCCACTCCACCGTCTGCTCACCGCACCAGGCGGTTACGTGACACTCGGCCGGGAGTGCACTGACCAGGGGCTTGATCTCGTTGTACCCGATCTCCGGCGGCTTGTCCCAGCCGTACATTCCTTGGTCCAGCAAGAAACGGTCATAGTCGTCGTGCGCGACGTCCTCGGCCGAGCGGGCACCACGTAACCACCGGGTTTCTTCGGAAAGGATCAGATGGTGAAACCCGTTCCGTCGCGTGCGCGGGACAAAATGCATTTTGCCGATCGCCTGGCAAGAATACCCCCGTCGTGCCAGATGGGCAGCCAGAGTGTCCTCCGGGTCGGGTACGGAGGCATTGTTGCCCAGCGCGCCCAGTTTCCCGGCGGGGTAGCCGGTCTGCAGGATTGACCGTGCCGGCACGCACACCGGCGCATTGCTGATGCAGTGGCTAAACCAGCAGCCCTCTCGGGCCAGACGGTCAAGGTGAGGCGTCTGCACCGGTTGGCCGGCAATGCCCAGCGCGTCCCAGCGATGCTGATCCGTGGTGATGAGCATGAGGTTTGGCGGCGTGTCGCTGTTACCCGTCATCGGTCGACTCCTCCTCGGTCACGGGCAGAACGCGGCAAGCGTCGGTTTGCCGGAATACATGAGTGCCGGCCCTCGCGATGCTCTGCCGGCAAAAGTGGCGCTGTGCCCATCAGGAAAGGACGATACGCGTACCCGTTTCGGATGAGCGAATGGCGGCATCGATCATCCGCAGCGTGCCCAAGTTTTGGCGCCCGCTGATCTCCGGCTCCTCTCCGTGCCGGATAGAGCGGAACCAGGCGTCGGCCACGTGCTGCTCGCCGCGGCGCGTGGGCTGGGGCAGCGGCAGCGGCTGCCGCTCGCGTTCGCCGGTGGGAATCACGCCCACGCCCTGCTCGTCCCAGAGGAGGGCCCCGCGCTCGCACTCGATTCGGCACCCGAGCTGGTTGCTCGCGGAGGTGAAGGTGCCGGTGTACGCCAGGGTGAACGCGGGACTGCCCGGGAGGTCCCACTCCAGCAGCGCCTGGACGGCGGCGGCGCCGAGGTAGCGGCTCCAGGCCGGATTGAAGCTGCGGGCGGTGATTGCCTTGGGCTCCCGGCCGAAGATGCAGCGGAAGTCGTCAAAGTGGTGCACGCTCATCTCGATGAGCATGCTGTGCGGCATGGTGAAGGCCCGTGGCTCGGGCCGGTAGCGGTGGTGAACGAAGGTGGCGTAGCTGGCCGGCCCGTACGCTGCCTCTGCCAGCAGGCGGCGCAGCGTCTGCTGTGCGGGGTTCCAGCGGTAGTTCTGTGCCACCACCAGTCGCAGGTCTCGCGCTTCGGCGAGCTCCACCAGTGCCTCGGCCTCTGACAGGTGGTGGACGAACGGCTTCTCCACCAGGACGTGCTTACCGGCTTCCAGCGCCTGGCGGATGAACCGCCCGTGCAGCGCGGACGGGGTGATTACCACCACGCCGTCCGCCGCCTCCGCGTGGCCGGCCAGCGCTGCCTCGAGCGAGTCGTAGCACACCTCCCGCGGCAGGTCGGCAACGTGCCGCGCCGCCGCCAGCGCCTCTGGATTGACGTCGACCAGCGCAACCGATCGCCAGTGCTCCCGCTCTTCGCGGAACAGGCGTACCGGCCAGGCGCCGCGACCGCCCACGCCGACGTGGATCACTTTCAGTGGCTCTGTCACCGTTTTCCTCCGTGTAGGTCTGCTCTGAAAATCGCCCGCTGGGGCACCGGCGGGCCGGTTGGATGCCGCTTTTCCCTCCTGCGGTCGTGCCCGCCGAGACAGGAAAACTCTGTGGACCTCTGTGGGTTCACACTCCGGCGGCAGCGGCGTTGAACAGTGCCCCGGCCCCCTGCTCCCGGATCTGCCGGTCCACGTACATCTCGTTGCGCGGCTTGAACCCGGGGATCGTCACCACGTTGACGAACGCGTCGACGCCCCGATGGCCGGTGCCGGGTGGGACGTAGGCAGCGAGACCGGGCGTGAGGTCGGTTACCTCGTACTGGCGCCAGTCGTGCACGTCCGGGAAAGTGTAGAGGCGTGGCATCGCGCCGGCCGGCGCACGGAGGCCGTAGGCGGCGGGGTCGAGCACGAAGTAGAACTCGTGCTGCGCGGCCCCGCCGCCGATTGGCTCCTCCGGGTGGTAGTGGGTGCGCGACTGCGCCGCTTCGATGTGGAGGACGTGGCTGTTGAGCCGGTTCGGCGCGTCCGGATCGACCGGCCCCGGATCACGCAGCCCACCGTCTGCGTCAACGTCTGCCCAAGTACCCGGGACCGCGGATTCGGGATCGGCAACGGCGGTGGCCACGCGTTGCCGTGCCGCCTCGGTTGGCTGCCAGGTTAGATTGAGCCGCCGGAACGCGTCGAAGCCGGGGCTGCAGCCGCCGGCCGTGTCCCGCAAGTAGCGCAGCCGGCGCACCGCGCTGCACGTCGCCTCCGTGCGGCCCGTGTGCTCGATCGCCCAGAAGCGAAACCACCCTCGCACCCGTACGGCACATGTCGGCGTCGCCACCAGTTGGTCCCCTGCCGAGAGCCGTTCCCAGCCACCGGCTTGCTTCGTCGACCAGCCCAACTCGCCGCAGTGGTGCACGAACCAGCGGAGGGCGAGCCGCGCCGGCGTCGTGGCGGCCCAGTCGTGCGTGTCGACGCCGCTCTCCAGGAGGAGCCAGAGATCGCCCCGGATGTCGCCCCGATAGGTCCCGTCGGTTGCTCGCGCGCACAGCGCGGCCACCGGTGCCCGCACCTGCGGGTGAATTGCGTCACGGGCGAGGGCGTCACGCAATGCTTCGAGGTGCGCGCGGGCCACATCGGGGAGCGCCTCCGCCACGTACGCGGGCGGCAGGGCCTCGCCGTCGCCCTCCTGCGTGCGGTAACCCGTGAGTAGGAGCACGTCGGCGCTACCGTCGACGAGCCACAGATACCGCACGCCCGCCGGCGCCGCGAAGTCGTGCTCGCCGTCCCACGTGCCGGCGCTCACGCGGAAGCCGGGGCAGGCAGCCGCTACCGCGTCCGCCAGGCGATCGACCTCGCGGGGGTCGCCGTGCCGGGCGGCGATCACCCGCGCCATGCTATCACCGCCGTGAGGACCAATACCATCATCACCATGATCGCCGTCATTCGCGCAATGCCAGTGCCCGGTCGAGTCCGCCGCGGCCGGCCTGGAGATAGCCGGCGTAGAGCCCCGCGACATCGGCCGCTTCGGTCGAGCCATCGTGAGCGGCGACGCGCCATCGAAGGCGGAGCACCTGTCCCGGTTCCAGGGTGTCGCTGCGGAAACGGTTATGGTTGGCCAGCACGATGCCGTAGGCACGGGTGAACCACGGGTGGCGTGGGTTCTCCGGGTGGGGAAAGAGCGCGATACCTGCCGCGCAGTCGCCCAGATGGCCCCAATAGTCGATCCAGTCGGCCTCCTGGTCGAAGGTGCCGGCCTCGCCTTGCCGGCCGCGGTCGTTGACCAGCGTGCCGCCGTCCTGTTCGTCGAGCGCGTCGTGCACGCGGAGGCCGAAGCCGGCCTCTTTGGTGGCACCGAGCACCACCGGCCCGGCGGCCGGCGATCGCTCGCTGACGACGTCGATCAACGTCGCGGCCGGCGCCGGCGTGATCGCCGTGACGCGCCGCTCGCGGAGGAGTGGCGTGCCATCGGGCGCTTCCCAGAGCAGCTCGTGGCGAAAGATCGCCGCCGGGCCGTCGGGTGTCTCGCCGACGACCGCCACGGGCGCACCGCCGGCGACGCGTCCGGCCCCAGCACCGTTGATCCAGAGGTTGTGACCGTTGACCTCGTCCTGTCCCAGCCACACCGACTGGTGGTGCGGGTGATCGACCGGGCACTCTTCAGTCACGGGCAGGCCGCTCGGGGTGAGCACGGGATAGACGTACGGCCGGACCTGGCCCAAGGTGTAGGCGGCGACGAACCGGCCATTCGCATATACACGGATACGCCGCCCGCGCGGCTGATCGATACGGATGTCCATAGGTTTGGAGCCGCGCTCCCTTACGCTTGGAATCGCTGCGGGTTCTGCTTGAGGAATTCGTTGACGAGCCGAGCCGCCTCGGTACACCCGGCGCGAGCACTCGTCTGGCCGGTCCAGACGTCCTTCAGCGCGTCGTTGTGCAGTCGGTTGATATCGCCTCGATCCGGTGCCATGACGCGCTGGTTGGGGTACTTGTCACGCAACTCAAAGATGAGCTCCGGGAACTCCATCGTCGTCGATGCTACCTGTTTACGCCACTCCTCCATCGCGGCCTTATCGAAGGGGATGCTGAGCAGGTACTTGCCGCCCTCGATCATCTGCCCTTCTTTGCCGTTGTAGAACTTGAGCCATTCCCAAGCGCCGCGCTTGACACGCTCGTCCTTGAGGCCCTTGGCCATGGTGAAGCCCCAGAAGGTGAACTCACCCGCGGGGTTCTTGCCCTGAGGCCCTTTGGGAAACGGCACCATGCCCCAGGCAAAATCCTTGATCTTGATGAACTCGGACAGGCCGGTGGTCCACCGCGACATCGCGCCGAGCTTACCGTCGACGAACAGCGTCGTCTCGCCACCCTGCACGCCACGGCCGAACTCCGGGTCGCGCACCCGCTGCTTGAGCTGCGTGTCGGTCCAGAACTCGACGGCCTGCACCGCCTGCTGCGTGTCGTAGAAGCTCTTGGTGGGGAACTTGAGGTCGTCGACCTCCTGGACCCCATTGCTGTTTAGCCACAGGCGTATGCCGGGCGTACCGTTGCCCATCCCCATCACCTGCCCGCCGCCGGCCGTGGTGATTCGCTTGGCGCCGTCGACGAAGGCATCCCACGTCCACTTGCCCTGCTTCATGAGCTCGGCCGGCGTCGGGGCACCCACCTTGGCATACAGCGCCTTGTTGTAGAACCAGCCGGCGGTGAACGAGCCACCCGACAGGCCGTACAGCTTTCCTTGCACCGTCAGGCTGTCGGTCGACGCCGGATGATACTCCGACGACCGATAATCGCGGTCGGACTTGGCGAACGGCGTCAAGTCTTCCAGCCAGCCCAGCTTCAGATTAGGCAGGACATCCTGGTGGTCGGTCCAGAAGACCGCCGGGGGATCGCCGGCGGCGAACATGGCGGTCACCTTCTCGGTATAGCTCCCGGCCTGATGGGTGACTTCGACCTGGTACTGCTTGAACCGGTCGTTGAAGAGGCGCGCCTTCTCGTCGGCTTGCTCGAAGTACGGGCCAGAACTGGAGCGCCAGAAGAAGTTCACCTTGGCCGGTGGTCCCGCAGGCACGGGAGGGCTGTCGGTTTGTGGCCCTGCTGGCGAGCCACAGGCGGCCAAGAGAGGCACAGCGGTCGCACCCACCGCCAAACCCAATACGAATGTCCGTCGCGATGTCATTGGTCTACCTCCACTCTCCAACCAGTACGACTGGCGTATCGACGTACGTACGGCCGCCGGCACAGCCCGATAGCATCGCTCACTCTGAGACGCCGGACTCCGCTCGGCGGCGGCCATGTCAACTTAACGGTCCGCGCTCACCCCCTCCCTGTGTTCCGTTCTCTGACCCGTTCACGAGCGGGGAGAGGTCGATCCAGCGGCGCTCACTGGCGGAGAGCCAGGCGCCGTAGGTGGCGGCGAGCACCCAGAGGTTGTCCTCGCCATTGATCTCGAAGGGCTCGTTACGGGCAACTGCCTCCTGGAACCGATCGAGCGAGATGTACCGGGCGTTGTCGAACCCCGTGCTTGCCTCCTCGGGTGGCAGCACGCACCGGCCGTTGAGAAACAGGCCGGTACGGTCGTCGCCGCGGACCACACCGTCGGTGCCTTCGATCAGCCAGGGGCCGTGCCAGGTGGTGTTCAGCGCCGCGTCGAGATCGGTGCGCCCCGACCGGCTGCCACGGTAGAGGGCGGGTATGCCGCCGTCGAGCTCGAGCCAGGCCGCGCCGGCGGTCTCGCCGGCCGCGCCGGTCCAAGCGGGCGTCCAGCCGAACGCGCAGACACGCTGCGGCCGGCGGTCGAGCACGAAGCGCAGCAGGTCGAAGTGGTGGATCGCGGACTCCACGAAGAGCGGACTGGGCACATCTATCAAGCGGTCGTCCCAGCGGCGGCGTTGGTAGAAGTCGAGATAGGCGACGATGGGCCGGCCGATCGCCCCCTCGCGCACCAGGCGAGCCAGCGTCTGCGGCACGGGGTAGTAGCGCTGCTGCTGACCCACGCCTAGTTGCCGCCCCGCGGCGGCCGCCCGCTCTACCATCCGGCGGCCGATCTCCATCGTCTCCGCCAGCGGCTTAGCGACGAAGAGATGGCAGCCGGCCGCAAACGCCGGACGCGCGATCTCCTCACGAAATCGCGGCGGCGTCGAGTCCACCACCAGTTGAGCGTCCACTCGGTCGAGCGCATCGGAGAGGTGTGCGAACTGCGGCACGTCCGGGCGCCCGATGGCCGCCGCGAAGGCGGCGTTGTGTTCCGGCACCGCGTCCACGAGCGCCACCACCCGTTCGGCCCGCTCGCCGGTAAAGTACCCGCGCCAGCCGGCGCCGAAGCCGCCGGTACCCACCAGCACCGTCTGCATAGCCGCTCCCACGAGGTCGCGCCGGCAACCGCGCGGCGCGACCCACAACCGTAGCCGGCTAGTATACTAGCCGACTCGGCTGCACGGCGTCAAGCCCGCTATACTACACAAAGTGCAAAGTGCAAAGTGCAAAGTGCAAAGTGCAAAGTGCAACTCACGGTTCGCTCATTTCTAGGGCGGTTGGGGCAAAGGCGCCGCCAACCGGGTGTAGCGGTCCGCGGGCACGTCCAGCG
>JACQGX010000101.1 GCA_016199265.1 Chloroflexota bacterium | reverse complement strand
GCCGCCGCCCGCGGCATCACCACCCTCGACGACATGCTAGAGACCAACATCAAGAGAATGGGCCTCGTCGGGACCTAAGTTTGTTAGCGTTCACCGCAGAGACGCAGAGAGCGCCGAGACGCGCCGAGAGAGACGTGAACACCGTGCTTTCGCTCTGCGTCACTCTGCGAACTCTGCGTCTCTGCGTCTCTGCGGTGAGACTGGCTGAACGGGTACGGCAGCGGCCTCATTTTGCACTTTGCACTTTGCACTTGGCTTAGGCACGCATATCGGTGAGGCGGGGAGACTCGGGTTGGGTGGCGCGGGTGCCGGAGCCGGCGTAGCGGGGGTCGAGCTGGATGACTTGGAGGAGTTGCTCGAGGGAGGCGTTGACGGAGTCGAGGCAGGCCTGGAGGAGGTCGGCGTTGTTGCGGTTGAGCTCTGATAGGCCGGCGACGTGTTCGAGGAGGCGATCTTTGGCTTGCTGGAGCGCGGTGGCGGTCGCCGGGTCGGTCAACGCGCAGAGCCGGCTGACGGTGAGGGCGTCGGGTGTGGTGTTGAGCTCGGCCGCGATGGGGCGGAGCACCTGGAGCCGGGCGGCTTCGAGCTTACGGGCATGCGACAGGAGCGGCTGCTCGCGCGCCACGAGCGCAGCCAGGTGGTCGACGTCGGCATCGGCCAGCGCGGCGCGGCGCTCTTCGGCGATGTGCCGGAGGTGTTGGTAGGTGGCGAGCTGGGCGTCGAGGATGGCGAGCAGGTCGGAAAAGTAGGCAGTAGGCAGTAGGCAGTAGGCAGTGGACGTGGCGGCGGGGGAGGTCATGGCCGGGTCGCCTTATTCCTCTCGGAGGATTTTCAGGAGCTTGGCGGCGAGGGTGGCGGCGTCGACCTGGTAGGTGCCGGATTGGACCTGGCGGCGCAGCTCGGCGATGCGCTCGGCGCGCACTTCGGGGGCGTCGTGGGCGGCGCGGCGGGCGGCGAGCAGCGCGCGGGCCTCGGACGAGAGGGAGGCTTCGTCGGCGCGCTGGCCGAGGCGCTTTGGTTTGGCGGGGCCGGCATTCTGGGGCCCGTAAGCCTGAGCGATCTGTGCTGCGCGGATATCGCCGATTTTCATGGTGTTGACTGGTATCTCGATTATCGGCAGAGGGTCAGAGCGACTTGAGGTGGTTCCCCCTCTATCCCCCGGCCCCTTTCTCCCACCAGGGGAGAAAGGGGAGTGGAGCCTACCTCGAGCGGCTGTTGTTGGCGAGGCGGATGCCTGCTGCGGCCGCCCGGTGCACCTTCGGCGAGTATACTGGAGAGAGAAGGCACACGAGGATGGCCCGCACCGTTGCCGACACCGACGCACACGTGCCGGCCGATCTGGCGCCGGCGGCGACCACGAACGGGATTTCGGCTTCCGCGGTCGCCGCACGCCCGAAGAACGGCTGCCGTTTCACCGACGCCGACGGCAAGGTGGCCTACCTCTGGTGGGAACGCACCGGGCCGGTCGTGGAGTCCACTGACACGGCGCTGCGCCGGCGCGTGCTGCGCGCGCTCAAGCAGCCGATCTGGGCGATCGAGGACGAGCCCGACGAGTTCGGTGTCCAGTGGTCGACTCGCAGGCGCTACCAGCCAGACGACCCCCGCTATGCGCTGCACTGGTTCTGGTCACTCGGCCAGGTGGGTCTCGAAGACGTGGAGGCGGAGATCGTTCGCCGGCAGGACCGCCGCGCCGTCTGGACGCCTGCCCAGGGACACATCCGAGACTGATGCGCCGCTAGACGCCGCGGAGGTCCAGGCCCAGTGCGGCCATCCGCCGCCGCGCGTCTCCGGCGCGCACGGGTCGCTCGCCGCGCCCGAGCAGCGCGGCGATGAAGTAGCGGATGAAGTAGTGCTCCAGGCCGGCCTGCGAGGGCTCGCTTGCTGGTAGTACGGGCAGGCGCTCCAGGTCATCCATGTAGTCGGCGTACACCTGCTCCCGCTGAGTCTCCGTGAGCACCTCGGCGAACACGACGTGGCCGATTTCGTGGAGCACCGTGGTCGTGAACAGGGAGAACGCGCGGCCGTAACGCGGGTCGCCTTCCCGCACACGCGCCTCCTGCGCGGACAGCCGGATCGCCCGGCTGCGTGAACCGCCCTGGCGCGCTGTTCCGCGGGTCTGGAGGATAACGATCCGCTCGACCGCTTGCAGTAGCTCCAGCGGAACCAGTTGGAGCACGCGGTCCAGCAGCACCGCCTCGGGCGGTTCGGGCAAGCGGGCGCCGGAAAGGCTCTGCCGCTCCAGTGTCGGCAGTGCGTTCAGGTCATCGACGTGTACTCGGATGCCGAACGCTCCCGGGAAATGCTCAACGACCTGACGCGCTGGAACGTGGCTCGGCAGGCGGGATGGTGGAAGGTCGTCGTCCAAGGGCATCTGGAGACCATGATGGTACGCACCGAGTGAGCTTAGCGGCCTGTTGGTCCCACACCCTTTCTCGGGTAGGTTTTTGGCCCCGCGGCGGTGTAGGGGCGAACGCGGCCCGGCCGCCACCCCTGGGCGTATGTCTATACGCCCCTACGACCAGCCGCCGCCCCTGGGCGTATGTCTATACGCCCCTTCTGCTTGCACTCCTCGCCGACGGGTGAAAGCTGATAGCCGACGGCGGAAAGCTACCTCGAGCGGATGTTGTTGGCGAGGCCGATCATTTCGTCGATGGTTTGGAGGGCGCGGAGGGAGAGGCCGTAGGCGCGCTGGGCGACGACGAGGTTCGACATTTCTTCGGCCAGGTTGACGTTGGAGACCTCGAGGGCCTGGCTGACGACCTGGCCAAATCCGGGCGTATTGGGCAATCCGATCGTCGCGCCGCCGGAGGCGGGGCCTTGCACGAACATCGTCTGGCCGCGGGCTTCCAGCCCCTCAGGATTGGTAAACGTGGCGATTTGGATCTGGCCAATCTCCTCGGAATCGGCCTGGCCCGGCCGGATGATGCGGACGGCGCCGTTGCGGTCGACCGTCAACGAATGGGGCTCGTGGAGCGGCACGACGATATCGGGGACGACGGCGTGGCCGTCGGCGGTGACGAGGCGGCCATCGGCATCGACGCGGAAGGCGCCGTTGCGGGTGTAGCCGGTCGTGCCATCGGCGAGACGGACCTGGAAGAAGCCATCGCCGAAAATGGCGAGATCGGTCGGGATGTCGGTCTGCTGGAGCGAGCCCTGCGTGAACATCGACTGGATGGCCGCGGGAACGACGCCGGCGCCGACGCGCAGGTCCCGGTTGGTCGTGGCGAGCAGGTGCGCTTGGTAGAGCACGTCCTGGAAGTTGACGCGGCTGGACTTGTAGCCGGCGGTGTCGACGTTCGCCAAATTATTGGCAATCACGTCGAGGCGGAGCTTCTGGCCGACCATACCGGAGACGGCGGCGCGCATGAGCTGGGAGATGGGCATGGGATTACCTTTCTAAGTGCAAAGTGCAAAGTGAGGGACTACGCCAAGTCAGCGACTCGCTTGGTGTCCTTTCGTGCATATTGCCTTTTACGACTTACGACTTACGATTTTCGACGGTTGCAGGCACATGTTCCGGGGACCCACCACGGTCTGTAGGGGCG
>JACQGX010000093.1 GCA_016199265.1 Chloroflexota bacterium | reverse complement strand
CTGCGCCTCGACCTGCACGGTGCCGAACCGCTCGCCGAACACCTGGAGCATTTCCTGCGTTGCGGGCCGTGAGACGTCTCCCCAGGTAGTGTAGCTGAGGACCTTGGGGCCACTAATCGTGCGCGGTGTTTGTGGCGCGACGCTCTTCTCCCCGCCACAGGCGGCGACGATAGCGGGCACGGCGGCGGTGGCTACGGCCGCGGCGGTGCGCGCCCCCAGGTGCCGCCGCGTTTCCCGACCGGCACGTCTCGCGCGGACGCTCTCGGGCGCGTTCACACACGCGGCACGTGCCTTCACTGGTCCGACACACAAATCCAGTCTTCTGTCTGCCATGACTGACTCCCTCGATACTGCACCTAACCTATTCCCATTGTGGCCACGGCTGCGCTTACGAACTCATGGCCGTGCTTCGAGCGCTGGAGCCGGCCGACGCCGGCGTCGCCGTCTGCGCACCGCGGCGCGTTCCTCGTGCGCGAGCCGAGCCTCGGCGGCGCGGTCAATCGCGGCGAGGACGTCCAGGATCTCGGCGCGCGCCCGCTGCCAGTGCGTCACGTGGAGCTCCCGCGCCGCCCGGCCGGTGCGGGCGCGAATGGCCTCGACCAGCGCCCGGTGCTCCGCGGCCGATCGCACGGGCTTGGGCCGGAGCGGCAGCGTGTAGAGGCGCGCCCGGTGTAAGTGGTCGGCGTAGCTGGCCATCAGCCGCTCGAGGTGCGGATTGCCGGATGCCTGCAAGAGCAAACGGTGGAACGTCTCGTCGGCTTCCGCCCAACCTACAAGATCGTCGGCCTCGAGCGCGGCCAGTTGCCAGCGCATGGCATCGTCCAGGTCCGCCAGCCCTTCGCGTGTGATACGGTCGGCCGCCAGTGCCACGGCGACGCCCTCGAGCCCCTCCACGACCTCGTAGATGTGGCGCATCTCCTCGACCTCCACGGGTGTGACGGCAAAGCCTTTGCGCGGGATGAGGCGCACAAGGTGATCGGCCTCGAGCAGCACGAGCGCTTCGCGCACCGGTGTCCGGCTGAGGCCCAGCGCGGCGGCGACCTCGCGCTCCAGCACCGTCTGTCCAGGCCGCAGACGGAGGTCGCGAATGGCCCCGCGCAGGGCGGCGTACACCCGACGCGGCAGCCGCTTCTCTGCCTCGTCGGAGAGATACGGCGTCAGCGCATCGATCAGCGATTCTTCGGGGAGACCAAGAGGGTCGAGCGAATCGAGTAGCCCAAGCATCATGTCTGCCTGATGTGGCCCAGTATAGTGCATGCGTTGAAGCTCGTCAAGAGGCCAATATTCGGCTAAATGGGCACGATTTCGCCGCAGTTGCTGCCGCTGTGTATGCATTCTCGAACAACATCGGCGAGCCGTGTCGTGTAATCCGCTGCGGTTCATCAATGGTTTATCAACGGTTGATCCTTGTGGACACCGGTGGACACCGACGAAACGGTGACGTTGATCCCACCGGATTTCGAGCACGATGGGGTGCTCCACGTGGTGGCGGAAGACGAATGGATGTCCCCTTGCGCGGAGCACCGGCCGCGGTATAGGCTGAATGCGATCAAACTTCAGGAAAGGGACCGTTCATGGCAGAAGGTACGGCACAGGGTGATAGTGTTGGTGTCTCACGGCGCACGGTGTTGCGCTTCGGCTCGACGATGGCAGCCGGAGGCGTCGTTGCGGCGCTGGCGGCGTGCGGGGCGCCGGGCGGCGGCCCGTCCGCCAGCGGTGCGGCCAGCCGGATCGGGGCAGGGACCGTGATCACGTACCTGGGAAACCACAACCAGGCCGAGTCGATGGTCGTCGAGCCGGAAATGAAGGCGTTCGAGCAGAAGTTCCCCGGCGTCAAGGTGGAGGTGACGAACCTCACCAGCGGGTACGACGAGAAGCTCAAGACGATGCTCGCCTCGGGCACACCGCCGGACATGTTCCGCACCGGCGGGTCCAACTGGGCGGAACTGACGAACCAGGGCGCCATGGCCGAGATTGGCTCGCGCGTCAAGCGCGACAAGTACGACCTCTCCGATCTCATCGAGGCCGCCGTCCAGCAGTACTTCTGGAAGGGCAAGCACCTCGGTCTGGGCTCGAACGTCGGCTACAGCCTGATCTATTACAACCCCGCCGTCTTCGCCGAAGCGGGCGTCCGCGAGCCGAGCGACGACTGGGCCAGGCCCTGGACGTGGGAGGACTTCGCCGACGCCCTCAAGCGCACGACCAAGCGTAGCGCGACGGGCGAGCCGGAGCGGTACGGCTTCTCCGGCCTGAACGAGTTCCACCGTATCCAGGTCACCAACGGCGTGCGCATCTGCAACGACGAGGAGACACGAACACTCTACGACACGCCGGAGGCGATCGAGGTGTGGGAGTGGCTGTACGACCTCGTGCACGCCCACAAGGTGGCGCAGAACCCGCTGACGCACAGCCAACTGTCGCCGGCGAACGCCTTCATCCAGACAAAGGCAGCCACCTGGCTTACGTCCACCGCCGGCGGCATAACGCAGCTCGTGCCACAAAAGGACCTCTCTTGGAACGCCGTGCCGACACCACGGGGCCCGCGACTGAAGAGCGACAAGTGGATCTGGGGCGGTGGCAGCGCCTGGTGGATCGCCGCCGAGAGCAAGTCGGTCGACGCCACGTGGGAGTTCCTCAAACACATGGAGTCGCCGGAGGTGGGACGCAACTTCGCCCTCGGCGGGTTTGCCCCCATCCGCTATTCGGTGCTCAGTTCGCCGGCCTGGCTGCGCTCCGACCAGCCGCCCAAGAACAAGAAGCCCCTGGTCGACGGCCTGAAGCGGCTGCTGCCGTTCCCGAAGCTGACCAACTGGAACGCCTTCAACTCGGCGATCAACACCGAGGTACAGGCGCTCTGGCGGGCGGAGCGGCGCGGGCGGGAGGTGGCCCAGCGCATCCGCCAGGCCACCGATCCGATCCTCGCCGAGCACCAGCAGGCGATCAAGTCCGGGAAGTAGTGGCGTAGGAGTCGCCCCACTGGCGGAGGGCGGCGTTGGCGGCCAGCAGCGCTGCGTTGATGACGGCGGGCTGGGCGTCCGTCGCGCGCGCTTGACCGCGTGGGGAGCGGCGGCTACAATCCGTCCTCGGAAGCTGCTCCCCAATGAGGGTGGCCAAACACTATCCCCAAGTAACGGGCAGCTCAGGTATTCTGCGTATACCGCGCGCCCGGTCCATCATGAACCGCCGCGCGGCCTTGCCCCGCGACGCAGCGGCATGATGGCGCCGCGTCCCACTTGTCGACTTAAGGAGGAACCGATGAAAGGTACAGCGTACCGGCGATTGACACGGCGTGCAGTGCTGACGGGCGGAGGCGCGGCCCTTGCCGGCGGCGCGCTGGCGGCGTGCGCCGGACTGGGTGGCACGGGGGCCCAGCCGGCGGCGAGCAAGCCGCCGGTGAGACTGTCGTTCATGAGCTGGCGGCCCATCGCCATGGAGCAGTTCGCGCCGGCGTGGAAGGAGTACGAGCAGAAACACAACGTCACCTTCGAGGTCGACCCCAGCGGCGACGGCGCGCAGGAGAAGATCACCACCATGTTCGCGGCCGACACCGGCCCCGACCTGTTCGACTCCAACACGCGCAACCTGCCGAGGATGTACGACAGCGGGTTCGTGCTGGAGGTCACGAAGTACCTGTCGCGGGACAAGATCAACCTCGACAAGGACTGGGCGGTGCTGGGCATCGAACGCTGGCGCCAGAAGACCTACGGCGTGCCCTACTGGGCCGAGCCGTTCAGCATTTTCTACAGCAAGACGCTCTTCCGCCGGAAGGGCATCAACGACCCGTGGGAGAAGGTGCAAAACAAGGGGACATGGACCATCGAGGAGATGGTCGACACGGCGCGCAAGATCAACGATCCGGCCAACGACTTGTACGGCATGCAGTGGGGGATGGGCGACTTCCACGGCATCGGCCCGCTGGTTTGGACCCATCTGGTCTCCCACCTGCAGTACGACCCGCAGATGAAAATCGACCTGCAGTTGCCGCAGTACCAGTCGGCCCTGAACACGGCGATCGACTGGATGACGCGCCAGCGGTTCAACATCACGGGCCCGTCGCCGGAGATGGCGGAGGCACGGACGCGGCTCCAGGCGGGCAAGCCGGCGATCGACCGGCCGAACGGGTGGAACCTGTTCTCCAGCGGCAAGATCGGCATCCACTACCGGTCGGTGAACGACTGGCGGCGGATGTGGAACTCGATCGGCACGGCGTTCGAGTGGGACATGATGCCGGTGCCCAGTATGAACGGCAAGCCGGGGGCGGCCTGGTCGGCCGGCCACCCGGTGTGCGCCTACTCCAAGACGAAGCAGCCGGACGCGTGCTGGGACTTCATGAAGTATCTCATGCAGGACGACTTCCAGGGCTTCCTGGCAGAGAACCAGTTCCTCATGCCGGCCAAGAAGAAGCACCAGCCGCGCTTCTTCCGGCCGCCGGAGCAATACAAGTACCAGCACCCGACGGTGTTCGCCGACGTGTACAAGAAGCCGTATGGGATCATCTGGAGCCATTACCGAGCGGGCGAGGACGCCACCCTCTACAACACCGAGATCGCCAAGGTGATCAAAGGCGAGCAGCCGATGCAGGGGACGCTGCAGGACCTAGAGCGGCGGCTCAATCAGCAGATCGAGTACGGCGGCGGGGAGAATCCCTTCAAGGGCATCCGCTGGCCGATCCAACCCAAGTAGGACGGCGCTGGGAGCCTAAACCAAGTCCAAAGTCCAAAGTCCAAAGTCCAAAGTCGTTTCTATCGGGAGCCTGGACTTTGGACTTTGGACTTTGGACTTTGGACCGAGCATAGAGGAGGGAACATGAACCGAGTTGTGCCTGTCGGGGGAGGGCTCACTCGCCGGTCTATGGCGATGGGAGCAGCGACGGGCAGCGCCGCGCTGCTGACGGCGTGCAGCCTGCCCGGGAGCGGCGCCGGCGAGCGCGCCGGCCTCACCGGCGAGACCGTGCGAGTGTCGTTCATCTCGCGCACCGCCGAGCAGGAGGCGTTCACCAAGCGTACCGCCGACTTCAACGAGCAGCACCCGCGAATCATCCTGGAGTACACGGCGCTCCCCGGCGACTACCCCGCGGTCATCCGCACCAACGCCGCCGCCGGCACGCTCGCCGACGTGCTTTACCTCCAAAACCTCGTGTTCCAGGGCCTGGCGGTGAGCGGCGATATCCAGCCGCTGGACGCGCTGGTCAAGCGCGACCGCATCAACCTCAAGCAGTGGTACGACAGCGGCATCACCGGCCTGAAGCTGGACAACAAGCTGTTCGGCCTGCCGGCGCGCGGCCAGATCCAGAACTGCTACCTCTACTACAACAAGGACGCCTTCCAGCGCGCCGGTATCAAGGAGCCGGATGACAACTGGAAGCTGGACGACCTGGTGAACGCCGCCGACCGGCTCACCTCGCGCGGCGAGAACCGGTTCGGCTACGGAACGCAATGGGGTACGTACCAGAACGCGACGGCGGCATTGCGCCGTTGGGGCGGCGACCTGCTCACGCTCGACGGCAAGAAGTCGATGGTCGACCGGCCGGAGGCACTGCAGGCGACGCAGTGGCACTGGGAGCTCTGGCACCGCAAACAGATCATGCTGCCGAAGTCGGTGGCGCCGGCCGACTTCGGCAGCGGGGCGGTGGCCATGGCCGGCCAGATGCTGGCCGGGGCCCGTGGCAACGTGCGAACGGCGGTGAAGGACGCCTTCCGCTGGGGGATGGTCATGATGCCGAAGGGGCCGACCGGCCAGATCGGCGCCGACACCAGCATCGCCCCCGTCTCCCTGAACACGCGGACGAAGCTGGTCGACCAGGGCTGGCTGGTGGTGCAGTGGTTCACCGATAGGGAGGCCGGCGTCGCCCTGGGGCTGCAGCAGACCGGGTCCAACACGCCGGGCATGCGCAAGGACGTGTACTGCGACGAGCGGTTGTTGAACGACCCGAACTACTCGCGCGAGATCCTGGAACGGCCCTGCAAGGCGATGGAGACCGCCGGGTCGGTGCCGTACACCGTGCCGGCGAACTACCGGCAGGTGGAAGTCAACGCCGTGGTGAAACAGCACAACGACGCCTTCCTGAAGAATGAGGCGGTGCCTAATCCCAGCACGATGCGCGCCTTCCACCAGGAGCTGCAGGCGGCGCTGGACCTGTCGCGCGGCGGTGGCTGAGCTGCCGCTGCGGCGTGCAACCAGTTGTTCCGGATGGTTCCGCCGCTCACCCTGAGCGTGTCGAAGGGCGCATCACTCTGCGCATCCGGAAGTTCTGGTTACACCCGCCGCTGCGGCGCACGCCGGAGCGGCAGCACTTTGCTAGTATCTTGGCGGGGTGTTGCCATGGCGACGACGGCGCGAGCGACCATCGATGATCTGTATGCCGTGCCCGGCAAGGCTGAGCTGGTTGACGGGCAGGTAGTGCCGATGCCACCTGTGGGGGACGAGCCGAATCG
>JACQGX010000094.1 GCA_016199265.1 Chloroflexota bacterium | reverse complement strand
GTATGGGGGCGTCGACGTGTGGGCAAGACGTTCCTGCTGGCCCACTTCGTCCAGAGAAAACGGGCGGTCTTCTTCGGCGCAACTCAGCAGGCCGAAGCCGTCGAACTCCGCCGCCTGGCGGAGGCCGTCCGTCGGGATCTGCCAGCGTGCACCGCGACGTAGACGGCGGCGGCGAGCGGCGGCTGGCCTATCACCGCCTTTCGCACCCCTAGCAGTCTGTCGGAGAAACCGCAGGCGGGGTCGTGAGGCAATGATACGCTGGACCCATGCCCCGGAAGTTCATCACCGCCGACTACGAGGCGACGCTGAATCGCACCATCCGGTTGGGGGACGCCCTGCCCCCGACGCACCTGGCGCGCTTCGTCGTCGCGGCCATTGCGCAACTTGATCTGAGCCGACTCTATGGCCGGTACGGGAAGCGTGGGGGGACGGCGCTCGCCCCGGAACGGTTGCTGGGCCTGCTCTTCTACGGCTACGCCACCGGCGCGTTCAGTAGTCGCAAGCGGGAACAGGCGACGTACGAGTCCATTCCGTTCCGCTTCCTGGCCGGGGAGCACCATCCCGATCATGACACGATTGCCCAGTTTCGCAAGACCTTTCTGCCCGAGCTCCAGGACCTGTTCGTCCAGCTCCTGCTCTGTGCCCATCTGGCGGGGGTGCTCACGCTGGGCACCGTGAGCGTGGAGGGGACCAAGCTCCATGCCGCCGCCTCCAAGAGCCAGGCGGTGAGCGACAAACACCGGTTGGAGTTGGAGCAGCGCCTGCGGGCGGAGGTGGCGGCGCGGTTCGCCCTGGGGGAGCAGGCCGACCAGGCGAGCCAAGCGGGCGCACCAGCGCCGCCGCTGCCGGGGAGTGGGAGCGGCCGGCTCGAGGAGATCACGCGCCGCCAGGTGCGCCTGGCCCACCTGGCCCAGGCCAAAGCCGTCCTGGCCGAGCGCGCCCAGGTGCGCGATGAGGCGGAGCAGGCCGCGTACGAGGCCAAGGTGGCGACCCGGGAAGCGCGCGCGCGCCAGACCGGCCGCCGGCCCGGGGGCCGGCCGCCCCAGCCGCCCACGCCGGGGCCCCGGGACAACGATCAGTACAACTTCACCGACCCGGACTCGCGGATCATGAAAAACAGCACCAATCAGGGCTTTGACCAGGACTACAACGCCCAGGTGGCGGTGGAGCAGGCCAGCTTCCTGATCGTGGGGGAGTCGCTCTCCAACCATCCCACCGATCAGGGCGAAGCCCTGCCCACGGTGGACGCCATCCCGCCGGCCTTGGGGCTGCCCCCCGCCGCGGCCTTGGACAATGGCTACTTCAGCGCGGACAACATCGCCGGCTTGCGTGGGCGGGGGATCGAGCCCTACATCGCCACCGGACGGGAGCCCCATCACCCATCGTGGGCCAGCTACTTCGCGGCCCAGCCCGCCCCGCCCCCCGACGACGCCAGCCCCAGGGTCAAGATGGCCTACACGCTCCAGACCGAGTTGGGCCACGCCATCTACCGCCTGCGCAAGTGCACCGTCGAACCGGTGATCGGCATCATCAAGGAGGTCATGGGCTTCCGCCAGTTCTCTTTGCGGGGCATCGTGGCCGCCGCGGGGGAGTGGTGCCTGGTCTGCCTGGCGTTCAACTTGAAGCGCTTGCACGTCCTATTGGCCGGGCAGCCCCTGCCGCCTCTCCAGCTTGCCAGCGTCGGCCCCTGCTCCGCCGCCAACGATGTTTCTCCGACAGGCTGCTAGACAGCGCCATGCGGGCCGCCCGCGGCCGGCGCGGGCACCTGCGGACCGTCGGTGCCCGCGGGGACGCCGAGGTTGCGGTCAACACGGTGGACTTGACCGGGCCCACCGTGCTGGTCGTCGGCAACGAGGCGCTCGGCCACAGCCGTGGTTGCCGTGAGCTCTGTGACGTGCTCGTCCGCATTCCGATGTACGGCGCAGCCGATTCGCTCAAGGTCGCCTGCGCCGCGTCAGTCCTGTTGTACGAGGCCGACCGCCAGCGGCGCGCGTAAGGTGATGGTCTCAAGCCGCGCAGAGCATTCTGGCGTTCTGTTCTGTAGCGTTTGGTTGCCCATGGGCACGCGACTTTCGCGGCCGCTGTGCGTTCTCACATTCGCCAGCCGTGGGCAATTCCCTGGAATCTCTCTGCGCCGCATTGCCACGCCGTGTCCGCCCCCGCCATGCGCATCGTCTATAGAATTGTGAGGACCAATCCTCCCACGCTATCGGACTTCACCTCGAACGCTGCAAGAGGTCTTCCCATCCGCGACGACTCGCCAGAAACCCGGCGTTTGTGGGATGGTATATCTGTGTACGCAACTGAGGCGCAGGCGAGGAACAAGGCGAGGCAGTTCCCCTATCTCGGACAGTACATTGCGCGCCTCGAGATCCCAACGCAAGCGCCGGTCCGCATTGAGCGCACGATCATGAACAGTCGTGGCCATCACACGCTGTGGGGCCACCCAGCGGAACTGTTGCGCCACGTTGTTACAGTCCTTCCTATTTAGCATCGCCCGCCGAATTGGCTAGACTGAAGCATGAGCACGGTGAGTTACGAGCTCTGGGACATCGAGTCGGGTAACCTCGTAGGAGGCTACGAGACGGAAGAAGCCGCCCTATCGGTCGTGCGACGCTGCGTTGTCTCCCAGGGCCGCGGCGCGGCTGAGACTCTTGGCCTGGCCCGGGAGTCGCGCGGCCGGACGAAGACGATCGCAGTCGGCGCCGCTCTGGTCGATCTGGCTTTGGCAACAGCACCGTTGGAGTCACCGGAGCCGATCGACACTCGCGGGCGGGCTGCGTCAACGGATACTGACGCCGAACGCACATCGATTGTGGCGTAATCGGGGAACCAGCGGGGCCGACGGGCACAACGCCCACGCTGCAACTGTCTGCCGTAGAGGAGTGGACCAATCAGCGCATAGCCGGGCGACAGGCGCCAAGTAGTCGCCTGCAGCGCTGCTACTTGCGCCGGTTTGCCAACGGAGCGCTGACCCCTAGGCGATCCAGTAGCCGGCCCTTCGCGCGTGGCCCTCAGCACGGCGTTGGCGGCGCCGAAGGCAACACTGCCAGCAAAGGACAGCGCAGGCGCGGCCGCAGACGGAGAGCACGCGGGAACCAGCGCTGGCGCCGACACGAGCCGTCTCACGTCATTTGCCTCCGCATGTCAGTTGCTTGTGCCCGTAGGCGTCCTCGGTTTCCGCCATGTGCTATCACCGTCACTGGCGTAGGTGTCGCAGGCGCGATACCGCTCGCTCTTTGCCGCTGCCGGTCTCTCGCTGACCAAGATCGTCCCCGTGCAGGGACCGTGGAGCATCGTGGAGGGAACGCCTGTGCCTCACGTCTGAACGTCCAGTCGCCGCTCTCCCAGACAACGCGTCACCAGGACGTCGTTTCAGCCACCGTCTACCTCCAGCGTGCCATCTTCGGCGCGTGGTTCTCTCGCCCACTCCATAAGTGCGCGGGCAAAATGGAGCGGATCGCGATCGCGGAGCGCGTACAGCTCCGTCCGCGTAAGCCCCCGCGGGAACGGCCATGCCACGTGCTGCGTGTAGGCGATACCATGCGCCCCGGTGAGGGTATGCTCGATCCGCTGGCGATGCCACCAGAGCAGCGGCGCGGGCAGGTTGGTCGGGCCAAAGAAGCCGGCATCAACCGACTCGGCGGTCGCGCGCTTCAGTGTCCCGCCGACCGGCTCGGCCGCGAAGAGCATTTCGTGGTTGCCGCCGCCGTCCCAGTCCGGCCGCGAGTAGACCCCGACGAGCCGCGTGAGCTGCACATCCAGTCCGGTTTCCTCGCGAACCTCGCGAACGGCGGCGACGGCCAGCGATTCTCCTGCCTCGACGGCCCCACCGGGCAAACACCAGAAGCGGCTGTCCTCGCGCTGCACGAGCAGCACATCCCCGGCGCGGATGACCGCCACCGTCACGCCCAGACTCGCCATGTGTGTCGTTCCGTTCTTCCACTCATGTTTTCAGGACCTACGCGGTCCCATCTGGCGGGAAGATCCATGCCTAACCTGGGACTCCGTAAGGCCTGTCATACTAGGTCAATCAAGTGGGCGAGAGTCTACCTCGCCACACCTCGTGCACGCGCTGCAGATAGCGGTCGTACGTGGCCCGTGTCTCCGCCTGCCAAGTGGCGGGCACTTCACGAGATCCCATGGAACTGGAGATGGCAGAATCTGTGCGCTGTCTGGTCCTTACTAGGATGAAAATGGCCCTGAGCTTTGCATGCGCTGTGGCGGCTGAGAAGCCATGGGGGTCTCAAATGAGATGCACTACAAACCCTTCGTACTACTTCGTACTACAAACGGTTTGTAGTGAAACCGCCTCGACAATGACAGCGGCCATCAACCGCACCGTAGAGCTGACGCCTGGAGGATTGGTGATCTGGAGATGGTGGGCGGCGAGCGGCGAGCCATGCGAAGTGGATGTGCCTGGGCTGCAGCCCGCGATCGATCAGCGGGACAGCAACGGGGCGGGATCTCCGGTGGCGACGCCGATCGCGAACACGCCGAGCGAGGTGTAGTCGGCGTCGCCGTGGCGCGAGAGGATGCGGATACGCGCGTACAGCGCCGTGCGACGCGGGAACGCGAACTCCTGGCGGTCGGTGTGTTGCCGCAGATCCCAGCGCCCAACGGTGACGAATCCCTCGGTCGCGGACGAGTCTGAAAGGAGGAGCTCGACCTCTCGTGCCCACGACGGCGGTGGCGACGCCTGCGTATGCCGGAAGGCGACGCGCTCGATCGGCCGCGCTCGGCAGCCTCCGCTCACCCTGAGCTTGTCTAGACCGCGCAGGGGGTTAGTGGGTGAGTGCTAAGAGATTTGACGACCTCCCGATCGAGCCGTCAAACGCCGACGGGCACCACGCGCTGGGTCAATCTGCGCCCCTGGTCGTGCGGCTCAAAGCGCACGACCAGGTCCGTGTGAAACGCCTCGGCGAGGCGGCGCAGCGTCTCGACACTCGACTTGTGCTGACCGCTCTCGATGCGTGAGATCTGTGAATGGCTCGTCCCAATCCGCGCGGCCAACTCTTCTTGGCTGAGGCCGTGTCTTGCCCGCAGCGCAATCACTTGGCGTGCGATGGCTTCGTACGGCTCGAGGCGCGCCCGCGCCGCACGGTACACAGCACTCGCCGCTACCCGTCGCTGGGCGGCCTCATCAGCCGGCGTGCCGACCGGAGAGGTCTCCCTTTCCTCACTAGTCATGCTAAAGAGTGTATCAAAAAGCGTAAATCACTCCTCCCGTGACGGGCGGCGCTTCTGCGGCGCGTCATGTCCGGCAGCACGCGGCGGCCGGCGCTGCGCTGCATTCATCCGTTCTTGGAAGTCCGCCCAACGCCTGCGCGCGATCTCAATCTCAGCCTCCGGCACTTTCCTCGTGGTCTTCTGAAACATGTGTAGAAGCACGTAGAGATTCCCCGATCGCCGGTAGAGAACACGATACAGCATCCGTCCGTAGTGACAGCGCAGCTCCCGTAGTTCACCCTCGACCTGCGAGGTATGCGGCAACGGGAGGTGGGGCATCGAGGGCGTCAGCATGTTCAACCGGTCAATGCAGAGGTCAATTGCGGCCTGTTGTTCCGGTGGGAGACTATTGATGAAGTCGTTCACCGGTTCCGAACCGTCGGGAGTGCGATAGTACACAGCAGGCACGCTCAGCTCCCTCACCACGCCTCCTGCGCGCGCTGCACGTACCGGTCGTACAAGTCCTGTGTGTCGGCTTGCCAGGTGGCGGGCCGGGCGGCCAGCCGCTGATCCAAGCCGCGGGGCACCTCGTACAGCGCGCGGGCGATGCGCACGACCCACCACACCAGCATGAGGCGGTGATAGGTGCGGATGCGGACGGTGAACGTGGAGTCGGCACGGTGGCGAGCGCCTTGGTCGGCCAGGTGGCGAGTGCGCAGCGTGCAGTACGCTTCGATCAGCCAGTCCCAGCGGGAGGCCGGCACGGCGACATGCGTCGGGTGGGTCATCAGGTCGGCGATTTCGAAGGCGGGATCGCCCCTGCCGCTGTTCTCCCAGTCCACCGACGCCCATCCGTTCGGGCGGCGGACGAAGTTCGTCGTGTTCGGATCGCACCGGCAGAGGGCAAGCGCGGGCGGCCGCCACTCTGGCCACCGCGTGCGCGCCGCGCGCTCGACGAGGTCGCGCAACACCGCCGATTGCGCGGACGGCGGAGTGCGCGCCAGTTGTTCGTGGATGCGCTGCGATCCGGCCGCGGCGCTGTCCATCGTGAGCACGGCCGGTGACAACAATGCACCGGTGTTGTCCAGGGCAATCGAGTGAACGGCGGCGAAGTGCTGGACCAAGGCCAACCAGTCCTCATCCAGCACCGGCGGCGTCACGCTGACCGGTCCGCTGAGCCAGCTCTGTACGACCACCGGCTGGGCGAAGCGCTCGCGCTCCAGCAACACCGGCTCCGGCGCGACGTGCAGCCCGGCCCGCTGCAATGCCCATAGTGCACCATACTCGCGCCCGGCACGGTCGCGACCGTCACGGATTGTGAACTTTACGGCAAGCTCCCCGAGGTCTCCGTCCTCTGGATGCGCGCTGCCAACTCGGGTAACGTGGTACACCAGGTTGCTGGCGCCGCCGCCCACGCGTGCGATCTGCCATTGCCGCCAACTGGCCTCCCCGAGTGGCGCGGCCGCCGTCAGATGATCCAGCAGGGGATGCAACAGCTCGTAGCCCCGGGTAATACGTGGTGCGGCCTCGTTTGCCATGACCACCTCGCCCTTACAACGCGCCAACCGGCGAACGGCGGACACCGGCCTCGCGGGCGACATGTTGTACACTTCCGGCCCCGGCGACCGGTCAAGAGGTGACAGACGGCCGATAAGATCGCTCACGTCGCTGTCGGCCGGCCACGGAAAGAACGGCGTCAGTATAGACAGTTGCAGGGCGGGAACCTGCACGCTATTGGGCGTGTGCTATGGTGTGAGGAACCCTCAGTATCGCCGATGTTGCCCCGCACGCTGGTAGCCGTTCACGGGGTGGCACCACCGAGGCGCGCGCGCCACCGGCGAGCGAGTCGCGCGTGATGGTGACCATGGAGGGGCCACGTGGCGCCAAAGGGCAGCCCGTGCTGCCGGCGGCTCCGCTGGCGGCCGCTCCCTCAACGCTGGCTCCCTCGCCGGCACGGGCCGTCGGGCGGCCAAGGGCGGTGGGGGGGCGGCGGCGGGCGCATGGCCAGCCTCTCGCCCCACCGGAGCGGCTGCTGGGGAGCGGCCGCGGCACCGGCCGCGCCGCCGGGCCAGACGGCACCGTCCACGCCGCGTCGTCGGTGCCCGCC
>JACQGX010000095.1 GCA_016199265.1 Chloroflexota bacterium | reverse complement strand
TTCGTCCTTCGTCCTTCGTCCTTCGTCCTTCGTCTGGCTCCTATGAGGTGGTAGTGGAGAATAGGAGAAAGCAACAATGCGTAAGAAGATAACCATCGTCGGCTCCGGTATGGTGGGCGGGACGACGGCGCAGCGGCTCGCCGAGCGCGGGTACGCCGACATCGTGATGGTCGACGTCGTCGACGGGCTGGCGCAGGGCAAGGCGCTCGATCTGGCCGAGGCCGGCCCGATCGTCGGCTTCGACTGCAGGATCGTCGGCGGCACCGTCCCGCCTGGACCTCGAAACGACTACGAGCTAACCGCCAATTCGGATGTGGTCGTCTTCACGTCCGGCGCGCCGCGCAAGCCCGGCATGAGCCGCGACGACCTGCTGTTCACCAACCAGCGGATCGTCGAACAGAACGTCAAGGAGATCGCCCGGCACTCCCCCAACTGCATCCTGCTGATGGTCAATAACCCGCTCGACGCGATGGCGCAGCTCGCGCTGAAGGTCAGCGGCTTCCCCAAGCAGCGCGTCGTCGGCCAGGCCGGCGTGCTCGACACCGCGCGCTTCCGCACCTTCCTGGCGTGGGAGCTCGGCGTCTCCGTCGAGAGCGTCAACGCCTACGTGCTCGGTGGCCACGGCGACGATATGGTGCCGCTCACGAGCTACACCACCGCCGCCGGCGTTCCAGTGTCCAAGCTGATCCCCAAAGAGCGCCTCGACGCCATCGTCGAGCGCGCGCGCAAGGGCGGCCAGGAGATGGTCGATCTCCTCAAGACCGGCAGCGCCTTTCAGGCGCCGTCGGCGGCCGTCGCGCAGATGGTCGACTCGATCCTGCTCGACAAGAAACAGATCCTACCCTGCTCGGCGTACCTCCAGGGCGAGTACGGTATTCAAGACCTCTTCGTCGGCGTCCCCGTCAAGCTCGGCGCGCGCGGCGTCGAGGAAGTCGTCCAGATCGACCTCAGCCAGGAAGAGCAGGCTGCCCTCCACCGCACCACCGCCTCGGTGCGGTCGCTGGTGCAAAAGATGGGCCTGATGGGCCTGTAGGATCAAGTGGCCAAGTGGTCTGCGGCTCTCTGCACTCACTCATCGTTTCATCTCTCTTTCACTGCGTCGCCGGCGTGCGGCGCGCCTCGATGATCACGACGCGCCTGGCTACGCCCGTGCGGTAGAGCGTGGGCTCCAGCGCCGGGAACGGGGTCTGCGCGCCGATCAGGACGCCGCCGCGATTGGGATCGTCCTCCAGAATCGGCTCGGCACAGATGGCGATGCCCTGCTGCTCCGCCCAGTCCAAGAACGCGACCGACCCGGCGATCGCCGCCGCGAACCGGTGCCGTTCGCGGCAGCCGCTGTCGTACAGATAGAGGCAGCGCGCCTCCGTGTCCTCGTGGAGGCTCAGGACGAGGTCCCAGCCCGGCCGCGGTGCCCCGCGAATGGCAGGTAGCGGTCTGTCCTAGTTCCTATTCCATGTGGTTATAAAGTGATGGCCAAGTCCAGCCGTCCGGCGAATCTCGAACGCCTGCGCACGTTCGCCGCCGTGGCGCGGCACCTCTCCTACTCACGCGCGGCAGAGGAGTTGTTCCTCACACAGCCCGCGGTGTCCAAGCAGGTGCATGCGCTGGAGGACGAGCTCGGGGCGCAGCTCGCCGGCCAGGCCGGGCGGCGCGTGTATCTCACCGAAGCCGGGCGGCTGGCCTACGACTACGCGCGGCGTATCTTCGTGCTGACGGAGGACCTCGGCCGCGCGCTGGAGGAGCTGGCGCACCTGGAGCGCGGCTACCTGCGCGTCGGCGCGTCGAGCACGCCCGGCGCCTACCTGCTGCCGCCCGTCCTCGCCGCCTACCGAGACCGCTACCCCGGCATCGGGCTCAGCGTCCGCATCGCCAACAGCCGCGAGATTGAGGAGGCCGCGCAGCGCCACGAGCTCGACGTAGGGCTGGTGGGCGCGCACTTCCTGAGCGGGCTGCAGGTCAGCCCATGGGTGCAGGACACGCTCGCACTCATCGTCCCGCCGGCGCATCGGTTTGCCGGCCGCCGGCGGGTGCCGGCCGCCGCCCTTGCCGCGGAGCCATTCATCCTGCGTGAGCCGGGGTCGGGCACGCGCCACGTGTTGGAGGCCGCCCTCGCCGAAGCGGGCGTGGCGCTCCAGCGGCCGTTCGAGTTAGCGGGCTGCGAGGCGGTCAAGCAGGCGGTCGCGGCCGGGCTGGGCATCGCGGCCGTGTCCCAGTACAGCGTGGCCTGCGAGTTGGCAGCCGGCCGGGTACGGCAGGTGTCGGTGGACGGGGTGGCCATGGTGCGCCCCCTCCACATCGTGACACCAAAGGATGTCCGCGCGGCGGCGGCGGCGCTCGCCTTTTTGGCGCTGCTGCGCAAGACCGGGCCGCCTCTTCCTGGTCCTGACACGTAATAACCACTTGCCGGTTGCGGCAGGCGCGCCTCAGACGATCATCGTGGCCAGGGCAAGCGGCCGAGCGCTGGTAGAATCGAATGGAGTCTGGTGAGCGGGCATGGGCATCAAGCCGCCTGATCACCTACCACTTCATACTGCCCCGGTAGCTCAGCGGATAGAGCAACCGCCTTCTAAGCGGTTGGCCAGAGGTTCGATTCCTCTCCGGGGTACCCGCCTCGCTTATCTGGTAGCCGCCTCTCTCACGAGGGGCGGCGTTCTCGTTTCCGACGCCCGTAGCAGGCTAGCGGTGGGCCAGGTCTCGAGAACCTCCCGCGTTTGGTGCGTCCGAAGCGGCTGTTGGGTAGCATCGAAGTGTTGCTGAGCGAATATGCGGCCGGACATCCGGGGCATCGATGACCGGATCGTTTAGGACCGGGCGACGATCCGCATCGAGAAGTCGCACGCGCGCGGTGCCGCTCGTTCGCCAATGCCCACGGTACTTCTACTCGTGCGACCACAAAGATGGGAGGCAATGGCTCCTGCTCATTGCGAATGTGCATGGAGATAATGCCGCCCCCAGCGATGTAGGGTTTGCCTTCCGCAACGGCCGCGTGGTCGGCGAGTGTGAAGATCCGACTGCATCCCTTCTCGACACGAACACCCTGGTCGCCAGCCTGATTGACGACTCGGGGACGCTGATCGCCGCTGGCACCCCGAACGCGCAAGACGGACGCCGGGCGGCCGGCGCCGGAGCGCGCCGGCTACGAGACGGATGGGCCGCCGGTGCCCCACCGGCGGCGCCGGAGCTCGCGCGGCGGGAGCCCCGTCGCCGCGCGGACCCGCCGCGAGAAATGGAAACTGCTCTGGAAGCCGGCGCGGTCGGCCACCTCGGCGACCGTGAGCCCGGTGTGCTCCAGCAGGAAGACGCCGTGCCGCACGCGCTCGTCCCACAGAAAGCGCGCCGGCGTCGTGCCGAGCGCCCGCCGCGGGCTCAAGCGTGGACAGGTACTGCTCAAGCGTGGACATGGTGCGCGCCCCGACAACGCAGTATACTGGGTTGGGAAGTCAGCCGCAGATAGGTGCGGCCTCGGCACGAGACAGGGGGGAACCATAGCGACCATCCACACCCGCTTGGACGAGCGGACCAGAAACGCTGCGCGTCGTGCACCGCGTGAGCTGAGCCGCCGGGAGAGGCCAAGGGAGGATCTGATGGAGATGATGACCGGTCTGACGACGAGGCGCGTTCTCCTGCGCACTGGATCGGCGGCCGCCATGCCGGCCGCGCTTGCGCTCGCAGGCTGCCGTCTGAATGAGCCCCGGGAGGGAGAGCCGCCGAGTCAGCAGCCCGCGAACCTGACCTACGTCACCTGGCGCCCGCAGCCCGAGCCGCAGCAGCTCGAGGAGAAGGCCGCCGCACTCTTCACGGCCAAGCGGCCGCACATCAAGGTGAGCGTCACGCAGTGGGGGTACGGCCAGTACCTGGACAAGATGGGGACGCTGACGGCGGCGGGGACGCCTCCGGACGCGATCCACGTGGACACGCTGTGGATTCCCGCCTGGGCCGAGCAGGGCGTGTTGCTCCCGCTGGGCGAGCGCCTCAAGCGGCACCCGCTGGGCCAGAAGGAGAACATCTACCCGCAGCTGTGGCCGCACGTCACCTACCAGGGCAAGCCCTACGTCGTCCCCTTCGCGACGTCGGTGATGGCGCTCTTCCACCACCGCGACCTCTTCGCGGAGGTGGGCTTGAAGCCGCCGGACGCCTCCTGGCAGTTCGAGGACCTCCTCAACGCGGCGCAGCGCCTGACGCGCGACCGGGATGGCGACGGCGCTCCCGACCAGTGGGGCGTGATGGGGGGAGCGACGGGCTGGTGGGTCAGTCTGTTCGGCGGGCGGCTGGTGGATGACCACGCCAACCCGCAGCGCAGCGCGCTGGAGATGCCGGAGACGGTGCGCGCGGTGCAGACGGTGGCAGATCTGACCAACAAGTACCGCGCGACGCCGCCGGCGGGAGCCCAGAACAACTTCTACGCCGGCCGCACGGCGATGATGTTCAACTGGGGGGCGCAGGTGCTCACCGCCCGGCGCGACGTCAAGAGCACGCAGTGGGACATCGCCAGGACGTCACCGCTGAGTCCGGTGCGCCCCTTGAGCAAGCTCCACCTGAACATCGGCGTGCACGCGCAGGGCGTGGCGAAGACGTCGCCCCACCAGGAGCAGAGCTGGGCCTTCGTGGAGTGGCTCACCACCGAGTACGTGCCGATCTGGGCGCGCGAGCTGGGCTACGGCGTGCCGGCCAACACCAAGGTGGCGAACTCGCCGGATTACCTCGTGCCGGGGCAGCTCCCACCGAGCATGAAGGTGCTGGTGGAGGAGATGCAGTACGGCCTGCTGCCACACCCGATGCACCCCCGTTGGGCCGAGGCGCAGGGGTTGATCGACGCCGCCTGGCGCGAGGTGATGGCGGGCAAGACGACGGCCGCGGCGGCGCACAAGGCGCTGACACCGCAGATCGACGCCATCCTGCGCCGGTAGGCGCCTGGCGACCGCGGCGGCCGCGGCGGACATGAGATGCGAGTAGGGTGAGCGCGCGTCGACCGAACTTCATCTTCTACATGCCGGACGAGCTGCGCGCCGATGCGGTGCACTGCGTCGACGGACAGCCAGTGCGGACGCCGCACATGGACCGGCTGGCGGCGGAGGGGGCGGTCTTCACGCAGCACTACACGACGAACACCGTGTGCTCACCCTCACGCTGCGCCCTCATGACGGGCTGGTACCCGCACGTGCGCGGCCACCGCACGCTGCAGCACCTCCTCCAGCCGCACGAGCCAAATTTACTGAAATACCTCAAGCGCGCGGGCTACCACGTCGAGTGGCACGGCAAGAACGACCTGCTGGCGGTGGAGAGCTTCGCCGAGAGCGTCTCATTCCGCTGCGCGCTGCGCCAGCTTCCCGGGGAGCCGCGCGGGCCGGGGCTCGACCACGCCGACGTGCCCACCGGGATCCGCGGCGCGCCGCGTCCACCGGACGCTGGCTGGCGCGGCATCCCGTGGCCGCCCGACCACCCCTACTACCGCACGTTCTACTACGGCTCGCGCGGGCCGGGGCCCTTGCAGGACGCCGAGTCCTTCCACCTGGACGAGGCGCTCGCGTTCCTGGCGGACCGCGAGCGCGCGCGCGACGAGTCGTTCTTCCTGTACCTGCCGTTCGGATTCCCACACCCGCCGTATACCGTGGAGGAGCCGTACTTCTCGCTTCACGCGCGCGAGGAGGTGCCGGCCCCGCTGCCGCCGCTGCTGGACGACAAGCCGCACTTTATGCGCGAGATGCACCGCCGCTACGGCATCGACGGGCTGACGGACGAGGAGCGGCGCGAGATCCGCGCCACCTACTGGGGCATGACCAGCCGCAGCGACGCGCAGCTCGGGCGCCTGGTCGACTTCCTCGACCGCTCGCCGCTGCGCGACAACACCGTCGTCATCGTGACCACCGACCACGGCGACTACGCGGGGGACTACGGCCTGGTCGAGAAATGGTGGACCGGGTTCCAGGATTGCCTTGTGCGCATCCCGCTCATCGTCCGGTTGCCGGAGCGCTGGGCGGCGCCCGCCGGCCGGCGAATCGGCGCGCTCTGCGAGCAGATCGACGTGTTGCCCACGATCATGGAGCTTGCCGGGGTGCCGGTGGAGCACGACCACTTCGGCCGCACGCTGCTGCCGCTGCTACGGGGCGAGACGCAGACGCACCGCGACGCGGTCTTCGCCGAGGGCGGGCACCTGCCGCACGAGTGGCAGGGTATCGAGCGGCTGCGTCCTCCGGAAGACATCTACCACGAGAAGACGCGCATCCAGCACGACGATCCCTCCACCGTGGCCAAGGCCGCGATGGTGCGCACCGCGGGCTGGAAGTACGTGTGGCGGCTCGAGGGCCGGAATGAGCTCTACGACCTTACGGCCGATCCCGGAGAGCTGCACAACCTGGCGGCCGGCGGGTCGGACCCGCCGGCCGCCCCGAACGCTGTCGAACACCCCACCGCGAGGCAGGTGGAGGCGGAACTGCACATACGGCTGCTCGACTGGTTCGTACGAACGGGCGACATCGTGCCGCGAGAGATGGACCCCCGCCCTTGACGCGAGTGCAACCGCCGGGGGGATGCGGTCGACGCGCATCCTCAAGCCGTCGTGCGGCGAGCCCGTCAGCGCTGCCACAAACGCCGCGGACTGGCCGGCGTTGCGCCGCGCTTCGGCCTCACCCGCACGGCCACGGGGACGGGCCCGTAGAGACGTGACCAGTCCCGTAGGGCGGCCGCCCCACGTGCTGCCGGTCCTCTCGCGCGGGTGGTGGGGCTGCATGCGCGCCGAGGCGGCCTGCAGCGGTTGACCGTTTGTCTGGGTTACTCTGAGCCGTGCGACGGGCGCCAGCCGTCCACGCCGGGAGGCAGCAGTCCGCCGGCCGCCACCACGACGCCGTCTCGCGCCACCCAGCGCGTCCGAGCGAGCGAGAGCGGGTCCACAGCCACGTTGCCCTCGACCACCAGCACGTCGGCGAGGGCGCCGAGCAGCACGACCATCGTCTGCGCCGCCAGCTTGTGCTTACGCAGCACGCCCAGCCCCAGCCCCCGCTTTTCGCCCTTGAGGTCCGCCTCGACTCCGGCGCGGCAGTCGTCGTGCGCCACCACCGCGGGCGCGGCCAGCTCCACTCGGGTGGGTACCAACACGGCGTGGGAGGAGCCACTCGGCTTATCCTTCGAGGGGGTGCGCACCATAGGAGTGGGCA
>JACQGX010000114.1 GCA_016199265.1 Chloroflexota bacterium | reverse complement strand
GGGGCGGATCTGTACGGGCGAAAAGGTCTTGGAGACGGCAACGAGCGTCACGTCCCTCGGATCGCGCCCGGCACGCGCTGCAGCGGCCGCGATCCGCTGGCGAATGGCAGCCAGCCGCGATGCAACGTCTGGCGCCGAGCTCGTGGTCACCACGCGGCGATTCTAACAGAGTGCCTGGGAAGATAGTTGTCGGCAGTCGGTAGTCGGCTGGCAGTTGTCGGTAGTCGGCTGCCAGTTGTCAGATCTGGCTTTCACTTGGCGCTGGTGGGGCGGCGAAGGGGACCGACTACCGCCTACTGGCGACCGGCTACCGCCTACTGCCTACTGAACACTATCGGCCCCGCGGCCGCAGGAACGGAGGGATATCGAAGTTGTCGGTCTGGCCGGTGGGGGCGCCGCGTTCTTCTGGCAAGGGGCGAGGTAAACGCTCGTAGGGTTCGCGCACGAGCGGCTCACGCGGGTGTGGCTCGCGTGGCGCGTATTCGCTGCCCCGGCCCGAACGAGCCGTAGATGTTGGTCTGGAGTCGAAGCCGGTGGCGATGACGGTGATCCGCACCTCATCGTGCATTCGCGGATCGATGACGTTGCCAAAGATGATCATCGCGTCGGGATCGGCCGCTTTGTTGATGATCTCGGCCGCCTCGTTGACCTCGAACAGCGTCAGGTCCTCGCCGCCGGTGATGTTGAACAGGATGCCCTTGGCGCCGTCGATCGCAACATCGAGCAGCGGACTGGAGACCGCGGCGCGCGCGGCGTCGGTGGCGCGCGCGTCGCCGGCGCCCTGGCCGATGGCCATAAGGGCCGACCCGGCGTTCGACATCACCGACTTCACGTCGGCGAAGTCGAGATTGATCAAGCCGGGCATGGTGATCAGGTCGGAGATGCCCTGGATACCCTGGCGCAGCACGTCGTCGGCCAGCCGGAACGCGTCGACGACCGGCGTCTTCTTGTCGGCAACGGCGAGCAGCCGGTCGTTGGGAATGCTGATCAGCGCGTCGACCTTGTCCCTGAGCGCAGCGATGCCCGTCTCGGCCGCTTGGCGGCGACGGGGACCTTCGAACGCGAACGGCCGGGTGACGACACCGACTGTCAGTGCGCCGAGCTCGCGAGCGAGCTCGGCGACCTTCGGCGCCCCGCCGGTGCCGGTGCCCCCGCCCATCCCGGCCGCGATGAATACCATATCGGCGCCCTTGAGCGCCTCGAGAATCTCGTCGGAGCTCTCCTCGGCGGCCTTAGCGCCCACCACGGGATTGCCGCCGGCCCCGAGGCCCTTGGTGATCTTGTCGCCGATGCGGATGCGCGTGGGCGCCTGCGAGCGGAGCAGCGCCTGCGCGTCGGTGTTGATGGTGATGAACTCGACTCCCCTGATCTCCGTTTCGATCATGCGGTCGACGGCGTTGCCGCCGCCGCCGCCGACACCGATCACCTTGATCTGGGCGAACGATTCCAAGTTGGGAAGAGGGGTCATATTGATGGGCTGCTCGTCACCTGCGAGTCCGAGCCGTCGCCGTTCGGGAAACATTCGCCTCGCCTCGTCTTCTAATGCTCAAGTGATTTTTTGCTCTGGTCGTCCTTGGCCGCCCAGAACGACCGATTTACAGTAGCACAATGCTCTTCGAACACCAAAAAGCGGCCGGCTTTCCGCGGTCTGCTTTCAGGGGAGGAACGCTCGCAGCCAGCGGCCGGCTTTGCCGGCGGCGGCGCCGAGCCGGAATCCGTTGCCGGCCGGCGCACGGCTCACCGCGCCGTTCCGCTGGGCCCACAGCAGCAGCCCCGTGGCGGTGGCGAACGCGGGACCGGCGAGGCGGTCGTCGAGCCGTTCCACGCCCTGTGGCTGCCCGATGCGCACCGGCAAATCGAGGATCGATTCGGCCAGCTCGCGGATGCCGGACTGCTCGGCGACGCCGCCCGTGAGCACGATCCCCGCACCCAGCAAGCCGCCGTAGCCGCTGCGGTGCAGCTCGGACGCTACCATCCCCAGAATCTCTTCCATGCGCGCCTGGATGATCTGCGCCAGGTAGTCGCGCGGGACCTGCTGCACCTGGTTCCGCTCGAACGTGGGGACATCCACCGGGGGCAGCTCGATCACCGACGCCGGATCGGTGTGACCGTAGGCAATCTTGAGCTCCTCGGCGCGGTGCAAGGGGATGCGCAGGCAGATGGCGATGTCGTTGGTCACGTTGGCACCGCCGACCGGAATGACGGCGGTGTGCCACACGCTCCCATCGAGGAACAGGGCGATGTCAGTCGTGCCGCCGCCGATGTCGACCAGGACACAGCCCAGCTCGCGTTCTTCGATGGTCACCACTGCCTCGGAAGACGCCAGCGGCTGGAGCACAAGATCGTCGATTTCTAGCCCGGTGCGCTGCACCGCCTTGATGAGGTTCTGAATCGAGCCGACGGCGCCGGTGATGACGTGGGTTTCGGCCTCGAGGCGCTGTCCACTCATGCCGATGGGGTTCTTAATCCCATCCTGGCCGTCGAGGACGAAGCTGCGCGGTACCACATGGATAATTTCACGGTTCGGCGGCAGCGCTACCGCACGTGCGGAATCAAGCGCCTTCTGCAGATCGGCCGCCGTCAGATCTTGCCCGTTGTTCGCCAGTGTCGTCACGCCGCGCGTGTTCTGCGACTCGACGTGGCTGCCGGCGATGCTCACCACCGCCGAGCCGATACGATGGCCACTCAGCCGCTCGCACTGCTCGATCGCCGTCTGGATCGAGGCACTCGTCTCCTCCAGACTGACCACGACGCCGCGTTTGAGCCCGCGCGATGGGCAGACTCCGGCGGCCAGCACCTGCAGCTTCCCGTGGGTGCGGTGCTCGGCGAGAATGGCGCACGTCTTGGTCGTGCCAATATCGAGACCGGCAGTAAGTCGTTCGCGGGCCACGGATACTCCAATGCCGGCAGTGATGCCGATGCAGTCGAGTCAACAGAACGTTAGGGGACCCGCCGATTATAGGGCCGGTCCACCCCGCCGGCAACGGTTTAGCCCCCCTTTTGGAGCGGAAGTTTCTACGATGCCAACTGATAGAACGGCCGGTCTTTGGGGCGCAGGTCGACGACGCCGATGCTGAGCTTTTCGGCGCGCGCAAGCTCGACGATCGCGGCGAAGCTGGCCAGCTTCTGATTGAGCGATTCTGCGTCCCCAAGGATGACGCGCCAGTCGCTATCGGTTACCAGGACGAGCCCACTCGGCGCATACTCGATCTGGCGCACGCTGGCGCCGAACGCCGGCAGATGCTTGACCAGCTCCCTCGACGCCAAGAGCGTCTTCTGGTGCACCTGGTCACCCGGCCGGAGCTCGCGCCCTGTAGTATCTCGAATGACCAGCCTGGCAGGGTCAGGCTTGGCGTCCGCCTCCAGTTTCGTCGCAGACTTCGCCCCGGGCGCGATGTCCGCCTTGGCTTCTGGTTTGGCTTCGGCCCTTGCGTCGGCGTTCGATTCTGGTCTTCCTTCCGGCTTGCCATCCGGTTTCGCGTCGGGCCGGTCGCCTGCCGTCGCGGCCGGCGCTTCGGCCTCCACCTCACCGATGATGTAGCCTTGGTCGTCGACGTAGAATGCCGCGGTGGCCGTCTTCCAGGTGGCAATCGGCACGCGCTCGACGATTTCGATTTCGACGATATTGGGCAGCTTTGGCACGACCCGCGCGCTGCGCACGCTGGGGATCGCCGCGATTTCCTGTGCCACCCAAGTGGTGTTGAGCAGGAAGATGTTGTGGCCGACCACCTGCGAGAGCTGTGTCGCGCGGGTGATCGCCGCCTGCGACGAGGCCGACTCGCGGAGGACGATAACCTGCTCGACGCGGAACTGCGCCGAGGTGAGCAGGATGAGCCCGAGGGCGAACAGCGCGAGCGCGTTGGCGATAGAAAGCCAGCGCGGCCCAAGCCAAGCGAAGAACTGGCGCGTCCTGGAGCGCCGAATCGCCCGCTGAATCTGGCTCGTGCGCGCGCTGCGCCGGCGTCGGGTCACAGGTCTTTGACTTCCTCTGCAGGCCAATCACCGGCGAGCAGGATCTCGATCTCGAGCCGAACGCCGTGCACGTCCTGCGCGCGCGCGCGCGCCAGGCGGGTCAGCGCGATGACATCCGCAGCGCGCGCGCTGCCGCGGTTGACGAAGAAATTGCCGTGCTTCTCGGAGATCTGCGCGTCGCCCACGGCCGTCCCCTTCAGGCCGGCGGTTTCGATCAAGCGGCCGGAGAAATCGCCGGGAGGGTTCTTGAAGACCGAACCGCAGCTCCGCTCGGCCGGCTGCTTCGCCCGGCGCTGGGTCTCGTAGGCGGCGATCCGCTCGATGGCCTCGTCGCTCGAGCCGGCTGCCAAGCGGAGATCGACGCTCAGGATCGCCGCCGGCTCGGCCGAACGCTTGAACCGGCTCGTCCGGTAGCCATAGGCCATTTCGGAGGCGTCGAGCACGCGCTCGCCGTCGGGGAACCATGCCCGTACACGCTCGATGAGCCCGGCCATGTCGCCGCCATACGCGCCGGCGTTGCCCACCGCCGCCCCGCCGATCGTGCCGGGGATGCCGCACGCCCACTCGAGGCCGGTCCAGCCGAGCGACGCCGTCCAACGGGCAAGACCGGGGGTGGAGATGCCCGCGTCGCAGCGCAGCCGCACGCCGGTCGCGGTCTCTTCGAGCACTTTGGCGCTGTGGCGCCGCATGTGCGCCGGCCGCTCGATCTTGATCGCCAGACCGCGGAACCCGCGATCGGAGACGAGCATGTTGCTGCCGCCACCGACGAGCAGCCACGGTACGCCGAGCCGCTGCGCCGCGTCGAGACAGCGCACGAGCTCGGCGGCGCCGCGTGCCCGTGTGAAGAAGTCCGCCGGGCCGCCGATCTTGAGCGACGTGTAGGGGCCCAGCGGCACGTCGCGCTGTACTTCCAGTCCAATCGCGTAGGTGAGATCGAGCACGTCAACTGCCATTGTCGTCGGTACCGTCCTTCGTCCGCCGCTTCAGATCGTCCGCCAGGCGCGACGCGAGCTGGGTGATCGGCCCGGCGCCCATTACCAGGACGATATCGCCCGGCCGCACCTCATCGAGCAGGAGGCGACGAGCATCATCGAGCGTTGGGGCGTGACGTGCATCGGGGATCGCCGCGGCGAGCTCCCGGCTACCGCGGTAGTTCCTCGCCGGCTCGCGGCCCGACGGCGAGTAGACGTCGGTCAACACTACCCGGTCGGCGCCATCGAACGCGCACGCGAATTCGTCGAACAGCTCCTCGGTGCGCACGTACAGGTGCGGCTGAAAGACGGTCCACAGCCGCCCCTCCGGCGGCACGAGCGGCCGGGCCGCGGCTACCATGGCGCGCACCTCGGTCGGGTGGTGCGCGTAATCGTCGTACACGCGCACACCACCGGCATCCGCCGGGTCCGCCATCAACTGAAAGCGCCGGCGCGCGCCGTGAAAGCCGGCAAGGGCGTCCGCCGCTTCCTGCGCAGGCACGCCGACGGTAGCGCACACCGCCAGTGCGGCGAGCGCGTTCGACACGTTATGCCGGCCGGGGATAGCGAGCGCCGCTCGTACTCGCTCGACGTCGCCACCGGCTGCCCGCCGGCACGCGGTAAAGCGCGAGCCGCCGGGCACCTCGCGCACGTCCTCCGCCCACCAGTCGAAACCGGCCGGTGACCGCCCTTCGACACGCTCAGGATGAGCGGACGACCGATCCGGCGCCCAGCCCCCGGACGACCGAGTCGCTGCTGAGCCCGCTGAACGGGGCTCGTCGCGTCCGGGGTCGAGGCCGTAGCGCACGACATGCCGGTCGCGCACGTTTTCGAGCAGCGGTGCGAGCCGCGGGCTGTCGCCGCACGCGACGATCCGGCCGCCGGGCCGGACGCGTTCGAGAAAGGCGGCGAAGGCGGCCTCCATCGCCACGACGGTCCCGTAGTACTCGAAGTGGTCGGGCTCGACGTTGAGCACGACGGCGATGTCCGGCGTGTACTCCAGAAAGCGGCGGTCGAACTCGTCGGCCTCGATCACCATCCACTCGCCGTCGCCCCACCGCGCGCTCGTATTGAGATCGACGAGCTCGCCGCCGACGTGGAAGCTCGGCTGCCGGCCGCAGCGCACCAGCGCGTAGGCGATCATCGAGCTTGTCGTCGTCTTGCCGTGGGTCCCGGCAACGGCGATGCCGCGCCGAGGGTTGAACAGCTCGGCGAGCGCCTGCGCGTGCTTGAGCGTGCGGATGCCTCGTCGCCTGGCCTCGACCAGCTCCGGCTTCGTCTCGGGTACCGCCGACGAATAGACGACCAAGCCGGCGGTGCCGACGTACGCAGCGTTGTGGCCGACGTGGACGGTTGCTCCGACAGAGGCAAGGTCATGCAGAGTCGCCGAGTCCGATTCGTCCGAGCCGGAGACGGCAGTGCCCTGCTGGAGATACAGCCTCGCCAGCGCACTCATGCCCGCGCCGCCGATGCCGACCATGTGAACGCGGCGCGGCATGGCGTTCGATGAATTCTCCATCATCTTCTCCTCCTCGCCACCGATCGCACCAACGATGCAATGTTGTCGGCCGCCTCGGGCCGGGCCAGACGGGCCATCGCGGTGGCCATCGCCTCACGCCGCGCGTGATCTTCCAGGAGCGGGAGCACCGCCGGCAGAATCATGCCCCCCGGCAGATCACGATCGAGCAGCTTGACCGCAGCGCCGTGCTCGACGAGGAAATCGGCATTGGCATCCTGATGCCCGAACGGGTGGGGGACGACGACGGCCGGCAACCGGAGGATAGGAAGCTCGGCCAAGGCGGACGCGCCGGCACGGCAGACGATCAGATCGCTTGTGGCCATAGCTTCGGCGACGCCGCGGTGAAGATAGCGAAACAGGTGATAGCGTGGGCGGATCGATTCGTCGAGGCGAGTGCGCTGCTCGCGCAGACGCTGCTCGTCGAGCTCGCCACAGAGGTGGATCACCTGCGCGTGGTGCAGGAGGGGCTCGAGCGCGTCGCTGACCGCCCGGTTCAAGCTGTGCGCCCCGGTGCTCCCGCCCATCACCATCAGGACCGGCAGGTCGTCGCCGAGCCCGAACGATTCTTTCGCCTCAGTGCGCTGTACTTGCAGGAACTCGGGTCGCACGGGGTAGCCGGTGACGATGGCCTTGCTGCCCCTGAAATAGCGCTTGGTGATCGGAAACGAGAGCGCGATGCGGCGCGCCAGGGGCGCGAAGGCGCGGATGGCCACCCCCGGCGTCGCATCGGGCAGGTAGAGCACTACCGGTACGCGGCGCAGTGCGGCCGCGAGCACGGTGGGCGCACTAACGTAGCCGCCGGTGGCCAGCACGACGTGCGGACGAAACGATCGCATCGCGGCGCCGGCCTGGAATACGGCGCGCACCAGCCGCGCCGAGTTGAGCGCAAGCCGGTGCGGCGCCGTGCCGCGGATGGGGCCGACGTCGAGACGACGATGTGGCAGGCCGGCGTAGGCGAGCACCTCGGCGTCGATGCGCGCCGGGCCGTGGAGGTAGAACACCTCGACCGGCGCGGCGTTACCCGGCGCGGCCCGCAAGGCGCTGGCCACGGCCAAAGCCGGGTAGATGTGGCCGCCGGTACCGCCGCCAGAAATAACCACGCGGATTGCTTTGGGATCGGGCATCAGGATGAACCGTTTGGCGCGAGATGTTCAGCAGCACGCCGCACGACGCGAGCGTCGTGATCAGCGACGAGCCGCCGTAGCTGATGAAGGGGAGGGTAATGCCGGTAAAGGGCAGTGTGCTCGTCAGCACCCCCATGTTGATCATCGCCTGAAACGCGATGCCGAACGTGATGCCGGCTGCCAGCAAGCGCCCGAATTGGTCGGGAGCGTACCACGACACGCGCAGGCCGCGGTACGCGAAGAACAGAAAGAGCGCGATCACGCTTACGCTGCCGACGAGCCCCAGCTCCTCGCCGATGACGGCGAAGATGCTGTCGGTGTGTGGAAACGGCAGGTAGAGGAACTTCTGCCGGCCGACGCCGAGTCCGGCTCCGGTCAATCCACCGGCGCCGAACGCGAGCAGCGCCTGCACGACGTGGTACCCCGACGCGAGCGGCTTCGCCCACGGATCGAGAAAGGCGAGGAAGCGCTCGAGGCGGTATGGTGCAAAGCGGATCAGCGGCACCACCGCAATCACGACGGTGGCAACCAGGATGGCAAGCTGCAGCGGGTGAGCACCGGCGGCGAAGAAGACCGACGTCGCCGTGAGCACGATGACAAACGCCGTTCCCATATCCGGCTGCTTGAGGAGCAACCCGACGACGATCGCCAGCAGGATTGTGAACGGAATGAAGCCGTAGGCGAAGTCGCGCACCTGCTCGCGCTTCTCGGTCAGCCAATGCGCCATGTAGATCGTGAGCGTGACCTTGGTGAATTCGCTCGGCTGCACCTGGAAACCGAAGAGCTGGATCCAGCGCTGGGCGCCGTACGCTTCGGTGCCGAGGCCGGGGAGCAGCACCATCGCCAGCATGCCCATCGAGGCCAGCAGCCCGGGAAGCGAGACGAGGCGCAGGTACTGGTAGTCGAACCGCATCAGGACGACCATGGCCGCGAGCCCGACACCGGCGCTGATCGACTGCTTGAACAGGTAGTAGTACTGGCTGCGAAAGCTGGTGTACGCCGTGACGACGCTCGCGCTGTACACCATGATCAGCCCAAACGCGAGCAGCGCGGCGATCACCAGCACGAGCGGGTAGTCGGGTCCGTGCAGCGCGGGCGCACTGAGGCGCCGCTTGGCGCTCATCCCGTCACCGCCGCAAGGATGCCGGCAAACGCGCCGATGGCTCCCACGATCCAGAAACGCTGCACGATCCACGTCTCCGGCCAGCCGGCGCGCGTGTAGTGGTGGTGCAGCGGCGCAATCTTGAAGAGCCGCTTGCCCCGGAGCTTGACGCTCAACACCTGGAGGATGTCGGAGACGACGTTGGTCACGAAGATGATGCCGACCGGCAGCAGCAGCAGCGGCTCGCGCTCGATCAACGCGACCGTCCCCAGCAGTCCGCCGAGTGCGAGCGAGCCGACATCGCCCATCCACATCTGCGCCGGATGGGCGTTGAACCAGAGGTAGGCGAGCAGCGCGCCGACGATCGTGCCGCACAACGCGGCGGTGAGTGGGTAGCCGAGCACGACGCCGATCACCAGAAACGCGCCGAACGCCAGCGCGCCCGTCGTCGCCGCCAGGCTGTCGAGCCCGTCCGTGATCGCCACGGCGTTGATCGTGCTGACCAGCACGACCGCGGCGAAGGGGACGTACAGCCACGGCCGCAGGTCGTACGCGCCGACGAACGGGACGTGGACCTGCGTGATCCCCGCCCACGCCAGCCCAATCCCGGCGCCGAGGCCGATGAGGAGCTGTGCGCCCCACTTCACCGCCGGCGAAAGGCCGGCAGAGCGCTTCTGGCCCACCAGCGTTTGAAGGTCGTCGACGGCGCCGATCCCCGCGCACGCCGCCGCCACCGCCAGCGGGACGAGCATGATCAACCGCCCGGTCGCGAGCACGAGGGCGAGGAGCGTCACGACGAAAATGGGAGCCAGGAAGACGACGCCGCCCATCGTCGGCGTGCCCTCCTTGTGCGCGTGCTCCGCCGGCTCGCTCGGGTTGAGCTGTTTTCCCATCCGGTGCGCCTTGAGGAAGCGCAGCCAGATTGGCCCAAACGCTACACCGAGCCCAAACGACACGATGGCCAGCGCCAGCGCGTACGCCATCTAGTGATGCCCCTCCGCAGGCGCGTGTTCGCCGGCCAGCGCCCGTACGATCCGATCCATCCGCATACTGCGCGATCCTTTGATCAAGACGTAATCGCCACGCCGCAGTCGCGGCTGAACGTGCGCCGCGGCGTCGTCGACACTCGCCGCGACGTACACGAGCTGCGCATCGAAGCCTGCGTCGCGCGCCCCGTGCGCGATGTCTCCGGCGAACTCGCCCGCGGTCACGAGCTCATCCGCCCGGCCGGTGGCGTAGGCACCGACATCATAGTGCGACGGCGCGGCACTTTCGCCCATTTCAAGCATATCTCCCAGGATGGCGATGCGCCGCCCCGGCAGCGACGCCAGCAGGTCGAGCGCCGCCTTCGTTGCGACGGGACTGGCATTGTACGTGTCGTTCAGGATCGTGACGCCATCGGGTAGGACGACCGGGCGCAGGCGCCGCGCGTCGAGCGGCTGCGCCAGGCCGGCGATGACTTCATCCCACGTGCAGCCTTCTTCGAAGCCGCCGGCAGCCGCCGCCAGCGCCGCCGAGACAAAGTGCCGGCCGGCGAGCGGCACCCGCACCCTCGCCGACCGGTCACCATAGCGCAGGGTGAATTCGATGCCCTCGAGTCCCTGCACGGCAACGCCGGCCGCTCGTACGTCAGCGCGTGCGCGCTCACCGAAAAAGAGACAGCGGCCGGGCGCACGCTGTGCCATGCGTGCGACGCGATCGTCGTCGACGTTCAGGATAGCGACGCCATCCGGCGAGAGCGCTTCTACCAGGCGCCCCTTCTCGCGCTCGACGGTGTCGACGTCGCCAAACTGTGCCAGGTGCGCCGGCGCGACGCGCGTCACGACCGCCACGTGCGGCGCGGCGATGCCGGCAAACGTCGCCATCTCCCCCACCGCGGAGATACCGATCTCCAACACGGCGCGCTCGATCGACGGCGCCAGGCGGAGGAGCATGAACGGGAGCCCGTACTCGTTGTTGAAGTTCCCTTCGGTACGCAGCACCCGGTAACGCTGCTCGAGCACGTTGGCGAGCAGGTCCTTCGCCGTCGTCTTCCCCACGCTGCCGGTGATCGCCAGCACCCGCGCCGCGTGCTGCCGGCGCCACCAGGCGGCGCACGCTTGGAGAGTCCGTACGGGGTCGTCGACGAGGAGGAGGAGCGGCTTCCCCTCACCCCCTGGCCCCCTCTCCCACAAGGAGAGAGGGGCAAGAGTGGTCGGCCGGGGAGCGGTGCTCCGTTGTAGGTTCCACTCCCCTTCTCCCACCAGGGGAGAAGGGGCCGGGGGATGAGGGGGAGCAACCATGGTGGGAGAAGGGGCCAGGGGATGAGGGGGCACACCGCTCCTGAAATCCAGGACCGCCACGTCTCGCGCTGCTAAGGCCGCTCGGAGCTGGTCGGGGATGCGCGCGGCGAGCGCGGCGCGGGCGCCGTTGGCGAAGGCATCGGCGACAAAGTCGTGACCGTCGCGTGTGGCGCGGATGGCGACGAATAGGCCGCCCGGCCTCATCGGCGGGTTGCCGTCGCGCAGTGACGACATCGTGACGGTGGAGAACAGCGCTGCGGCGGCGCGGGGTCGCGTCGCGCGGGTCGCCCGATCACGCTGTTGAAGCCAGGCCAGCAGGTGCTGGAGGCCGAAGTGTTGCTCGTTCGCCATCGCCGGCAGTTTACCGCGCGGTCGCAGCGCGCGGAGCTGGCGGCGCGCTGTTGGCGGGCGCCGGTACCGCGGCGGCGGGTGCCGCCGGTGGCTTGTTGGCCTGGGGCGCGGCCGCTCGTGCCGGCGGTGCCGCGGGCGTCGGCGCCGCCGGCACCGGCGTGGCCGCGGGTGGGCGGTAGTTGGGGTCCGGCGGGATCTTGAGAAAGCGCGTGAGCTCTTGAGCAATGATGGCAAACGCCGGCTTGGCGATGAGCGAGCCCCAGGGCTCGTCCTGCGGACGGTCGATCTTGACCAGGACGACGAACTGCGGGTCATCGGCCGGGACCATACCGACGAACGATGCGATCGTGAGGTTCGTGTCATACCCACCGTTGACGGGAATCGACGCCGTCCCCGTCTTGCCGGCGACGTGATACCCGGGCACGAGCGCGCCCCGCGTTTCGCCGTTTTCGGCAGCGCTGTTGAGCATCTTGAGGAGCGTGGCGGCGGTCTCGCGCGAGACCACCTGCCGGACAATCTGCTGCTGCGTAACCTGCACCTTCTTGCCGGTGCGTGGATCGACGACTTGCTTGACGACGTAGGGACGCATCATGATGCCGCCGTTGGCCACCGCCGCCGCCGCGGTAATGAGCTGGATCGGCGTGATCGAGATCGCCTGGCCGAAGGCATTGGTTGCCAGATCGACCTCGCCCCAGTCTCGTGAGTTCGGGTCCTTGACAATCCCCGTCGCCTCGCCCTGAAGGTCGATCCCCGTGGGCTGGCCGAAGCCGAACGTCGAGACGTAGCGGTAGAAGCGCTGCTTGCCGAGCCTGAACGCGACCGTCGCCGCGCCGACGTTGCTGCTCTTTTCGAGCAACTGCACCATCGTGGTCACGCCGTTGGCCCTGCCGTCCCAGTTGCGCAGCACGTAGCCACCGACGGGGAAGCCGCCCGTATCGGTGTACGTCGTCTCGGGCGTAACGACCTTCTCGTTGAGCGCGCCGGCCATGGTGAAGATCTTAAAGGTGGAGCCCGGCTCGTACGCGTGTGTAATCGCCGGATTGGCGAACAGCGCCGTCTGCGAGGCGAACTCCTCATAGCGGTTCGGATCGAACGCCGGCCGGCTGGCCATCGCCAGGATCTCACCGGTGCGGGGACGCATCACGATCACCGTCCCGCCGGATGCGCGATGCTGGACGACCGCGCGGTCGAGCTCGCGCTCGGCGATGTACTGAATGGTGCGATCGATCGTGAGCACGAGGTCGAGGCCATCTTGGGGAGGCCGCCACTGGCGGTCGCTGAACCCGATCTCGTTGCCGGCGGTGTCCTTTTCGGCGCGCAGGTGGCCGGGTTGACCGCCGACGACGTCCTGGTACTGCCCCTCGAGGCCGTACCATCCTTTGCTGTCGCCGTCGACAAAGCCAAGCACGTGCGCCGCGAGCTGCTGCTCGGGGTAGACCCGCTTGGTCGTCGGCTCCAAGAAGACCCCCGGAATTCGCAACTGCGCGACCTTCTGCGATTCCTCTGGATCGAACTTCTTGCCGCCCAGGAGCCGCACGTAGGGCCGGTCGCGCGTCGAGAGCGACGGCAGCAGCCGGTCCGGCGCGACGCCGAGCGCGGCGGCGAGCCGGTTGGCGACGTCGTTCGGCTCCTTGATCTGCCGCGTGTCGGCGTAGATGAAGTCGACCGAGAGGTTGCCGGCCAGTAGGTCGCCGTTGGTGTCGCGAATCGCCCCCCGGCGGGCAGGCACCTGCTCGTCGAGCGTGTGCTGCGCGCTCAGCCGCTTCTGCAGCGGCGCAGCCTGCACCACCTGCCAGTAGGTCAGGCGCGCCGTGATGCCAACGGCGAAGAGGCACAGCACGGCGTAGAGCAGGGCCAAACGGATGGGACGAGGCGAGTATGGCTCGGCACGTATCGTTGGTGCAACCATGGTCGGGTCGGCGGCCTACCAGACGGACGAAGGATGGAGGACGAAGGACGAAACGCGGCGCACGCGCCGTTCGATCTCGTCGTTCGTCGTTCGTCGCTCGTCGCTCGTCTGAATCACCATCGATCGGCTCCAGGGCTGCGACTCAGCGTGCCGAACTCAGTCGCATGGCCGCGGCCAGCCGCTCGCGCCACGTGCGAGGGAGGTGTTGGGCCTCGTGCTCGGCCCGCTGCACCGCCGCGTCGACGTCGACCGCGGGGGCACGTACGCGCAGGTACTGTGGCGGCGGCGCCGGCGCCATGCCGAGCTTGGCCGTCGCTTCGGCCTCGATTCGCTTGAGCGACTGGTGCTTCGCAATATCGGCCAGGAGCACCTGTTGCCGGCGCTCGAGCCGGGCACGGCGGTCTTCGGCCCGGCTGATGTCGTAGCCCGTGGCGGCGACGCGCGACGCCTGTGTCAGGTAGAGCATGCTGGTGACCGAGATGAGCACAATCGTGGCAAACACGAGCGTCACCGGACGGAGATCGAACACCCATGCGGCGCGCGCACGCCGCAGCTTCGCGACGTAGAGGGGCTTGGCCACGTCCATCATCTATTCAACTCGTTTCGTGGGGTGCGAGTTTCTCGGCCGCGCGCAGCTTTGCGCTGCGGCTTCGAGGATTGGCCGCCTGCTCGGCGTCGCCGGGCACGACCGGCTTCTTGGTCAGGATGCGCAGCCGCGCCTGCGCGCCGCAGCGGCAGACCGGGAGCGCGGGCGGGCAGATGCAGCGGCCCGCCTCGCGCTGCATGAACCGCTTGACGATCCGATCCTCGAGCGAATGGAATGAGATCACCACCAGCCGCCCACCGGGCTTGAGCGCCTCGAGCGCCGCGGGCAAGGCGGCTTCGATCCCGGCGAGCTCGTCGTTGACCGCGATTCGCAGCGCCTGAAAGGTACGCGTGGCCGGATGGATGCGCGGCCCGCGCCCCGGTGGCGCGCCGGGAACGGCCGCGGCGACGGTCTCGGCCAGCTCCCGCGTCGTCCGGATCGGCGCGCGTGCGCAGCGCGCGCCGATCGCCCGCGCGATGCGGCGTGCAAAGCGCTCCTCGCCGTATTCGGCGATGATCCTTGCCAGCTCGCGTTCGGGCAAACGGTTGGCGAGATCGGCCGCCGTTGGCCCGATAGTTGGGTTCATGCGCATGTCGAGCGGCCCCTCGCTCTGAAACGAGAATCCTCGCTCCGCCCGGTCGAGCTGCATCGACGAGACGCCAAGATCGAACAGGACTCCGTCGACGGGGCGGAAACCCGTCTCTGCCAGAATGTGGTCGAGGTCACGATAGTTCCCATACGCCAACCGGAATCGGTCGCCAAAGCGGCGCAAACGCTCGCGGGCAAGCTCCAACGCGGCGGGATCGGCATCGATCCCGAGTAACCGGCCGTCAGGCGACGACGCCTCGAGCACGGCCTCGGCGTGCCCGCCTGCCCCGACCGTACAGTCGCTGTACGCACCGCCGCTCCGAGGCTGGAGGAGCTCCACCACCTCGGCTAACAACACGGGCAAGTGCGCCGGCAGGGGCGCCGGCAGGGGCGCCGGCAGGGGCGCCGGCATGTGCTCGGAACGAACCTTGGCCACTATAGCAGAGGGTCTACGAGCCCGGTCAAGGGTTTTGGGAGACTCTTAGCGGTCAGCGGTCAGCGGTCAGCTTTCAGCTTTCAGCTAGGGTTTCTCACGCTGTGATTTCGCTGGTACCCGCTGACCGCTGACCGCTGACCGCTATCCCAGCGGAACGTGCAAAATCCGCTGGCACTCGCTGCACTGGACGGCACCTTCGGTGCGGCGGGCGCGCTGGATCTCGGCACTTGGCAGCGATGTTCGGCATCCTTCGCAGTGGCTCTGGATGACCTCGGCAACCGCTATGCCATCGGGCATGCGCTGCCGGAGCCGCTCGTAAAGCGTGAGCGCCGGCGCATCGATCGACGCCGCGAGCTGCGCGCGCTGCACCTGGCGCTGCGTGCGGTCGGCGAGCAACTGCTCGCGCTCGGCGCCGAGCCGCTGGCGTTGCGCGGCGAGCTCGTCGAGCACACGCGCCGTTGCCTCGCGGATCCGCTCGCGCTCGACACGCGCCGCCTCGGTCGCCTCCATCGCGACGAGGACCTTTTCCTCGAGCTGGCCACGGCGCTCTTGATCGTGCTCGATATCACGCCGCAGCGATTCAAGCTCGCGCGGGCCACCCCTGCCCGAATAGAGGTGCTGCTCGTGCGTTTTGATCCGCTGCTCGAGCGACGCCAGCTCGAACTCGAGTTCCTTCTGCTCGGCCTGGCGCTGGTGCAGCGTCTGCTCTGCCTGACGGTTGGCCAGGTCGGCGGCGTGGATTTTCAGCTCGTCTGCCAGCGCCGCGTCAGTCTGTTGTATCTGGCGGGCCAGGCGCTCGATCTCGACGTCGAGCGCCTGAAGGTCAAGGAGGCGCCGTGAAAGCTCGGGCATTGTCCTCCGAGTATACGCCCCGCGCGTCAGAGCCCAGACGTGACCCGGTCGCCGACACGATGGACCTTGATGAGATTGGTGTGGCCGGGGGTGCCTACGGGCACGCCGGCGGTGATGACCACCAGGTCACCGCGTTCGGCGACGTCCGCCTCAACGACCATACGGTCGGCTGCCGCGAGCATCTCGTCGGTCGACGTAATCCGCGCGGACGCCAGCGGCACCACGCCCCATGTAAGCATCAAGCAGCGCCGAACGCGCGGATCGTACGCCAGCGCCAGGATGGGCACCGGCGGCCGGTACTTGGCGACCATGCGCGGCGTGAAGCCGGAGGTGGTCGACGTAATGATCGCCTTTACTTCCAGCTCGTCGGCGATCTCGCACGCTGCCTGCGCCACGGCGTCGGTGGCATCGCGGGCGATCTCTTGCCTCGCGCGGATAGTGCCGAGCGAGTTGTGCTCGCGATCGGCAACCGCCGCGATCGCGGCCATCGCCTGCACCGTCTCGACGGGAAACGCACCGACGGCGGTCTCGGCCGACAGCATGACTGCATCGGTGAGCTGCAACACGGCGACGTGAACGTCGGTCACTTCTGCCCGAGTCGGCCGCGGGTTGGAAATCATCGATTCGAGCATCTGCGTCGCGGTGATCACCGGCTTGCCCGCGACGTTGGCGGCGAGCAACAGCCGGCGCTGAATCACCGGCACCCGCTCGAGCGGAATCTCGACGCCGAGGTCGCCCCGCGCCACCATCAACCCGTCGGCCGCCGCGAGGATGGCGTCGACGTTGTTGAGCGCTTCCGGCCGCTCGATCTTGGCGATAATGGCCGTTTGGCCGGCCAGGCGGCGCAGCGAGACGACGTCGCTTGCCTCGCGCACGAACGAGAGGGCGAGAAAGTCGACGCCCTGATCGATACCGAATTGCGCGTCGGCGACGTCCTTTTCGGTCAGCGCCGGCGCGGAGAGCGGCGCTCCCGGCACGTTGATGCCCTTGTGCGACCTCAGAACGCCGCCCTGCTCGACCCGGCAGCGGATGTCGGTCCCATCGGTGGCTTCTACGCGCAGCCGGATGTTTCCATCATCGAGGAGCACGACGTTCCCCGGCCGGACCTCACGCGGCAGCGGCTTGTAATCGACCGGCGCCGCTGCCGGGTCCGGCGGCGCGTCGCGGCTGGTGAGCACAAACGGCTCGCCGCGCCGCAGCTCGAGACCTCCCGGCGGGAGCGTGCCGACGCGGAGCTTCGGCCCCTGCAGATCGACCAGGATCGCGACCGGCTTGTTCAGCTCTTGGGACAACCGTCGCACCTCGTCGATGCGGCGCTGGTGCTCTGCCTGCGTCCCGTGCGACATGTTGAGACGTACGACATCGGCGCCGGCTTCGAGCACGCCGCGCAAGACACCAGGTCGGTCGGTCGCCGGCCCCAGCGTGGCTACTATGCGCGTGCGTGCCATTTCAGTGGTTAGTAGGCGGTAGGCAGTTTACGCTATTCTTGAGCGGCGGGTTGTGCGTACTGCGGTTTACCCGCACGCGCATGCCGCTATGATGGCTCGCACTTCGCTGCCTACCGCCTACTAATCCAGCCAGGCGCGCCGGCGGAGAATCTCGTCTCCGATGAGGCCGAGCTGTACCTCGTCGCGTGTACCCTGGTACTCGGCGCGATACTCGAGGCGCGCGCGCTGGAAGTATTGCACGGGACGCCCGCTTTCGAGCAACTCCTCCGAGATGGGATAGCCGAGGGAGTCGAGGCCAGCGCGCGTTTCGAAATAGCGCAGAAACGCGTAGCTGACGCTATGCCCCGTTTCGGTGAAGTAGCGCTGCTCGGCGCTGCTTTCGAATGGCTCGACGTCCGACTGCGGCTGCCCATCGAGCAGCCATTCGGCGACGAGCGATAGCTGCACTTCGTATGCCGTGCCGCGCCACTCTGGATGATACTCGAGACGAGCGCGCTGGAAGTACTGGACGAGCAGCCCATTCTCCATGAACTCTTCGGTGCGGGGATACCCGAACCGCTCGAGCCCGCCGAGCGCCCGGAAGCTCGGGTAGAACGCCGGCGAGATATTGTGGCCCGTTTCGCGGTAGTAGACACTTGTCGGCTGGCCGAATCGGTCGCGTACCACCGGCAGCGGCGACGCCGGCAGCGTCGGCGTAACGTCGATGCGCCACACCCCTTCGCCGGCCGCGGCGGCGAGCACCGCGCCCGTGGTACCGAACCACGCCGCCAGGGCACGGACCGGCCGGGGCAGCGCAGGCATATCGACCCACGTCTTGCCGCCATCGGTCGATCGGAGCAGCGCGCCCCGCGCGCCGGCGACGTACATCGTGTCCTTTCCACCCGGCTCAAACGCCATCGCCACCGGCTCGACCGGAGGCAAGCCGCTCAAGAGCTGCCACGATGCCCCTCCATCGGTGGAGGTGGCCAATCCCTGCTCGGAGAGCGCAAAGACAGCGCCCGGCGAGGCCGCGTTGACGCCAACGGCCAGCGTCGAGGCGCTCGGCAGCCCGGTGCCGGCCGCGGTCCAGGTGAGGCCGCCATCGTTGCTGCGGTACACGCCGTCGAAGCCGTTGGTTCCCATGTAGAAGACGCGCGGCTCGGCCGAGTCCTGTACGAGCGCGACGGCTCCGGCGGTATTGCCGTACCGATCGCGCGGCAGTCCCACGTTCGCCGGGCGCCACGTCCGGCCGCCGTCGGTGCTACGGAAGTTGCCGCGCAGTTCGCTCCCCGCCAGCACGAGTTGCGGATTGCTCCGATCGAACGCGATCGCCGTGATCGGCGGGAGCGGCACACGCACCGCCGACCACATCGCGCCGGCGACCGTCGAGCGAAACAAGCCGTCGACACCCGCCAACAACACGATGCGGCCCGCATCCGGACTCGCGGCGATGGCCGTGGGTTGGAAGCGAGACGGCAGCCCACGCTCGAGCGGTACCCACCCACGGCCGCCATCGGTAGTCTTGAGGAGCCCGCTGCGGGAGTGGCCATCGCCACGCGTCGCGGCGTATATCGTGCCCGGCGCCGACTCGTCGACGATTAACTGGTACACGTCCGCGCTGCCTAGGCCCATCGACTGCCACGTGGCTGCGACGGCTGCCGGTGGCCCGCTCGACGCGATCAGCATCAAAAGAACCGATACAGCCAACGCACTTGCGCCCGGCCGGTGAGAAAAGCGAAAGCGTCGCACCTTCCGAATTGTTTCAGACAGGTGCGTCGAGGGCAAAGCCAAGGGTCCTTTGCCCCACGAAGACTCACTTCGGGATCGCCAGCCTGTCGCCCGCGGCGATCTTGTCCGGGTCGTCCATCCGGTTCAACTGGACGATGGCGCCAACCGTCGCACCGTACCGCCTTGCGATGGAGCTCAGCGTGTCGCCGGCGGCGACGACGTGCGTCTGCCCGGACGGCACAGCCTCGCTCGGGGATGCGCCGGATGGCGCGGTCGAACGTGCGCTCGCCGCCGGTTCGGCAGTCACGCGCGGCGGCGGCGCGGTCGGAATCGCCGCTGGCACGACCGTCGGCGCAATAGTTGGGACGGCGGTAGGAGCTGCAGTAGGCACCATTGCCGGCGCCGCAGACGGCGCGACGGCGGCGGCCTCGGCCGCCGGCGCTGGGCGGGCGTTCGAAGTTGCGTCGCCGGCGGCCGGCGCATCCATCTGCACTGCAGCACCGACCACTTCGGCCGCCGAGCGCAGCGGATGATCCATGGCGGCCTCTAGTTCTGGCAATTCCACCGTCTCGGCTGCCAGATGCTCGGGCGCCGGAGGGTTCGGCGTCTGCCAGTCGAGCCGCTGGGGCGCGGCCTGCTGCCGCGACGAGCTGCGCCACGCGGCCAGGTCGAGCGCGATGACGCCGGCGGCGACACGGCTCTGAATACCCTGGAATACCGACTGCCACGCCGCGGGCGAATAGTCGAACGGGAAGCCTTGGTGCAGCCAGACCGTGAACGCCGCGCCGGAGGTGACCGTTGCCAGGACGAGCGGACGCCAGAGATCGCTGCGCCGGTACAGCCGGCCCAGTCCCTGACCCCGGCGCATGCGCCGCCAGCGGGGTGGCGGCACGTACGACACCAGCGCATTCCGCCGCCCCCACATCATCAGCGCCATACACCCCTCCCCTTCCGTTCAACCGCAGAGACGCAGAGACGCAGAGACGGCGCAGAGAAGGGAGAGACACTCCGAATCGACCCGCTAGACGAGCGCGGGGCAGACGCCGACAAACGCCGGTAGCCGTCGGCCCCATCGACGCCGGTCTGCGTCCGTTGGCGGTCTGCGCTTACTCCAAGACCTCTCTGCGTCTCTGCGTCTCTGCGGTTCATCCGTTCTCCCTCACTGAGGGAAGGCGAAGACGAAGAGCAGGTCGTTGACGTTGGTGTTGGTGGGGCCGGTGACCAGGAGGTCGCCTGTTGTCCGGAGGACCTCGTAGGAATTGTTGTCTGCCAGAGCGGCGCGCGCATCGAGTCCTGCTTTCTCTATTCGCTCTAACGCGCGACCGTCGGCGAAGCCTCCCGCGGCGTCGGTCGGGCCATCCGAACCGTCGGTCGCCAGCGCGACAATCAGTGCACGCTCGATGCCGGCCATGGCCAGCGCCGCCGAGAGGGCAATTTCCTGGTTGCGTCCCCCCTTGCCTTGGCCCCGCACCGTCACGGTCGTCTCGCCACCGAGAATCAGGCAGGCCGGTGGCGCGAGTGGCTTCCCGCGGTGGACAAGCTCCTTGGCCAGCGCCGCGGCGAGCTTGCCCATCTCCCGTGCCTCGCCTTCGAGATAGGTCGTCAGCAGCAACCCATCGAACCCGAGGCGCTTGGCTTCGGCGAGCGCCGCCTCGGCGGCGATGTCGTTGCTGCCGATCACGACCGTCGCGACGGTCGAGAACAGTGGATCGCCGGGCTTGGGCGTCTCGGCGACCTCGCCCCGCGCGCCGCGCCGCAGCCAGTTCACGACCGAGACGGGCACCTTGTCTTCGAGGTCGAACTGACGCAGCACGTCGAGCGCGCCGGCGAACGTCGTCGTGTCCGGCACGGTCGGGCCGGAGGCGATGAAGTCGAGCGGGTTCCCGACGACGTCGGAGAGGACCAATGTGGCCACGTCGGCGGGCGCGGCGACCTGCGCCAGCCGGCCGCCCTTGACTCGCTCGATGTGCTTGCGGATGGTATTGATCTGATTGATCGTCGCGCCCGAGCGCAGCAGCACCTGGGTGAGCACTTGGAAGTCGGCGAGCGAGATGCCGTCTTCCGGCAGCATCAACAGCGCCGACCCGCCACCGGAGATAAGGCAAAGCACGAGATCGCGCTTGCCGGCGCCGGCGAGCAGCTCGACGATCTCGCGCGTGCCCGCCAACCCGTTTTCGTCGGGCAAGGGGTGGCCGGCCTCGCGCAGCCGGATGCGATGCGTCTCGTCGGTGTAGCCGTACTTGACGTTGACCAGACCGGTGTCGATACGGTCGCCGAGCACATCTTCGACCGCGCGCGCCATCGGGCCACTGGCCTTACCGGCGCCGACGACGATCACACGGCGGTAGGTCGCCAGGTCGTACTTCCGGTCGCCGAGGTAGAGCGAGTCGTCCTCGCGCCGCAGGGCGTTGCGTACCGCCTGCGCCGGATCGACCGCCGCGAGCGCCGCCCGCATGACCTGCCACGCCAGGTCACGGGCCGAATGAAAGGTAGGTGTCTTCATCTGCTGCATTTGCCTGCGCCCCTTGGTTTGTTTCGCCTTGCCGTTCTGCGCTTCCTACGTTAGCATCGCATGGCTATGACACGCTTTTCTGTTTGCGTAGAAATGATCTTTCGTCCGCTGCCGTTCGCCGACCGGCTCGACGCAGTCAAGGAGGCAGGATATGACGCTTTCGAGTTCTGGGGCTGGCAGAACAAAGAGATGGCGGCGATCCGCGAGAAAAAGGATGCGCTCGGGCTCGACGTGGCGGCGTTCGGCGTCGGCGGCGGCACACTGCTCGATCCGGCCAACCACCAACGCTACTTCGATACGCTCGGCCAGGCGGCCGAGTGGGCGCGGGCGGTGAACTGCCCGAGCCTCATCGTCACCACCGGCAACACACTGCCGGACGTGCCGCGCGAGCAGCAGTTAGAAGCGCTGCGTCGCGGACTCGAGGGCGTCGCCAAGGGCGCGGCCGAGGGCGGCGTCGTGGCGGTGCTCGAGCCGCTCAACACCAAGGTGAACCATCCCGGGTACTTTCTCGACCACGCGGCCGAGGCGTTCCAGTTGATCCGGGGAATCGACGATCCGGCGCTGCGGGTGCTGTACGACATTTATCACATGCAGATCATGGACGGCGATATCATCCAGGCGATCGCCGACCACATCGACCTGATCGGGCACTTCCACGTTGCCGACGTGCCGGGACGGCACGAGCCCGGCACGGGCGAGCTCAACTACGGCAACATCATCCGGCGGATAGGCGATCTGGGCTACCGCGGGTTCGTCGGTCTGGAGTACCATCCCAGTGCGGACGATGCACGGTCGCTCGAAATCGTGAAGGCGCTGGCAGCATAGTGCCACTTTGGAAAGTGCCGAGTGCCGAGTTCCTGGTTCCTACGTGAGTGGCCATAAGTTCTGTGACATATCAACCAGGAGCAGAAGTGTCGCAAGACTTTTGGCCGGCCACGTAGTTGAACGCTGACTCGGAACCAGGAACTCGGAACACGGCACTCTGAGAAAGGAGACAAGGAGTATGGCTCGACCTGTGACGTTATTTACCGGCCAGTGGGCCGACCTGCCGCTCGAAGAGCTGGCGCCGAAGGCGAAGTCCTTCGGGTACGACGGCCTCGAGCTTGCCTGTTGGGGAGACCATTTCGACATCAAGCAGGCCGCCAACGATCCGGGATACTGCGAGAAGCAGCGGGCGATCTTGAGCAAGAACGGCCTCAACTGCTGGGCGATTTCGGCGCATCTGCAGGGCCAGAACGTGCTGGACAATCTCGACCGGCGCAACAAGAGCATTCACGTCGGACCAGACTTCGGCGGCGATTACGAAAAGATCCGCGAGTGGAGCATCCGCGTGATGAAGCTCGCACCACTGGCGGCGAAGAACATGGGCGTGGGCGTGGTCAACGGGTTCACCGGCTCCTCGATCTGGCACCTGCTCTTCCCCTTCCCACCGCAAGACCAGACGCTGATCGACGACGGCTACAAGCTGTTTGCCGAGCGCTGGAACCCGATCTTCGACGAGTTCGACAAGCACGGCATCAAGTTCGGCCTCGAGGTCCATCCGACGGAGATCGCCTACGACTACTACACGGCGCAGCGCGCGCTCGAAGCGGTCAACCGCCGGCCGGCGTTCGGGTTGAACATGGACCCCAGCCACTTCATCCCGCAGTTGCTCGACCCGGCGATCTTCGTGCGCGACTTCGCCGACCGCATCTACCACGTCCACGTGAAGGACTCGGTGGTGAGCCGGGACGGCCGCGCCGGCATCTACGGCAGCTATCTGTCGTTTGGCGACTACCGGCGTGGGTGGGACTTCCGCTCGCCGGGGCACGGCGAGGTCAATTTCGAAGAGCTGATCCGCGCGCTCAACGACATCGGGTACCAGGGGCCGCTCTCGGTGGAGTGGGAAGATTCTGGTATGGATCGCGAGCACGGTGCGCGGGAGGCCGCCGAATTCGTCCGCCGGATCGACTTCAAGCCGTCGGGCCTCGCCTTCGACGCGGCATTCCAAAAGAGCTGAGTCGGCGTCCCCCTCACCCCCCAACCCCCTCTCCCACAAGGGGAGAGGGGGAGTACGAGCCTCGCCCTACAAGGGGAGGCGGCCGACTACTGCGCCGCCAGGCGGGAATCTTCCTGGCGGCGGCGGGCGGTGCGCACCATGTCGCGGAAGAGGACTTGCGCCTCGTACGTCAGCGTCTCGGCAGCGAGTCGCTGCTCCAGCGCTGCCACAGCTTCCGGCGATTGCACGAGCGAAGCCATCTTGCCGGCGAGATACCCGGCAAAGGTCGCGTTGACGCGCCACGCCAGCGGTACTTCCCGATCCTCGTCGAGCAGAATGACGTGATCCTTCACCATGCCGTGCTCGCGGCGAACGAGCGAATGAGGAAGACGGGAGATGCGCATACATTCCTCTCTAACACAACGGGATAGAACCATGGGATGGGCGTGGGCGATATGGGGCACAAATGTGGCACGCTCCGAAGAACCGAAACGCATGCGGCCGCTGCGTGATGCGAACGAGTGGGAGTGAACCGGAAACAGCTCTCAGCGGTCAGCGATCAGCGGTCAGCTTTCGGCTTTCAGCGTTAGCTGAGCCACGATGAGTCACAAACGGAAGAGACGAATCGCTGACCGCTGACCGCTGAGAGCTCACGACGGCAGCGGCTGCCAGACCCGGTTCCGCGCTTGATCGGCGAGGATACGTCGTTCGGAGACATCGGGTAGGAGCCAGCGCCAGTACCATGTACCGCCACGGGAGACGAGGCCCAGCGCTGCCACGTCGGTCAGGCCCAGCGTATTGTTGGCGCTCAACCGGAGCGGCTTGGCCGGCCAGCCGACGGCGAGCACGATCACCCGCCCGCGCCCGTCGCTGCGCCAGCCGACGATTGAGACGCGCCCGCCGGCCAGGATTTCCTGGGATAAACGGGAGGTGTCGCGGACGACATACCCCGATTCCGGCACGTCTCCATCGTAGCCGGCGGCGATGATCCCTTCCGGATCGGCCAGGTTGCTCAGCGCCCGCGCGTCGTTGCGCTGCAGCGCCGTCCTCAGCCGGTGCAGCGCGTCCACGAGCGCCGGATCGGCCGCCGAAACGGCTGAGCCGGCCACCGGTGTCGCCAGTTGGACGGTCGGACGCGCCGGCCGATCCGGCACGCGGCGCTCGTCCCACCGGCGCAGGAACAGGAGGACGATAACGAGGATCGCCAGGATCAGCGGCCGTAACCAGTAACGGAACGGGTTCTCGGACGGCGCCTTAAGCGCCGATGGCTCAGGCGGCGCGTGGGGCGCCGCCGCCGGCGAATCGGCCGGCGAAACTTCCGGCATCGAGGGGGAGGTGGACGCCGGGCGTTCCAGGGGCTCCGCGCCGGTGACCTCCGGATCGGTCCGATCTGGGGCGGGCACCGGCGGGCATGTTGATGAGGACTCCATAACCCGGCAAGGACGAAGTATACCGGCCGAGTGCCGCGTCCCGGCTTTGCCGGGCGCGCGGTGGTGCCGGGCGTGCCGGCGGTGCTGGCCGTCAGCCGATCTTCCCGGCTGTCAGGACGGCCGGGTACCCGGCGAGACCGAGGCGCTCGACCCGACCGGCGGCGTAGAAGTACACGAGCAACCCGCTCAGGGCCACCACGGCCACCAGGTTCAGCCACGTCAGGAACACGTTGGCGCGCACGGCCACCATGGCGGCGAAGAAGAGCAGCGGAACGAGTAGCCACAGGTTGCGGCGGGCGGGGCGGACGCCGTCCAGCCGGCCGGTGCCGAAGAGCGCCCCGACAGCGAGGAGTACGAATACGGGTACGGAGAGGCTCAGGCGCTGACGGTAGAACAGCAGGTCGCTGCACCAGCCCAGGACGAGGGCCAGCCAGAGGGTTCGGAACGGCGGGTGAAACCGCCAGATTCGCGCGACGATGCCATTCTTCGAGGTGGTGGATACGCGCAGCCCGTTGGGCATGCTCAGTGCCATCGGCCGACTCCCTTGTGTCGCTTCTTTTCGCCCTTCTCGCGCCGCCGGTGTGCGCCCGCTTTGCCGGCGGCGATGGCGTCCCTCTCAGGTAACGGGCGGGCCAGCCGGCGGGCGGCAGCCGTGGTGGGTGTCCAGCGGGGCATAATGCGCTCGATCTGGAGTTCGTTTTGCAGTTTCGACTGTATTTTTCCGCAATTGGCAATAAGAGCCCAAAACAGCAACCACAGATGCATCCTTCGACTGCGCTCAGGACAAGCTTCGATGCACACAGACAGTCCAGGAAATAGCTGGACGGCGGCAGCGCTGATACGCTGCCTCTATGAGGCACTGTAAGCATGGGTGGGCGGCGCCGCAGCAATTCGCAATCCCCTCCCTTGAGTAATATGCCCTGCGCGAGGGCGAAATCTGACACTTTGGTCGGGCAGCGCAGAAAAACGGCTGGTATTAGCGATGTGCTATTGGCGACATCTGCGCCGCGCGGGGCGGCCTGACCGGCCGCACACGGCCTCTTTGGATTTCGTCTCGGATGAACAAGTAGCCGGTCGATGGGGCGGTGCGTCCGCAATGCCGGGGAGACTGTCCCGAAGTGAGTGACGACCGGTGACGGAGCGGCCCCGCCGGGGGCTGAAGCCGCCCGGCTACGTGAACCAAGCCAGCTCAAGCAGGCTCTCTGGAGGGCGCTTGAGCCTCCCTTCGCCGACTCAGCCGGGCGGCTTGAGCCCCCGGCGGCGGTGGCGGCCGCACCATCCCGCTCCGTTTACTGACTTTGGGACAGTCTCGGGGATTTCCACCACTGCGCACGCGCCGGTACGCAGGCGAGGCACGCGCCGAAGCATAGCCCGCAAGCTGTCCCAATCGCCGAACATAGACACGCCGGCCCACTGCTTCCGGTGCATCGAGGTGGCGGATCCCGCTGAGCCTGCTTGTCGGCTATGTCGTGGTTGCGGTGTTTACCGGCTGGTTTACGTATCACTGGGTGGCGGCGCAATACACGCGAGCGCTGGTGGGGCCCGGGCACGAATCGATGGGACGCGCGGACTGGAGTTGGCCGCCGACGAACAGCTCGCTCGGGAATATCCATGGCGAGCTGCTCTACCGCGCCGGGATCCCGGAAGCCATTCCCCCCGAGAACGCGCCACGCATCCGCCAGATGGTCTACGACGAGCGGGCAGCGAACGTGCGCGGCTGGTTGGGGCTGAGCGCGGCTGGACTGCCGGTCGTGGTGGTCGTCGTTGCCGCGGTGCTCCTCTGGCCAAGAGCTGGAAACAGGGCGAAACCTGGCGGCGGGGCAATTCCGGCCCACGCAGCGGCGATGGGGCTGCTCTTCGCACCTCTCCTCATCGCGCCGGGCACTGCCGCGAGGCAGGCCGGCCGGAGCGTGCAGCGGCCTCCCGCACGGTGACCGCTGCTGCTCGGTGGGCGAGCACGCCAACCACGATGCCGGCCATTCCGGTGAGCACGGCGATGGCCGCGGCGGCCTGCCAGGCCTCGCCGAGAAACGCGTAGCGACCCGTGAGCAGGCCGGCGCCAACTCCCAGCGGCCAGGATACCGTAGCGAACAGGAGCGCCACAGGAGCGCCTGCCAGCGCCCGAGCACGAAACCGATGGCCCCGGCGAGCACGAACCACAGCGCTAAACGCGGCCGGAATGGCAGGCCAACGTACATGGCCGCGGTGGCCACCAGCGCGAGCACGCTTGCCACGAGCAGGCGAGCTCTCATGAAAGAGTTCCAGCGAACGCCAGCGGTGTAGGGGCCGCTGATGGCATTGGATGCTCTCGCCATTGGAACGTGACCGGGTGGGGCGAGGCAGCGCCTTTGCGCAGGCTATCTGAACGGCTGGAGGGACTCGGCGATGCGGAACAGCTCCTCCTTGGGTAGGGCGGCCGTGCCCCCGGCCCGCAGCGTGACGAGAACCCCCTCTCGCTCTAGGATCAGCGTCTGACCAATGTCTTCCCTCCAGACCACGGCGGGCGCGCGCCGGCCGCGGCCGACGTCGGGGGTTGGTCCGGCCGTGGGAGCAGGGGTTCCGCCGGGGAGTGGGAGCCGCGCCGAGGATTCGGCATCGATCCACGTCCCGCGCCAGTAGAGCCCAGTCCGGCCACCGACGGTCACGTTCGTAGCCCCAGGTTCGGCTCCTGCCGTCGGTTGAGGGCTGTTACGCGGGTCCCATTCCTGGCCGATCGTCACGCAGGCGTAGGTCAGATAGGCCATTGGCACCCTTTGCCCAAGAGTAAACCGCTCCCGCTCGGCGCAGCCGGGGGGCAGATAGGCCGGCACCAGGAGCGTCCCGCCGATGGACTGCGCCAGTTGCTCTAGCGGCGCCCACCGCCGCGCCTTTGGCGTCGGCGCGAAGACGACCGGCCCCTCTGGGCGCGAGACGGTGAAGGGGGCCGGAGTGGTCACCTCGCGCACGACGAGCCTCTGCCGCACCACATCCGCGACGGCGGGCCACGCGAAGATGGTGCTCAGCAGCAGCACGGCGGCCGCGGCGGCGATCAACCTGTAACGGATCGGAAAGCCCTGCGCCGGCGCCCCGCGTAGCAACCGATTCCAGGCGGAGGCGGCATGCCCAGGCTCGGCGAGCGTCACCTGGTGGGCGAGGCGATCGTACAGGGCCGTCGCGAAGGCGGAACGTGGGGGCTCCCACAGCCGCGTGAGGAATGCGTCGTCCGCTTGGTTCCTATGCACAAGCTCGGGTGTGTCATCACGGAACTTGCCCATGCGTCCTCCTGCTTGGTATCCCCCCGATCTGGGGCGTCCCAGGCAGCACGCAACCGCTGCACGGTGCGGTGCAGCAGCGTGCCCACGTTGGACTCGCTCAGCCCCGTCAGGCGGGCGATGGCACGGTTGGTCAGCGCCGCGCCGTACTTGAGCTCGATCAGCTCGCGCTCGCGGGGCGGCAGTTGCGCCAGAAGTATGTGCACGCGCGCGAGATCGCTGCGCCGCTGGACGAGGTCCTCCGGGGAGCGGCCGTCGCTGTGGCAAGCAGCGTGCTCCAAGGATAGTTCGGGCGAAGCCTGTCGCCGGCGGAAGTGGCTCGCTGCCACATTGCGGGCGATGATAAAGGGCCAGGCGGCCAGCGTACTGAGATCGCCGCGGTAGCGGGCACGCCCGCGCCAGGCTTGCTCGAAGGTCTGGGCGGTCAAGTCCTCGGCCAGCGGCTCGTTGCCGGTCCGGAACCGAAAATAGTTGTAGACGCGGGGCAGGTACTCGACGTAAACGGCCGTCCAGTCGACGTCCGCCGCCACGCCATCCTGTTTCCTGCCGACGACTGTGCCGGCCCCTGCGACCATCCGTGCGACCATGGTGTACATAGAGACGCCGGCCAGCCGAAAGTATCACAGCCGCGGCGGCGGCCTCAAGCTCTCAGCACGCCCTCCAGTAGCGCCGGCGGTCCAATGCACCGGCCGGAGTAACCGGAGCGCACGGCGCCGACCGGGGCGATGCTTGTGGTCGCGGGCGTCTGGCTGCTTGCCCGGCGGACGCCTTCTTCGGAACGGTAGTGCCCTGGCCGTTCTCGTGCAATGTGGTTCGCGTCGGTGCATCTGGCGGCACCGAGGTCACCGGCCCATGCCTACACCTCCGGTGCGCCAGGTGGACGACTGCGGTGCGAAAGGGCTTGGAGGACCCTGCGATGCACCTCGTCGAGGTCGATGCCGTGCATGTGCAGCACGCGGGCGCCGGTTCCGTCGCCATCCTGCCCTTCGCCCTGAGCTTGACCGGGCTCCCGTGCATCTCGCACCAGCCCCAGCAGGAGGTGCTCGGTCCCGATGTGCTCGTGGCCCAAGCGGACGGCCTCCTCGAACGTGAGGTTCAGGACCCGCCGCGCCCGCGGCGTGAGCCGGATCTCGCCAATGACCATACGCTCGCCGCGGCCCTTGAGGAGGACGACTACGGTGCGTGCCTTGTCAAGCTCAGCGCCAAGCGACGCCAGGACCCGAGCGGCGCCCCCGGTCTCGACGCGGAGCTGGCCTAGGAGCAGATGCTCCGAACCAATCCAGTTATGGTTCAGCCGCTGCGCGTCCTCTTGCGCACGCACCAGCACCTGCTTCGCATCATCGGCGAACCTACTGAAGATGTCGAACCTTGTCCCCATGATGGCTGCTCCATCGGCAGGCGTAACGCCGAGACCAACTGCTCCGGGTAGTCGGCGGCCACGCAAATGAGGTTGGCGGTTCCCCTCAGCTTGCGCAACCCTCGCACGCTTTCCAGCGCGCGTGGCTCCCGCAGGCGAAGCGTCACGTCCGTTCTACCACCGACCGAAAAGTAGACCGCTCACTCTCTTGGAAGCCACTGCAGCCCGTTGCGCCCTTCTGGCACGTTTCGCCGCTCCTGCTCTACCGCCGCAATCTGCCCGTGGAGAACTGCCCACTCCGAAAGCACGCCATAGTGGAGCCGCAGCGCCCCCTGCTCCAACCGGTGAGGCAGGACCACCGTGGAGGCGTACAGCCCCACCATCCAGAGCAGCCCGTAGACCGCCTGTCCGGCGCGATCGAGTCGGCGGACACACCGGCGTAGATCAGCGCATGCACGCGCACCGGACAGCCGACAACCACGTAAGCGATCTTGTTGTCCGTCTGTCATCTCATGAACGGTCGCCGGGGCCGGAAGTGTACAACCTGTCGCCCGCGAGGCCGGTGTCCGCCGTTCGCCGGTTGGCGCGTTGTAGGGGTAGCAGAGAGGAGGTCATCGCTTGGTTAGACGGTTCGAGCGATTCCCGGAGCAGCTAGAGCTGGGGCCAGTGGGCGAGGGAGGCGGGGTTGATATCGGCGTACTGGGGCGTCTGGGTGTCGATCCCCAGGTGGCACGCAGCCGAACGCTTCAGGCAATGGCCGCCGGGCCGGCCACGGGGGCAACAGGGGCAACGGACGGCGAGGCCGGCGATGGAGACTGAATTGCGCCGCGGCGGCGATGGTGGGCCGCGATCTGACTGGCGCGCGGGCCTCGCCGCGGCCGGTCGGGTGGTGCTGGCCGGGTTGGTGGCGGGTGCGATGCTGCTGATACTCGCGCAGGTGCTCAGCCGCCTGGGCGTCCGCGTCGGCACCTGGTCGCTCCGCGGGGAGGGCGCGCTGTTCGTGCCGGTATTTGGGCTGCCGGCACTGCTGTTGACCGGGTGGCTCGCGCTGGCGCTGAGGCTGTGGACGCCCCACAACAAGCGCCGGCGCGCAACGGCGCTCGGCCTCGCGGTGGGCGGCCTCGTCCTGCCGGTGGCGCTCATGGCCGGTTGCACCGGCGGCACCGCCGCCGTCCGCACGTGGGTCGCGCCGACGGAGCGCTTCGGCCACACGGCCACGCGCCTGCCCGATGGGACCGTGCTGGTCGCGGGCGGCGAAGTCCCGGACGGTCCGCTCATGGTGGCAGAATCCATCGTCGCCTCGGCGGAGGTGTTTGACCCGGCGACCGGCCGGCGACGGCGCACCGGAGGGCTCGGCACGCCGCGTTCCCGGCACACGGCGACGCTGCTGCCGAGCGGCAAGGTGCTGGTGGTCGGCGGCGGGTACGGCGCCTACACCACCGCTGCCTCCCCGCGAGCGGAGCTCTACGATCCGGCGACGGGGAAATGGGCGGCGACGGGCGCGCCGAGCGGCCAGTACCCCGGCGGACGGACGGCGCTGCTGCCCAATGGAAAGGTGCTGCTGGTGGGGATCGGCTTGGGTGCTACCGCTGAGGTCTACGACCCGGCCAACGGGACGTGGGCGCCGACGGCCGGCATGACGCAGGTCCGGGTCGTGGGGACGGCGACGCGCCTGGCCGACGGAAGCGTGCTGGTGATCGGCCGGCGTGCGCCAGAAGGCCTCGCCGCCGGAACACGCTCGCCGCGTGACCCACGCCTCTACGAGGCGTCTCCGGCGGCCGAGGTCTACGATCCGGTCGCCGGCACGTGGTCCGGTACTGCCGATCCCCCAACCGGCCGCACCGGCCACACGGCGACGTTGCTTCCCAACGGGAAGGTGCTGGTTGTCGGCGGCTGGACGCCGCAATCGGGCAGCCTGGCGGGCGCAGACCTCTACGACCCGGCTACCGGGATGTGGTCGGCTACCGGCGCGATGGTATCTGTGCGGATCGGCCACACGGCCACGCTGCTGGCGAGTGGGCGGGTGCTCGTCGCCGGCGGCGACTCCGTTGTTGCTGGGGTGCCCGGCGGCCGGCGGCTCGACTCGGCGGAGGAGTACGACCCGGCCATGGGCACCTGGTCGCCGGCGGGGCTCCTGCGGCGCACGCGCTCCGGCCACAGCGCGACGCTGCTGGCCGACGGGCGGGTGCTGGTCACCGGCGGGAGACGGGGCGCGGGCGCGATCTCCTGGGCGGAGCTCTATGACCCGGCGGCGCGCACGTGGTCGATCACCGGCCGAGGCCGCCTAAACCAAATGCAAAGTGAAAAATGCAAAATGCAAAATGAGGAGGCCTGCGGGTTTCGCCTTGGCTTTGGTTTGTGGGGCGGCTAAAGTGGGTGGGCCGCACTCGCACTTAGCGAGCGGCGGCGATGAAGCGGACCAACTCTGCATGGAGAACGGGAGAGGAGACATGATCAACCCGTTTGGCAGCGCCACCGCCGCTCGCGTGGTGGTTGGCGTTGCCGGTGCTCTCGACCTGCTTCACAGATGGCGCCGCCGTCGAACGGGGCAGTGCGGACACGCAGGCCAGGTGCGACCGGTACGTGCAGCGCGCGCATGGGGCGTGGCGGGGTAGACTCGCGCCCACGTGGTTGACGTAAAACACGCGGAAGCACGGAGATGAGCGTCGTCCGGGCATACCTGGTGTCCTGAACCGCGCATCACGTCCGCGCGTCCCCCCACGGCGCTAAGCGGTAAGCATCTGTGCGACATCGAAGCCAAGCGCGCCTGCCTTCTTGACGGCTTCGTCGACTCCGTTGCGCCCCCAGAGAGCGTAGACGGGCAGATCGACCGGTTTGG
>JACQGX010000092.1 GCA_016199265.1 Chloroflexota bacterium | reverse complement strand
GACATCACCACCCGCAGCTACGCCGACGGCGCCGCCCTCCAGCGCGCTGTCAACGCCGCCCTCGACAAGCGCGCCGCGACCGTCCACAATGCTACGCAAGACTTACCTCGGGGTGCTTAGATGACGAACACCGCCGACGCAACGAGCACGATAGATCTCGATGCCATCCGCGCCGAGTTGCCGGCGCTGGCGCATTCGACGTACCTCAACACCGGCGGCTTGGGTCCGACGCCACGCGCGGCGACGGCCGAAGCGCTGCGGCTCTACCAGTTGATCGGCGAGTACGGGAATGACACGCGGGTGGTGCGGCGCGAGCTCGATGCGGGCGCCGCACTTGCCCGTACCACCCTGGCCCGCACCTTCGGCGTGCGGCCGGAACACATCGCGTTCATGCGCGCCGTGTCTGAGGGGCTCAGCGCCGTCGGCCATGGCCTCGATTGGCGCGAGGGCGACGAGGTAGTGATTACCGACCAGGAGCATCCCGCCGGCATACTGCCCTGGCTTACGCTGCGTGACCGCTACGGTATCGTCGTACGGTGTCTGCCGGTTTCGGATGCGCCCGCAAACTCGGTCGTACTGCTCGACAACCTATCCTCTCTGTTGGGGCCACGCACCCGCATTGTTGCCCTCAGCCATGTCACCACTGAGACCGGTGTGCGCTTGCCGGCGCGGGAGATCTGCGCGCTGGTGCACGAACGGTGCCCGGCCGCGGCCGTGGGCTTCGACGGCGCCCAGTCGGCCGGGCAGTTTCCCATTGACCTCGCCGAGATCGGCTGCGATTTCTATAGCGCAACCGGGTACAAGTGGCTCCTCGGACACCACGGCACATCGTTCCTCTATATCCGCTATATCCGCCCAGACTGGCTGCCACGGCTGAAGCCGTCATGGAGCGGGCCGGGGGCATCGGCACGACTCGACCGGCAGACGCTCGCCTGGGACCCACAGCCGACACCCACGCGCTTTGAGTTCGGCGGGCGCCACTGGCCACTGTACAGCGCACTTGGGAAGGCGGTGAGGCTTCTGTCAGACGTTGGGTTGGCGGCGATTGAGGCGCGGTCGACGCAGCTTGCGGGCCGCCTCAAGGCCGAGTTGTCGGCTATTCCCGGCGTTACCGTCTATACGCCCGCGGCAGCGTCGCTGTGCACCGGCATCGTCACCGCCGGCCTCGCCGGCTGGACCGGCAGTGACTTGATCGCCACGCTCCGCACTCGCTGGAACATCACCGGGCGCGCCGCTCACGGCAACCGTGCGATTCGGCTGTCCGTGGCGTTCTTTACCAGCGATGAGGAGATCGATGCCGTGTTGACGGCGTTCCGCTCGCTGGCACGGTGAGCCTGGTACCGCACGGCAGAAATGACTGACCGGATATCATCCCTTCGCTACACTCAGGGCAGGCTCTGAGCGCAGCGAAGGATCTCGACCGCAGCCGTGGAGATCCTTCGCTATTGCTGCGACTACACTACACTGCGAACCCTACCGCGACGGCAGTTGTCATGGGAGATGTCGTTGAGGAGTTCGATCTCATCTGCGGCTCTCACGGCCGGCCGCACCGCGACCACCCAAAGGCCGCGCTCGGCAAACTCGTTGCCATGGACTGAAGGTCGTGCAGCCGCACCGCGCCACGTTCGGCGTCGCCCCAATCATTATCGTGCCCACCGCGAAACAGCGCTTGTGAAAACGACGCTTCTTGGTGTATCGTGCAGTGCAAGTACCAGTGACGGAATGGACGACGGTCTTGGTCGATAGGCTGAGATGCGGCTGAGTGACGAATTGGAGCAGTTATTCCGTCACCCACACGAAGCCACGCGCAAAGGAGGGTGATGCACGATGAGTCAGTTGAAGAGCGATACGCACGCACCGTCTCGGCCGACGCGCCGAGCGTTCTTGATCGGCGGCGCCGGCGGGACGGTAGCCGCCACCGCACTGGCGGCCTGCGGGCAAGGCCCGTCTGCCGAGTCGGGCCAGGGCCACCCCTCCGGTGGCGCCAAGCGCGGTGAGCTCGTCTATATGAGCTGGAGCGACCTCAGCCGGCCGGACTACCAGGCCTACTTCGCCTGGATCGAGCGTGAATACGCCGCGCGCTATTCCGGCGCGAGCTTCAAGCACGAATACGTCGCCTTCGGCGAGTACCCGACCAAGTTCACCGTCATGGCCGCGGCCGGCACCGTGCCCGACGTGATGTCGACCAGCAACGCCTGGATGCGCGACTTCTGGGCCCTCGGCGGGCTGACCGGGCTCGACGACCGCGCGAAGCGCCAGCCCGACGTGGCCTACAACAAGTTCGTGCCGGCGTCGAGCTTCTACGGCATCCGCCAGGGAAAGATCGCCGGCGTCCCCACCGGTGGGCCCGACAGCGAGGTCACGCTGGTCAACACGCAGTACTTCCGTGAGGTGGGCCTCGATCCCAGCTATGACAAGCTCAAGAACTGGACGTGGGACGACTTCGACGCCGCCGCCGAGAAGCTGACCATCCGCCGCGGCGATACCGTCGAGCGCGCCGGCTACCAGGTGAAGGTCCCCGACGGCCGGCACATGGCCGTCTGGATGTACAGCCAGGGCGGCAAGCTCTACGCGAAGGACTACACCGGTCTTGACGTCAACAACGAGCTGGGTGTGCGTGCGTTGGAGCACCTGCTCCTCCTGCTCAACGGCAAGCGCGTCTCCAACGGGCTGGGCGGCAGCCTGACCAACCTCTTCCTGCAAGGGAACGCGGTGATGGTGCAGGGCGGCAACTGGCAGGTGCCCGAGCTGCGCCTCAAGAACCCCCAGCTCCAGTTCGACATGATCGCCTATCCAAAACATCCGCGGGGAGGCAAATACGCTACCGCCACCTGGGTCAACATGCATACGATCCCCAAGGCGACCAAGCGGCTCGACCAAGCGTGGGAGTTCCTCACTTGGTATGCCTCGCTCCCGGGCGCGCTCAAGCGGCTGGAAGTGCTCGATCAGTACTCGCCTCGCCTCGACTTCTTCGAGAGCACGCAATGGAAGGCGCGCGTCAAGGAGATTCCGCAGCTCCAGCGCACCCAGGATGTCGCCGCCGTCGGCGGCGAGCGGCCCGGCATCCGGTTCGACCAGATGGAGGAGGCGATGAAGCCGGTGTTCAACGCGGTCATGAAAGGCGAGATCTCGCCCAAGATCGCCGTTCAGCAACTCGACCAGGTGACGAAGCCGCTATTCGCCGAGTTGCCGGCGGCAGCGCGGTGATCGCCGAGCGCCACCGCTTCCGTATCCGCGCAGATGGGCGGCGTGATTTCGGCTGAAGTCGCTTGCCTTTGCTTGCCCCGCCCGTATCCGGCAACTGCACTACAGGGCAACATCGGAACCGGAGCGTTCAATGGGAGACACCGTTACGCGGCACTCGCGTCTGTCCATCGAGTTGGGAACACAGTGGCGACTCGAGCTCATTCGCTGGTCGACGATCTGGCGCCCCGGAGGACGGTACAGCCCCTTCGAATCGTATGCGCTGCGCACCGCCGGCGGCTGGGTGCTCGTCGATCCAGAACAACCGTCCGCCGAGGTGGAGGCGCGCCTGCGTGATCTGATCGACGAAGAGCCCGCGGCGACGGTGCTCACGAGCGACATGCACGAGCGGGCCGGCTACCTCGCGCGGGAGCGGTGGGGAACGCCGGTGTGGGCGCCCGCGGCCGGCCTCCCCGAGCGGGGCGGTGAGCTGGAAGGACGCCCCAGCTTTACGTATGAGGACCGTGCGCGTCTCCCCGGCGGCCTCCGCGCGATCCAGATCGACGGACTCCGCGCCGGCGATCATGTGCTGTTCTGGCAGGCGCCCAGCGGCGCACGTGTGCTCTTTACCGGAGACGCCATCAACGGGCAGGTCGAGGCCGAGCTGGCCGGAGAGGCCCACTACCGCCGCGCGCCTGGTCTCTACTTCGGCTCGCGGCCCAACTACGTAGACCGCCATCCCGATCCGGACGCCTTCAGGCGCAGCCTAGGCCGCCTCCTCGACGAAGACTTCGATCTCATCTGCGGCGCACACGGCCGGCCACACCGCGATAGTCCGAAAACCGCGCTCTCGCAGCTCCTGGCGATGCCGTAGCCGGCAGCAAGCATGGGAAAACCGGCTGATCAGCAGGCCGTCCTGGACGGCCTGCTGATCAGGCATAGAGGCATATTGGCGGATCGGTAGTACGACGCGTTGGATGGCGTGCTGTCGAATCCGGGGTGCAACCAGGCGCGGCCGCCGGCGCCGCGCAGAGCGTGAACAACCGCATTGGGACTCCGACCTGATGGTGTGTTTCGTACTCGCGGTGTGATATAACGTTGCAGAACGTGAACAACCGCATAGGGCGCCCGACCATGAGGCGCACGATGAAGCAGATAGGTCTGTGAGAGGAGCGCCATGTCTACTGAAGATTCGTCCGTATTCAGCCGGAGAAGGATGCTCGGCGGCACCATGCTCGCCGGCGCTGCCTTGCTCGCGGCGTGTGGTGAGGCCGCTCCAAGTGGTGGCACGTCTTCACCGAGCGCGATACGCGGCACCGTCGACTTCTATCACGAGTGGGACGGCGTGCGCACCAAGCTGGTCGACGAGATCGTCGCCGACTTTCAGGCGCAGAACCCTAACATCACGATCAAGCCCACCCTGTCCCGCGGCAGCATCTCGATGGACAAGATCTTCGCGTCCATTGCCGCCGGCGATCCGCCCGACGTGACGATGATCCTGACCCACACTGGCGCCGTCTGGGCACACAAGACCGCCCTGCGCTGGCTCGACGACCTGATCAAGCGTGACCGCATCAACACCGACCAGGTCTTCTACAAGGCCACGATCGACCTGATGCGGTTGAATGGCCGGCACTTCGGCCTGCCGGCGCTCGTGGCAGGGGTCGATCCGTTCCTCTTCTACAACCGCCAGGTGTTCAGCCAGTTCGGACTCGATCCCAACCGCCCGCCGCGCACGTGGCAGGAGCTCGAAGAGGTCTCGCTCAAACTCACGCAGCGGGACGGCCGGCAGCTCAGCCGCGTCGGCTTCGTCCCGTCGGGACGCCCGTTTTTCGACTGGCTTTACAAGAACGACGGGCGGCTGTTTTCGCCCGACGGCAGCAAGGTGGCCTTCAACAGCGCGCAGGGCCAGGAGACGCTGACCTGGATGCACGACTTTACCGAGCGCGTCCTCGGTGGGATGAGCGCGGTCGACGAGTTCTACCAGGCGAACCGCAGCGGTGGGTCGGCCGGCTCACGGGCGCCGTGGTACTCGGGTAAGGAGGTGATGTGGGTGACCATCGTCTCGAACTTCTTCCGCGTCAACGAAGAGTCGCCCGGCTTCCCGTTGGGTGCTGCCCAACAGCCCATCAACGGCAAGAATCCGAAGGCCAAAGTCGCCACCGTGGCGGAGCGGACGTGGATGTACACCGTCCCCCAAGGGGCGAAGAACGAGGCAGCCACCTGGGCGTGGCTCAAGTACATCTCGTTGGGCGACGGCGCCAGGAAGACCGTCTTCCAGCAACAGCGCCCCTCGCCGGTACGCAAGTTCAACGAAGAGCGCGCCTTCCGCGACCTGAGCCCCCACTGGGACGTCGTGCTCAAGAACTTGGAGGCGTCGGTTTCCGTGCCCCAGACGGCGGCGTGGGACGACATCCGCAAGTCGCTGGACAAGGCGACGAACGACGTGCTCGGCGGCAAGGCCGGCGTCAAGCAGGCCCTCGAGACCGCCGCCCAGGAGGCGCAAGTCGCGCTGGATTCGTACAAGATCTAAGGGCGTGTTACGGCGGCCCCGCTCACCGGGAGCTTGTCGACGGGTGAGCGGGGACGCGGTGAGTCGCTCTCGACGAACACGCCAACAGGAGAGGACAACAGCCGTGTCAGACCTACTTGTGCACTGGGCGGTCTTCGACGACTGCCGCCGACTGGCTCAGGTGGACGGCCAGATCGAGCCGCTGTTTCGCGAATGGATTCAGACCGAGCGCGAGGCCGGCCGCCTCGGCGCCGTGACCCGCGGCGGCAGCCGCACGCTCGGCGTCGTCTTGCCCTGGGCGCGCGACGGCTGGCCAAACGATCGGGACGACGTGCCCCGCAAGGTGGCCTTCGTGCTCGGCGCCCTCGCCCACGCCAGCGCCGACCGCCTGATGAAGCCGCTCATGAGCCTGTGCGCCGGTGCCGACTGGAACGAGATCCACCACCGGATGCAGGGACGCCTCGCGGGGGATGCCGATCGCGCCGGAGACGAGGCGGCCGCCATGCAGGAGATCTCCGCCTACTACGAGGCCCACGTCTTTCGGCAGGTGTACCTGGGCGGCGACGAAGAGCCCTTCAATCGCTTCTTGCTGGCGGCAGATACGACGGCGACCGGTCGGGCGCTCGAGGAGTTCGTTCGTGCGCTCTTCCAACGCGCCCTCCTGGCATGCCACACCTTGGATCCAGATTCGGACGATGTCCAGGGCTGGCTCGACCGGCTATTCACCACTGTTCAACCACTCTACCTGGACGTCGACCTTTGGGTGCGGGTGTTTCAGAATCCCGATCCCGCCAAAGTCGAGCGCTTCATGGTCGAGACGGCGTTCTATCGTGCCGACGATCCGGCCATTCAGGTGGCGCGCGCGCTGCAGGCCGGCAGGCAGGTCGACGATGCGTACGTGCAGGCAGCGCTGCAGCCGGAGGCGAACCAGAGCCGCTACGGACAGTCGCTCCAAACGGGCATCCGCTACTTGCGCGCCGCCTCCGCTTTCTGGCGCCGCGAGATCGACCTGCCGCAGTTGCGTGAGCGCCTCGACGCCCGACGCTCCCCCGACGAGACGCACCCACTCCGGATTCCGGCAGCGTAGCGCCGCACGGGGATGGCTCGTCCGCGCGGCCAGTTCAGGGGCCGTGGGGCCATCTCACTGTAGAACGCCATCGGCAGTAGGGATATACTACGCTCACACGGGCGTGCCTGCCGAGCGATCAGCGCTTGGCAAGCATCGCGCTGGTCGTCCATCGTAGCGGGTACGTGCCGTTCGTGAAAGGAGGCGGTCCCATGAATTGGAGGGTAGGCGCGCGGTGTGGGATGGCGACGAGGCGGCTGCTTCTGGGAGGCGCCGCGGCGGCCGGCGGGGCGGCGATGCTTGCCGCGCTCGGCTGCGAAAGGGTAACCCAACCGGCGGCACGCGGGCCGACGACTCTCCCGCCGGCGTCGCTGGTGTGGATCAAAGGAACGGGGGCGGATCGGATCCAGCAGGGCTACGACAAGACCGCCGAAGCGTTCGCGCAGCTCCATCCTTCAGTCAAAGTTGAGCCCATCTTGCCCAGCGGCGACTTCTTCGAGAAAGTGCGGATCATGCTCGCCGGCGGCTCGCCGGTCGACGTCGTCTGGACGAGTCCTGTCTGGATCGGGGCGCTGCCCAAACAAGGCATTGTTCGTGACTTGAGCGCGTTCGTCAGCCGCGACAAGACGTTCGACAAGAGCGACTTCTTCCCGGCGGCGCTCCAGAGCTTCGAGTGGGACAACAAGCCCCACGCCATGCCTTGCTTCCTGTACTACTTCTGCCTGTTCTACAACCGCGACAGCTTCAAGGCGGCCGGCCTCAAGCCGCCCGACACGACCTGGACGTGGTCGACGTTCCTGGAGACAGCCACGCGGTTGTCCAGCCAGCGCGGTGGCGAGGAGCGCTTTGGGCTCGTCCACTCGAACGACCTCAACAATCTGCTGCCATGGATCAGGTCCCACGGCGGCAAGGTCTTCGACCATCCCCAATACCCCAAGCGCACGCTCATGGATGCGAAGGCGATTGAGGCGCTGCAGTTCATGTACGACCTGCGCTTCAAGCACCGTGTCGTGCCGACGCGAGAGCAGCTTGGCGGCCTCTCGCTGGCCAGGATGTTCGCCGCCGGCCGAGTGGCGATGTGGGCGGCGGCGGTCATCACCGGTACGCCCGTCCTCGAGCAACAGCCCTTTGACGCCGACGTAACGTACCTGCCGAAGGGCGCCGCCGGCCGGAAGAACGTCATGAGCCTGACTGGACACGGCATCACGCCGTCGACCAAGTACCCCGATCAGAGCTGGGAATTCCTGAAGTTCATCAGCGCCAAGGGCATCTACGATGTCTTCACCAGGGACGAGATCGACTTTGGCCTGCCGGCGGTCAAGTCGGTCGCCGGCAAGGACTACCTCGAATACAAGACGCCGCCTTCGAAGGCCAGCCGGAAGCTCCTCGTTGACGGCATCGCCAGCGTCGACGTCCTGCCCAAACACGAGAAGATGCTTGATCTCTACTCGCCTATCTTCACCAAGCACCTCAACGAGATCTTTCTTAACGGCGGACCGCCGAAGGCTACCGCCGAGCAGCTACGCGATGCCGCCAATGCGGTGATGGTCGGCTAATTCGATAGCCCGTGCTTTGTCATTGTGGGCGCACCCTTGCCATGCTGAGCGCAGCGAAGCATGACGGTGTCGCCGCCTGCGCGAGCGTTGGAAGCTCTCGCTGTCGTGTAACAATCGCAGCAAGAGGAGAGAGTGCAGTGCGCTTTCAGGAAGTGATCGGCAGCATCTATCCCTGGGACATCCGCGACGAGGGCGTCGAGGCGATCCTCGATAACCTCCAGGAACGAGCGCTGTGCAACATGGTCTATCTCATCGCCGTCGAGATCGGCCACAAGCGCCCGATTACCGACGACTACTACCCGCACAATCCGGTGCGCAAGTTCAACCTGGTCGAGGAAGGGCGAGCGTACTTCCAGACACACCCGGAGTTCTACCGCGACACGCCAATCAAGCCCCATCCGCCGCGCGACGAGACACTCGCCGGCGCCGATTGGATGCAAGTGCTCGCCACCGCCGCCCGGCCGCGCGGCCTCAAGCTTGGCGCCGAGTTTTCCCACGGCTGGCACGATCCCGACGAGCTCGAGACGCGCTGCCCGGAGGCCCTCCAGCGCGACGTCTTCGGCAACATCCTGCGCCGGCACCTGTGCTTCAATAGCGCGCCCGCGCGCCAGTACGCGCTCGGCCTCTTCGCCGACATCTGCACCCACTACGACCTCGACATGGTGCAGACGTGCGTCTACCTCTTTAGCCCCGGCAGCTTTGCCGTGCCCCACGCCCACGGCGTCCGTTGGGGCGACACGGCGGTTAGCCAGGAAGTGGTGCGGCTGCTGGGGCTGGTGCGCAGCGGCGGCTGCTTCTGCGACGCCTGCGCTGGCGCTGCCCGCCGCTTCGGCTACGACTGGGACGGCATCGTCGAGAGCCTGCGCGGACGTGCGCGGTGGCTGACGATACCCTCCCTTGGTGAGGCGATGGAGCTCTCGCAGCTCCTGCACGGCGACGGGTCGGCTGGGTCGCTGCTGCTCGAGTGGCCCGAGCTGTACCAGTTCATGCGCTTCCGCATCGACAGCGTGACCGACTTCTTCCGCGAAGCCCACGAGACCGTCCACCGCGCCAACCCGCGCACCGAGCTGCGCCTCAACCACTACGAACGCTATCCCGAGCTGCTCGGCCTCGACCTCAAGCGGCTCGCGCCGCACCTCGATTCGGTGCGCAACAGCGACTACACCGAGCAGCTCGGCCGGCTCGACCGCATGGAAGAGAAGCGCCAGCGGTTGCTGCGCACGCGCCGCGGTATCGGCGAGCAGATGAAGCTCATCTCGGCGATCGGCAGCCGCCCCAAGGCCACGCCCGAGCTCGTCCGGCTCGGCGTGCGCATCGCCGCCGAGACCGGCTGCGACGGTCTCTCCGTCGGCCACTACGAGGGCACCACCTTCGAGTGCCTCGACGCCATCGGCGAGGGCATCCGCCAGGCCCTTGTCACCGTGGCCGCCCCATCCTGAGCCGTCAAGGCCGATTCGGTCAGCGGATGACTGTACGTCGACGCCCAGGTTCTGGGTCGACCAACTACGGTCGATAGTCAGCGCCGACACGTTCAGAATCTTGGCCAGAGCGAGGCGGGCGCGGTCATCACCAACATCACCTAATCCCCCTAATGACAGCCCGGCCGGCCGCGTTAGTGGCCGTAAGCGTGCGATTTCACGGGCCAGCGCGTCGTCGAGCGGATAGACAAGCAGGCCGGTTCCAAGTAGGCCCTGTTCGGTAAACTCTTTTACGACTTGATTTGGGTCCGGGCCGATCTCAACCAGTTTGGAGAGCACCTCTGCCCAGTTGGCGGCGCTGATGGCGCACCCATTGACGAGCGCGTCGGTCACGCGCCCGGCGCCCGGCTCCCCGTGTAGGTACGCCAGCAGCGCCGAGGCGCCGAGGCGTCGAGCACGCTATTCACGGTTGGCCTCCTCGCGCCGCTCCTGAATCAGCTCGCCGGCCAAGTCCACTCCGGGCGCGAGATGAGCGTAGAGACCCTGGACGTGTTCTGCTTGGTGCCGGAGCGATGCCAGGCGCATCGTGCCGTCCGGCTGCACAATGAGCACCAGCCGATCGCCTTCGCGCAATTCCAAGCGCTCGCGCACGGGGGCGGGCAGCACAACCCGTCCGCGCGCACCCAAAGTTAACAAGTATTCCTTAACTGAGAACTGGGACGGACATATGTGTGGGCCGTAGGGCAACGGTACTACGCGCGCGCAGATTCCCACGATGGTGCATGTGGCCTGCCGCAGGGGTGTCACCGCTGGCAGCGGTCACACGGATGCGATAGCAGGAACTGGTCGCGGTCGGTCTCGGCGGCGTTGACGAGCACCCGCGCCCGCTCGCGCGTGACGTAGCTGGGCAGCTTGGCGCCAGCGGCCTCGGCAACCAGCGCAGCGGCTGGCCTACGGGTACGTGTGCTCCCTCTCTCTGTCACCGGTTGCCACCCATCTGTGCTAGTGATCGCTGGAGGAGCTGGCGCACCCCCTCGCGGTAGCGACCAATCCGGGCGTCATGTCCGACCACCGGGACCTCGCGTTGGAGGGTCCACAGACACCGAATGGCGATCCGCAACGCGAGTTGCGCCTCCGACACCCCCCGGGACATCAACCCCCTGGCGATGACCCCTGCCCCGTGGAACGGCTGCAGATCGTAGACCCAGTACTTGGCGAAGCCATAGATGGGATCCTCGAAGCGTGCCCGCGCGAAATCAATGATGCCTGTGAGTCGGTGCCCATCGGACAGAAAGTTACCCGGGTTGTAATCGCCGTCGGAGAACACCAGCGGCGCCCGTTCGGTCTCGGCGGCTGCCAGGGGGAGCAAGCGCTCGACAGCAGCGCAGAACTGGGCATCCGCCAGCCACGGGCCGCCTCGTACCTGGAGCGTGTGTAACTCCGCCACCAACGTCACCGCGGGCACGGCCTGACCGGCGGGAGCACCACGTACCGCCGTGGTCGCCGCGTGGAGCGCGTCCACGCCCTCAAAAATAAGCGCGCCAAGCGCTGCCAATTCCTCAGGCCCAGCGGATGCGCTCAGGTGCTGGAGGTCCGCGCCAGGCAGCACAGAGAGCACAGACACGGCGCCCCGGTCCGGATGGGCCGGGTCCACCGCTGGTCCCGCCAGCAGGCGGGGGACGGGAAGCCCCAGTGTACTGAGCACGGGGAGGACGGCTGCTTCGCGCTCCACGCCACCGCGGAAGCGCTCCATGCGCAGTAGCACCGTGTCCTCGACCATGTCCTCGACTGTGCCCTCGGCATCCTCGCGACGTGCTCGTCCCACGTGTTGCACGCGCACGAAGACCGGGAACGTGAGGCGACCATCCCAGCGCTGGTACGGGCGCACATCGAGCACCCGTGCGCCGCCCGGAAACGCCGACACGACTAACGCCTCCTGGTAGGCAGAGAGCAGTCGCGCGGGGTCAACCGACCCATCCCACGGGTACTGGTCGTAGAGAACGGGGAAGGGCTCGAGATCAAGCGGCTGCGACGGTCCAGTCACAACGGGAGTACCACGAACCACAGATGCGACGCTTTACGAGTTGCGTCTCATCTTACCGCCCTGTTAGGGCAAGGCGAGCGCCGACACCTTCCTGGTAGTCTAGCGTGATCGTGTCCAAAAAGGAGACGAAATGCGGCGTCTGTCACGTCAGCGTTGTCGGATTAGGGATCTATTGCCTCGTATGGCGCTGACTGTTGCCGATGCTCCCCAGCCGCTTACTGGTAAGGGAGCCGCGCCTCGCTCACTCTGCCAGCCGGCATTCAGCCCAGTACTGCACGATCGCTTGACGCAGCGTGCTCTCAGCGCGCACGTCGGCTTGGACGCCGAAGCGGGAAAAGACCGGCTCACGCAGTGTGCTGTAGAGGTCGATGGACACCTGGAGCGCAGCATACAGCGGCGCACGCTGTGGCGGCGCCAGGGTGGCGGCGAGACGTCCCAGCACATCGGGATCGGCCTTCTGCTCAAGACGGCGGTAGCCCTCCACTGGGGCACCGCCGGCCCAGGCAACGAAGGGGATCAGGGCGCGCGTACGGATGGTATGCAGGGCGTCAACTGCCTCCCAGAGCTCACCGCGCACGATCTTGCCGAAGGTGTACCAGCACCAGGACCAGAATTTCTGGTTCACGTCGCGCAGGTGCTCGACGCGCGGGGTGGACACCTCGACCTCGGCAGACCGGGCAAGGACCGCCGCAAGTGCCCCAGTGCGGTCGAGCAGCATACGGCGCCGGCTGAGACTCCAAGAGGGCGTCACTGCGCTTGCCCGGTAGTACTCCACGTCCAACTTCACCGGCCCTACTGGACTCTCGTACAGGACAATGTAGAGCTGGTCGCCGCCGGGAATGTGGTCGGCGATGAACCGGAAGAGCGGGCGACCAACGGCCTCGACAGCGCGGTCGCGCTCAGCGAACACCGCGTCAAAGGCAGCGTCGGTCACCACGACATCCAGATCAACGTCCGAGAAGAAATCCATCCCGCCCGCGGCATTCGACCCGCCGAGCAGCATCCCCTCCACCCGCGGATCATCTTGGTAGTACGTCACTACCGCCGCGAGCACCCGCCGGTGCTCCGGGAACCGAGCCAGCGCGCCTGTGCTCATCACCTACCGCGTCGAGTATACGAGTATAGGTCGAGGGCATCAACGCCCAACGACGCGACACAAGGGGATCTCGCTCACCGTGTCCCTCTCCGCTGCGTTCCGCGACGCTCGTCGAAGCCGGAATGTGACCGACACAGGGGTCTGTCACATTTTACGTGCGGACGGGCCGATGAATCTCTCGCCTCTGCACCACACCACCACTTCGGCTTCGTCACTCTTCTTGGACTGGAAGAAGGTTGCCCTCGGCGAGAGCCGTTGGCGGCCGCGACCGGCTCTTCTCGTATCGCCGCCCCAGGCGACTTCCCACCTTCACCTCATGGTTGCGTGGTCCGGCGGCGGCACCGCCCGCTGCGCGCGGGCGTCGTCGAGCAGCTTGAGCATGAGTTCGTCGTAGCCCAGCCCGGTGCGCTCGGCTTCCTGCCGCAGCCACTCGCTTTGGGCCGCGTCCAGATGCATCGTCAGGCGGATGAGGGGTACCGGCGCGCCGCCAGGGCGCCGCCGACCGCGGGCGATCACCTTCCATCCCTTGGCGTCCTCGGCGCTGCGCCACGGCTGCGGTTCGGCCTGCTCACCGGCCACGTGGCGGGAAGGACGCGACGCGGCAGTGGGTGCAGCGGCGGTAGTGCTGGTCGGTCGGTCGGTCGTGCTCATTGGCGTGGTAGTCCCTGTTGACTTACTGACTTGATCGCGTCTCTTCCCAATGATACGCCCGCTCCTCCCTATCCGAGTCCCACCCGGTGACCGGTCGCCACACCGCTGGATCGTCGGTTGGCTCCACCGCAACCGTGAGCATCCGCCTGACCCTCGTTGGTCCGATGTTGCGCACCTGATCGGGATAGTCTTCGTGCGTGGCCACCACCCAATCGTCAATAACGAGCATGGGGTCCACTTCCCACTGCTCGATCCGGTGCGCCCGGAACTTCGCCCGGTTCGTCGGATCCCAAACCAGTTCCCTGATCTCCATTTGCCGCTCTGCGCTACTGCTCTCTACCGAAATGGTTCAACGCGCGAGACGTGAGTGGCGATGCCGAAGAGCGCCGAGCGCGCCGCTCTCCCGCGAACCGGAGTCCAGGACGCCACCAGCCGATCGCACGTCGAGTGGAAGGCGCGGCACGCGCTTCGGCGCTGTTCAGCGAGCGGCAACCTGCTCGCGCGTAACGTAGCTGACGCGCGTCGAGGATCGTTTGCAGCCGGTCGGTGCATACTCGCAGGATGCCCAGCCCTGCCACATGGCGCAGTGTCGCCTCGTTCACGTCCCAGGCGTGCATGTCGAGCCCACGTGCTCGCACGGCCTCTACGACGGCGGGTGTGATAGATCGTCAGAAAACCTTCTGGAAAACTCAGCCGTCTCCACTCCTGGTGGAAGGG
>JACQGX010000091.1 GCA_016199265.1 Chloroflexota bacterium | reverse complement strand
GGGAGGCATTGGCCGCGATTTCCGATGGTGTTCGTCGAAGTCGAGACCGATGCCGCCGGCGGGCTCGTGGGACTGGGCGAGTCGCTTCTCTATCGGAGCACGGGAGTGGTCGAGAGTCTCCACCAAATGCGCGACTACCTTGTGGGGAAGGACCCATTTCAGATTGAGCTCCATTGGGAGACACTCTACCGGCGTGGCGTCAATCCCGCCGCCCTTTCTGGCGTGGAGACCGCGCTGTGGGACATCGTGGGGCAGGCGGCCGGCCAGCCCATCTACAACCTTCTGGGCGGTAGGTGCCGCGATCGCGTGCGGGTCTACGTCGACGGCTTCTTTCGCGGCGCCCACTACGTCGAAGCCGAGTATGCTCAGAAGGCCGTCGCCGCGGTCGGACAGGGGTTTACCGCGCTGAAGATGGACGTCGACGAGCCCATCCCGATGGCCAGCCGCTTCAACCGCCAGATCTCGGCGGCCGACCTCCGCCACATGGCCAGGATGGTCGAGTCGGTGCGCACCGCCGTCGGTCCGGGCGTCGACCTGGCGGTCGACGCCCACGGCGCGTTCGACGTCGCAGCCGCGATTCGGCTCGGGGAAGTGCTCGAGCCCTACCGGCTCCTGTGGATAGAAGACCCGATTCCGATGGAAAACATGGTTGCGCTGGCCAAGGTCGCCGACGCCACGACGACGCCGATCTGCACCGGCGAGCTGCTCGCCACCCGCTATCAGTTCCGTGAGCTCTTCGAGCGCCAGGCGGCCGACATCATCATGCCCGACCTCGCCCGCGCCGGCGGCGTCCTCGAGATGAAGAAGATCGCCGCGCTGGCCGATACGTACTACGTGCCGGTCGCGCCGCACAACATGGTGGGGCCGGTGGCGACGATCGCCAGCGCGCACCTCTGTCTCTGCGTTCCCAACTTCCTCGTGCTCGAATACCAGCTCGGCGACGTCCCGTGGATCGACGAGCTGCTCTCGTCGCCCGTCCCCATCGACGACGGCCATCTCACCATCGGCGACGCTCCCGGCCTCGGCGTCTCGCTCAACCACGCCGCGGTCGAGAAGTACAAAGCAGCGTGACGTGGCCGCCCGCAAGAGACATACTGCTGTCGAGTGGAGGTGCTCAACAACGCCCTGCTGCACTCGCTTCGACTACCATTGAAGGCAGGAGCAAGCGCAGACTGATGAGCAGACTCCCTGAAGCGCAGGGTACGGACGAACACGCGCGGCGCGTGCTGTACTGCGTGCCGGGGGTGTGGACGGATGAGTGGTACGACGATCCGCGCGCGTGGTGGCAGTGGTGCCGCGCCTTCCTCGGGTGGTCGCCCGAGGAGTGGAATGCGTTCTACGCGCGCTGGTGCACCGCGCCGGAGCGCGTCCGGCAGGAGATGATGGCGCGCAACGGCGTGCGCTTCTTCGACTGGCAGCGCGTCCCTGGTGGATCGATTCGCGGCTCGGTCGCCGATGCCGCCGATCTCATGGTGGGCGAGCTAGCGAATCTGCCGGCAGACGCCGACGTCACGTTGCTGGGGCATAGTAAAGGAGGCAACGTCGTGAAACGGCTGCTCGCCAGTACGTGGGACTGGAACGGCGGCGCGAAACCGGCGCGCGCCATCCTGGTCGACGCGCCGGTCGATTGGTTGCGCGAGACGGTCGGCCGTTTCCTGCGCCTCGGCATCGACCGCTGCGACCTCTCATCGCGCAACTGCTCGGTGCCGGTGGTGACCGTCAACAACTGGCTCGATCCATCGGGAGGCCGGCTGCGCGGGATGCGCAATTACCAAACCTTCGTCTGGCAGGACTACCTCCAACCGTACCCGCCCCATGGCATGAAAGGGTTCCTCGCCGAACGCGTCCTGCGCGACGTCGGCGCATTCCCACAGACGTCGTCTACACCGTTACCCGTCTTCTGACGGGTTGCGGCCAGATGGGCGATCCCCTCAGATCAGCCGTCACAGAGCGCTGCCGCGCCAGTAATCGTCTGAACCAAGTGCAAAGTGAAACGTGCAAAGTGAGGCGGCCTGCGGATTCCACCTCGGCTGTGGCTTAGAAAGCCGATAGGGCGTGAGTTACTGTGCGGCGCATCAGACGTGCCTCATTGCCTCGGCCAGCTCTTCCTCGGTGATACCGAGTTCACGCTGGACCGCATCGAGCGACTCCGCCTGACCCGCTCGGTGCTGCGCCCGGCTTCGAGCGGTGATAGCACGAAAGGCCGGACTCAAGCTCACCCGCAGCGACTCGTCGTCGACGCCTGCCAACGGCACGTAGGCCCCCACGGGCTGATCGTGCACCGTCAATATCAGCGGTTCGCGCGGATGCTCTTTCGATACTGCCTCGAGACGTCTAAGTGCGTCCGCAAGGTCAGGCGCTTTGGTAATCTCTACTTTCATGTTCTACCTCTAATCGTTCTCCGCTCTCAGATCTACGTATTGCCCACCGATGCGCACGCGGTCACGCACTTTCTCGCCGAACGCAATGATCTCGACCACTGCATCGTCCTCTCTCAAATCGTAATACACACGCAAATCGCCCACCCGGAGCTCCCACGTGGCCCCGAGTGGATTGGGAGCCATTATCTTGCGGTTCGTGGTCTGCACGTTCGGCTCGTGAGATAAGTGCTTCTGCGCCGCAGCGAGTAGCATCACCCGTTCTCGGCGGCTCAAAGATGCCAGGTGCTGTTTGGCTTCCGGCGGGATGTTAATGCGGTACGGCACGGCCCCAGTGTAGCCGACGGCGTCTGTTTCTGCGGTCGGCCGATGCCGGCAGCTTGACATTCGGGGCTGCGGACCGCGAAAGTGTGCGCCGCAGGGTGTAGCGGTCCGGCAGACTTACTTTACCCGGGCCGCAGCGCCGGGCATATCCGCTGAGGAAAGGAACCATACCGTGAAGATTGGCTACGCATTCAGACGCGCCGCGTTCTACCCATTTGCCGACCACAACGGGCCGGGCAACGAGTTGCCGCCAAGGGAGGTGCGCGGCGCGTATCTCCGGAAGGTGCGCGAGCTTGGTTTCGAAGGCATCGAAGTGGGTCTTCGGTCGGCGGGAAATACCGAGGCCGAGGTACGCGAGCTGCGGCGCGAGCTGGAGGGCGAGGGCGTGGTGTGCGCTGCGGTGCGCGGTGGCGGTGGCTTCGCCAGTCCGCGGGCCCTCGCAGGCAGCCGGCGGCGCGTCGAGCAGGCGATCCACACCGCGTCGTGGATCGGCTCCAACCTGGTCAACATGACGGTCGGTGTACCGGCGACCGACCCCCACGGCCCCGGCCGCAGTTACGGGGAGCGTGTCTCACAGGGCGGCAGCCGCACCGCGACGCATGCCGACTTCGAGATCACCGCGAAGCACCTGCGCGAAGCGGCGGCGATCGCGGCCGATCTGGGTGTCGAGATCTCGATCGAGATGCATCAGCACTCGCTCGCCGACAATGCTTGGAGCTGCCTGCACCTGCTCGAGCTGGTCGACCGGCCGAACGTCGGCGTCAATCCGGACCTGGGCAACCTCTACTGGACGTACGAACACCCGGAAGAAACGATCGAACAGTGCATCGTCGCACTGGCGCCGAAGGCCAAGTACTGGCACTGCAAGCAGTTGCGCCGCGTCCACATCCCGGATCTGGGCAAAGCGTTCTTCCTCAAAGTACCGCTGCCCGATGGCGAGATCGACTACCGCTTCGCCATCTCGGCGATGGTCGACGCCGGCTACCAGGGCTACCTCGCGGTCGAAGGTGTCCGCGAAGGCGACCAGCTCTACGACGACGGGCGCAGCGTCCGCTACTGCCGTGAGATTCTGCGCGAGCTCGGCCAGTAGGCAGCAGGCAGCGGGTGCGGGCGAACGTTCCGGCGGCGTAGATTTCCTGTAGTCGGGCGTATCGCCATACGCCCGACTGCCGCCCCTGGGCGTGTCTCGATACGCCCCTACAGCCAGTGGCGGTCCCCGGAGCGTTTGGCTGCGCACTAGGTAGCAGGCGGTAGCCTGTGGGCGGTAGGGGCGGGATCAAACGCGTTTGAACGGGCGGCGGTAGGTAGAAGGCGATAGCGCTTTGGTTCGGTCCGTCAGGGTAATATCACTATCAGAGGTGTACGAGAATGGCGAGCAACTCAGACCGGCGGCCAATTGAGGCGGTCGGGAGCATTTCGTATCACGCGCCAGCGGGTGGTGGGGCGAGCACGGGCATGGAGGGGCCTTCGATGGAAGCACCGTCGATAGATGCGATGGGCAGTCCGCCGGCGGCAAGCATGGCCGCGGCGGCCGCGCCTACTCTGGCCAAAGCAGCGCGGAATGGTGCGCCCGGCGTGAGCGTCCCTTCGTCGAATGCCGCCGAGCAATCCGCACCGCCGCGATGGAAGTCAGGCGCAACGTCCGTTGCGGCGCCCGAATCGGACGTGGTCACCCAGGAGTGGCTGCGCCCCGAGCGTATCGCCACCGAGTTCTCCGAGAACCGGCAGCGGTATCGGGTGTCGGTGGGCGAATACGTGGGCTTTCACGAGGCCGGCTTCCTGCTCATGAAGGGACTGCTCACGAAGGAGGAAGTCGACGAGATCAAACAGCACTCGGAAGACCTGTTGTACGGCCGGGTACAGGTACCGAGCCTGCCGCCGCCCGATCCGAACATGACGCCCGAGGACATCGAGCGGCGCTTCCTGCGCATCCACATGCTGCACCGCCATCTCGAGTTCCACGAGCGCTACCTGCTCCACCCTCGCGTGCTCGACGTGGTGGAGGCGCTCATTGGCCCCGACGTGATGGCGATGCAGACAATGTTCTTCATCAAGGCGCCGGGTGGCGCCGGGCAGGGGTACCACCAGGACAGCTACTACATCCCCACGTACCCGGACACGCTCTGCGGCGCCTGGATCGCTGTCGACCGTGCAGACGAAGAGAACGGGTGCGTCTGGTTCACGCCCGGCTCACAGCACGAGCCGATCTATCCAACCGAAGATCGGGCGCGCCAGAACCACTCGAACCTCGCCGATCTGACGGTGGTGCGCAACGTGAGCCACCCGGACACCGAAGTCAACACGCTGGCGCGCATCGCCGAGAAGTATCCGGGCCGGGAGGTACCTGGGATTGCCGAGCCGGGTGACGTGCTCTTCTTTGGCGGACACATCCTGCACCGTTCGCATCAGAACCGCTCGCAGGACCGCTTCCGCCGGGCGTTCGTCTCGCACTACGCCAACGCCCGCGCGTTCACGATGTGGGGCTCGAAGAACCGGCGCGAGCCGGCCAACCACCTGCACCTCCTGGCGCGTGGCTGGACGCACCTGCCGTTCGCCGTGCCACGCTTCGGCACGCCGTGCGCCGCCAACCAGCCGCGCCCCCAGGCGCCGGATGGTGGCGAGCCGATGCCGATGGCGATGATGGGCGATTCGGACAAGGGCGAGATGCAGGCTGCGCCCCAGGACCCCAAGCGCAACGACCCCGGCATGATGCGCTCGCACGAGGCCGACGCGCACCAAGTGTAGCGACCAGTCACAGCCGTTTCGCCGGCTCACATGGCGAGCACCACGCCGAGCGGTACCGCCCTACGACTGGTCGATCTTACCGGTCGATCTCCGCTTCCGTTAGCAGCGCGGTCGCCCGCTGGGCGCTCTTGTGCGCCGCGTCGCGCACCGACTGGTGGTCTGCCCAGGCCGCGTTGAACTCCTCTTTGAGGACCTCTTGGAGCTCGGAAAAGTTGCTGACGCGCGGCGGGATGCGCGCGCTGGCATTCCGCGCGGCGGCGATTTCAGCCATCAGCCCGGGATCGGGCAGGCCGAGGTGTGAATCCCAGAATCGGCTGGAGGTGGACTGGCTCTTGCGCAAGGGTGAGATGTTCGCCTCCAGGAAGTACCGGCGCATCGCTTCCGGCGAGATCATGTGTTTGAGCAGCGCCCACGCTTCATCGGGGTACCGCGTCCCGTTCGCCACCGAGAACCCCGGCGCGTTGCCGATAAAGACGCTCCGTTTAGTCTGAGGCGCCGCCGGTGGCGGCGCGATGCCGTACTTGAAGCCGATCTTTTCGGTGTTCAGCATGTACCAGGGCTCCCACTGGAACCACATCGCCACCTTGCCTGCTTCCGGTGTGGAGACCTTCGCCTGCTCACCCACCGGCGCGAGCCTTGAGGCTTGGTACATGAAGTCGTACGTCTCCATCGCCGGCGGCCGGTCGAGGAGCGACGTCTCGTACTGCGCATCAAAGACGTCACCGTCGTTCGACCAGATCAATGGGAACGACATCGAGTTATTCGGGACTGGCAGCCCTGCGGTGCCGAAGTGGTCCTGGCCGAGGCGCTTGAACCGGCGTGCCAGGTCGAGGTAGGTATCCCACGTCCACGTGCCGGCCTTCCAGTGCTCGTACGGGGTCTTGACTCCCTGCCGCTGGAAGAGATCCTGGTTGAAGAACCACACGATCATCGTCCAGCCGTAGGGCAGTCCAATCTGCTTGCCGCCCCACTGATGCTGGCGAAGATTGACGTCGAAGAAGTCGCCCAGGTAGTACCTATCGCGTTTGAGCAGGGTATCGAGCGGCACCGTCATGCCCTTGGCCTGGATGACGTTGAAGTCACCGGTGACCGAGACGCCGATCGTGTCCGGCGCCGAGCCGCCGGCGACTTGTGCCACGAGCTTGTCGACGTACTCGGCTTTGTTGGTGACCTCGACGTCGACTCTGAGCCTGGGGTGCTTCAGCACAAACTCGTCGGTCGTGCGGGTAAGCGCATCGATCCAGAACGAGTCCCAGTGCCAGAGGCGCAGCCTCGCTACCTCCCGGCCGGCCGTCAAGTCGGATGTCTGCCTGGCGCCGAGGGGCCTGCATGCCGCGAGCGCCGCGGCGCCGATGCCCGCGCCAAGCCCCGCGGCGATGCCGGCGCGTACGAGACGGCGCCTGGTGTAGCGCAGCATGCCGCCGGTATGATCAGCGCGGCCGGTTTGGCCGGATCCGTCAGTCGGTGTAGCTGGTGTGTTCCCGTTCTGGCTCTTCGCCGCAAGGCCTCCCTGCGGGATGTCCTGTTCCGTGGCCTCCACTCGCTCGTCCCCTTTATCCTCGCAACGCACCGGCCGGCCGCCAGCGGCTCGATAGTCCCCCGTGCTCGCTTCCTCAAGCGTATCGCCCAAACCTCAATATGAGCCTCAACATGATCCTCGATGCCAGCCTCAAAGAGGGCAGAGCGCCATGTGACGAGGCGGCGGCGGATCGCCAATAACGGGAGAAGCGGCCGTCACCTACGACGGCCGCTTCTCGCTACCGTATGTCGCCGCCAGCTCCGGTCCAGCCGTGCTCGTTACTTGCTTTCCACCCACGTTTTGACCGTTGTTATCCTCGGGAGCTTTCCCGGCAACGCCTGCCAGGTTTCGCCGGCATCGGCGGAGAAGAAGAGTTCGCCCGCCGTCGTGCCGAAGTACACCCCAGGCGGATCGAGCGTATCGACCGCGAGGCTGTCCCGCAGGACGCTCACGTAGCTTGGGTATTCCGGCAGGCCCCGGCCTAGGGGCTCCCACGCGGCACCGTCCTCCCGGCGCCGGTACAGGCAGAGCCTGCCGTCCGTCATGTAGCGTTCGCCCTCGCTCTCGAGCGGTACGGTGAACGCATCTCCGGCATGCGTTACGCACAGCGGAAAGCCGAATGCGCCCGGGAGGCCCTGGCCGAACACCGTCCACGACTCACCACCATCGGTTGACCTGAATACGCCCTGCCGGTGCCGAAGGTACAAGACGCCGGGATGGCGCGGGTCGAGCGCGAGCTTGAGGACGCAGCGATCGACGGTGCTACCCGCTGCCGGCAGCCCGGCAGCGCACGCCACCCACGAGTCGCCGCCGTCCACCGTGCGAAAGACGCCACCCCCTTGCACGCCCACCCACAGGCGCCGCCGGTCTGCCGGATCGATCAGAATGCTGTGCAGGCCGAAACCGCTCTTTCCGGCCAACCACTCGCGCCGGCTGCAATGGTCGGATAGTCCCTCGACGAGATGCCACGTCGTTCCGCCGTCCCGGCTGGCGAACAGTCCGGCGTCCTCGACCCCGGCGTAAAACGTGTCTGGCTCTGATGGGTGTCCCGGCACGATCTGCCAGATGCGCTTCACGCTCGAGCCTTGTCCGTACGCGTCGCCGGCGTACCGCGGGCTGGCCAGCATCTGGTGCCACGTGTCGCCCCAGTCGTCGCTGACCCGGATGGACGGGCCATATGCCATATGGCTCGTGCCTGCCAGCAAGCGCACGCGACCGGTCTCCGGCCGCAGGACCGCAGCCAGGCTGTACACCTCCCAACCGCTCAGGTGCGGCCCCGCCATCCCCCATTCGCGCCGCGACTCGTCCGAATGGAAGAGACAGGCTCCTTTGGCCGTGCCGGCAAACACGACGATCTGCCTGAGAGCCATCGTCACCCGCCCGACACGTTCTGCAGCACGCGCAACTCGTCACCCGGCCGGAGCGGTACGTCCAGCCGCTCCAGCCAGGAGATGTTCTGGTCGTTGTAGTACATCAGCACGTGCTGCCGCAGCCGATCGGCCTCGTCGTAGAGATGGAACCGCAAGAGCGGATACGTCTCCAACAAGACCTGAATCGCCTCGTCGAGCGTGCACGCTTCTAGCGAGAAGTGCGTCTGATTGCCGGCACAATCCCGCAGGAGCGACGGCACGCACACCTTGATCGACACGTTCCCACTGCTTGCATCCATGCTGCCAATTCCCCTCGCCGTGCGCGATGATCCCCGCCCTGGCTGTCGTCTGCCCGCTGCCTACTGCCTACTGCCTACTACGCCTCCACCAGCCACGGCTTCACACAGGTAATGCGCGGGAACCGTCCCGGAATGGCGTCCCACGTATCACCTCGATCGAGCGAGTAGAAGAGCTCGCCTGAGCTGGTGCCAAAGTAGACGCCGTACGGCTCGAGCGAATCGACCGCCAGGCCATCGCGTAGCACGTTGACGTAGTTGGTCGTCGCGGGGAAGTCGCCTTTGACCGGGTGCCAGCTCTCTCCCCGGTTGGTCGAGCGGAACACCACCATGCGCCCGCCGCGCGCGACCCGGTGCTCGCTGCTCCTCAAGGGAAACAAGAACAAGTCGCCGGACCGGGAGACGGCAATCGGGAAACCGAAGCGCTCGTCGCCCTCCTGGCCGAGCCCCTCTTCGATGGCGAACCACGAGTCGGCGCCGTTGGTGGACTTGCGGACGCCGCCGTGGTCCTGCATGTAGAGGACATCCGGGTCGTCCGGGTCGAGCGCCACCTTGTGCGCGCAATGACCGATATCCTGGGCCGCGCCGTCGACGTTGGGCACGCCCTCGACCGGCACCTTGCGCATGCCGGCGTTGCGGAGCTGCCAGGTCGCGCCGCGGTCGTCGGTGCGGAAGACGCCGACGGCCGACATCGCCACCCACATGCGCTGTGGGTTGCTGGGGTGGATGAGGATGGTGTGCAGGCCCATGCCGCCGGCGCCTGGTCCCCAATGAGGCCGTGTCGGGTGGCTGGTCAGTCCGTCTACCTCCTCCCAAGTATCGCCGCGGTCGTGGCTGACGAACAGCGCGGCCTCTTCGGTGCCGGCGAAGAAGGTGCCCGGCTGCGTCGGATGGCCGGGGATGAGTTGCCAGATGCGGTTGAGGACCCACTCGCGCTCGGGTGCGCCGTCCTTGCGCGTCCAGGCGCCCGTCTCCCAATCGAAATCGCCGGCGCGCGGGAAGCGGGGGCCGTGCTCCACCGGGCGCCACGTCTGGCCGAGGTCGTCGCTGATCTGAATGGTGGCGCCGCCGGACTTGTGGTGCGTGCCGGCGAAAATGCGGTGCCCGTTTCGACTGTCCCCCAGGATGCTGTACAGCTCCCACCCTCCCAGATGCGGCCCGGTCATCTGCCAGTTGCGCCGGCCGGAATCTGAGTGAAAGAAAAAGGCGCCCTTCGTCGTCCCGACGAGCAGGATGATGCGTGTTCCCATAGGTATTCCCCCCTCTGTTCTGTGTTCCCCAATGCTTAGCGGCTGGTTTTCTGTGCGTTCGCCGCTGCTCCTCCCGTTTCAGCGGCTCGCTCACCTCCAGTTCTTACCGTATTAGAACACACGTTCTAGTTCGTGTCAACGGTTTTGCGCCACCTATCTCCCACTTGGCTGGTACTAGTCAAACTCCGCGCAGTCGTCGCGCTGTCCGGCGTCGTAGCGGCGCCGTGAATGTGCGTCGGCGCATGGAAGCTCCGCTCCTACCCGGCCTAGCGTACCGACCAATGGAACACGCGTTCTGCTCCGGCTGTTTCAACGTGCCGTGCACGAGGAGGTTGCGCACTCGAGCCGGCACTTCCGTCGCAGCGCAGGAAGCCATCGGTCCGCCTGGCCGCGACCGATACCAAGTGCAAAGCGCAATGCATGTCCTGAGCGCAGCCGAAGGGTGCAGTGTGCAAAGTCAGCGGGCCTGCGGGTTTCGCGTTGGCTTTGGTTTAGTGTCGGCTGCTTCGACCGCTGGCGCGTCACTTGCTCGTTCACGATCGGCGGTGGGCGTGCCCGGCATCTCCCCGGCACAACCCGTCACCAAGCGAGTCGCGCCGTCGTCGTACCTGGCAGGGCAACCGACAGCACTGGGTGCACGTCGGGCGAAGCGGCGGCGAGTAAAGCTCTACCGGAGCTCAACCACGCTTCACCCGTTGCTGCTCCCAGGATCGGGAAGCTCCCGATGGATACTTGACACCAAGCGACTGAGGGAGCGTGCAGTGGTGGATCGTGCTTGCCGGCAAAGTTGAAGACGCCGTCCGCGGCGGCTCGTCGCCATCTGTCGCGGTCTCGCCGCGAGTGTGGCCGCGTTGCTCGCCTTGGGCGCGCTGGTCTCTCCCGCAGCGGCGCAGGCTGGACCCGAAGCGGCCCTGTTGCAGACGGTATACGCCCCTACAGCCACTGGTAGTCCCCGGAACAATCGCTTGCACCCGTCAGCGGCGGCTCGCCCTGCCGCCCAGCAAGTCGAGCGCGCTAGCCTCGACGACGGCGCGCTCGCCGGTGATCGCACGGAACCAGAGCCGGTACGAAAGCAGCCCCGCCACGACGCAGACGCCGGCGAGCACCAGCGGATTCACGACAAAGAGGAAGAGCGCCACCCGCAGCCAGGTGAGCAGGCCTCCTTCCTCGGACGGACCGCCGGGTGAGCTCCCGCTGGGCACCAGCTCCTTCGCCCACAGGGCGACGGCAATGCCGATGGCCATCAGCACGACCGTAGTCAGTCCCGTGGCGAGCATCGCCAGGCGTCGTCGTCGCTCGAACGAGTGGTAGTACTCGACCTCGTGGCGGCCGCTCCTACCGGCGGACGTGGTGTTCGGCACCAAACTTACGCTGCGGCACCGAGGACAGATTGCCTGCCCTTCCGGCACCGATGCACCGCACTCCGCACATGTCATGGCCATCGTTTCTGCCTCCGTCCT
>JACQGX010000090.1 GCA_016199265.1 Chloroflexota bacterium | reverse complement strand
GTTGGTCACCGGCCCCGCGTGGGGTTGGCGCGCCACCCCTCACCCGCTGCGCAAGCCCGCCCCCGGCTGCCTCAACGCAGTCTGCGGCCGTGACGCACACGGTCATATCAACTACGGCGTCATTGACGCGCGCCCGGTGCCAGCCGATAATACGGCCATGAACGTTGCCGAAGTGGGTGGGCGCATTCGCCAGCGTCGTGAGCAGGTTGGCCTCCGACAGCGGGACCTGGCCGAAGCCCTCCAGCTTAGCGCGCAGGCGGTCTCCAAGTGGGAGCGGGGCGAAAACGCCCCTGATATTGGTGTGCTGCCCGACTTGGCACGGCTGCTCGGCATCTCGACCGACTGGCTGCTTGCCGGCTTCGACGACTCGCCGGATCTCTTGCTAGCACTGGAGCGTATCGCCATGGGAGATACCACCCCACTCGACACCCCCCCCACAACCCCACTCGACGAGACCGACCGGCTGCTGCTCCGCCTGCGCGACTTGGTGCGTGTCCGCAACATGTTCGGCCAGCAGGTGCCCACCGCAGTAGCGGACGCCGTGCTGCGGGGCGACGTCGACCTGGCCGGCACGCGCACCGAGTCCACGGTGATGTTCACCGACGTGCGCGGCTGCACCGTCCTTGCCGAAGAGATGGAGCCGCGCACATTCGTCGCTCTACTGAACCGCTACCTGGGCTCGATGCTCACGGCGATCGAAGAATTCGGCGGTACCCTCCACAAGTTCCTCGGCGACGGGTTGCTCGTGCACTTCAACGTCCCCCTGCCGCAATCCGACCACCCGCTGCTGGCGCTGCGCACGGCGCTGCGGATGCGGGAGCGCCTGGCGGCGTTCAACCAGGACCAGCGCGTGCGCGGCGAGCCGGCGCTTCGGGTCGGGATCGGCATTCACACGGGGCTCGTGCTCGCCGGTAACATGGGCGCTGAAGGACGCAGGTCGGAGTACACCATTCTGGGCGACACGGTGAACACCGCCTCGCGCCTGGAGGGCGCCACGAAGGAGGCGGGCTCTGACATCCTCATCAGCGAGGTGACGTGGGCGCGCGTCCGCGATGCGGTGGAGGTGAGCGCGCCGGTGGACGTGACTCTCAAGCTCAAGGGCACGCCGACGCTGATTCGAGCCTATGGCGTGGTGGGGTTGAAGGCGAGCAACTCAACCGATAGCCAATAGCCCGACTTGACTCCGTTGCTCCTGATCGGCTGTATCCGACAGGAGCCTCCGGTCACCCGGATGCCCGCTCAACCGCCGAGCACATTGCCCCTGGCCGCTATCATCCGTCCACGAAGGAGGCGAGATGAAGATCACGCGGATCGAGACGCTGCCGGCGCCGATGGGGTATCGGGATTTCCTGGTGTGCCGGGTGTTCACGGACGAGGGGATCGTGGGGATTGGGGAACCCTATCCGGTAGGGCCGAACGACGCGGTGGCGGCGGTGATCGCGGACTTTGCCACGTGGCTGGAAGGGAAGGACCCGCGGGACATCACGGGGATCTGGCAGCACCTGTACGCGCACTCGCGCTTTCCGGGCGGCTCGGTAGTCAACGCCGCAATCTCTGGGATCGAGCACGCGCTGTGGGACATCTCGGGCAAGGCCGCCGGGCTGCCGGTATACCGGCTGCTGGGCGGGAAGTGCCGCGATCGCATCCGCGTGTACCAGAGCTGCGGCGGCGCGACGCCGGAGGCGTGCGCCGAGAGCGCCAAGCGGCTTGTGGAGCAGTACGGCTACACGGCGCTGAAGATGGCGCCGCACCCGCCGCGCGCCGAATCGATGCCGTGGCCGGCGGTGGTGCGCGGCGCCGCCGCGCGGCTGGCGGCGGTGCGCGACGCGGTGGGACCGGACGTGGAGATCGGGCTCGATCCGCACGCGCGCATCTTCGAGCCGGTGAAGGCGCTGCAGATGGCGGAGGCGCTCAAGCCGTTCAATCCTTTCTTCTTCGAGGAACCGCTGCGGCCGGAGAACGTCGAGGCGCTGGCGGTGTTCAAGCGGCAGTGTCCGATTCCGGTGGCGACAGGGGAGATGCTGTATACGACGTTCGGGTTCCGCGAGCTCCTCGAGAAACAGGCGGCGGACATCATCCAGCCGGACGTGTGCATCTGCGGCGGGCTGTTGGAAATGAAGAAGATCGCGGCGATCGCCGAGGCACACTACATCAGCGTGGCGCCGCACAACCCCACCGGGCCGATCGCGACGGCGGTCAACGTCCACTTCGCCGCCTCGACGCACCACTTCCTCATTCTGGAGTACCACCCGGACGATGCCGGGCCGCGCGCCAACCTGCTGCAGCGCCCGGTGCAGCTCAAGGACGGGTACCTGGAAATCCCGGAGGCACCGGGCTTGGGCGTGGAGCTGAACGAGGATGCGATCCCGAAACGCCCGATCCGGAACTGGCGGCGCGGCGCGCCGGTGCGCCCGGACGGGGCGTCGGACTTTATCTGAGCACCTTGTCGGGCTACACTGACTTGACCCAATTCAGTTGCCCCTGCAGCGCATTGATCAGCCGCTGGTCGGCTGTCCAGAGTTCGCAGCCACGTAACTCTGCGGTGGCAAGGTAGACCGTATCGTATGTCGTGGGACGTGCGTGCTCGGCCGCAAGGGTCCACGCTCGGTCCATCAATCCGCGAGGGTGGACAATCCTTATTCCCTGCCGACGGAGCACACGCCACGCCTCGCGCGCGTGCTCGTCGCTCAGCTCACCGCGCCATACCTTACGGCGAAGTACAGCGTGGGTCTCAAACGTCCACAGCCAGGGCGCAATGATGGTAACGCCATCGTGGAGCCAACGCGCCCATTGGGCGCGCACGCGTGCTCGCTCCGGTTCGTGGAGCACGAGCTTTAGGGAGAAGCTCGCATCGGTGCAAACCTGGGTCACCGGCGCTTACCTGGGCCGATCTGTGCTGATTTCATCTCTCCAGCTCCCTCGCGGATGGCATACAGGTCGTCAATCGAATCAGAGAGGAATGCGCCGCCCCGCTCACGGTTGATGCGCTCAACCAACCGGTCGGATTCTTCGAGCGAGGATTCATCCGGCATCAGCGCGATGGGAAGATCCTCGAGGGCCTCGAGGTCATCCAGGCCGACGAGCGCGGCCTTGGGATGACCGTGGGATGTCACGATGATTCTCTGCTTACCGTGTGCAACCTGGTTCACTAGTGCCGAAAGCTCCGCTCTTGCCTGGGCAACGCTCGCTCGTTTCATGGCTCCGCTCCTGTAGACAAATTGTACAAAATGCCCAGAAAGCGGAGGTGCGGTCCGTTGGCCGGACTCGCGTGTACCATTGAACAGGTGGTATCCAATCCGCTGGAACTCGCTGGAGCCGGCAGCCTAGCTGCGGTGCCGCCGGCCGCGGCGCTGCGCGTGGCCGACGAGCTGGTGCGCCGGTATCGACTCGGTAACTTGCTGCGCGCCGAAGTCGCTTACGGCGGGTTGCTCAACCAGAACCTGGTAGCGACTTCGGCGCGCGGCAGCTACTTCCTGAAGGGCTATCGGTACGCCGATCCGGCGCCGATTGCGCGCGAACACCGGCTGATCGCGTTCGTGGCCGAACAGGGCTTGCCGGCCGTTGCGCCGCTGAGCACGCCGGGTGGGGCGACGTTCCTGCGCGCTGGCGGCCGGTACTGGGCGGTGTTTCCGCTGCTGGCCGACCGGCAGATCGCCCCGGAGGATTTCTCCGTCGGGATGGCGGCGTCGCTGGGGGCGATGCTTGGGAGCCTGCACACGGCGCTGGCCAAGTTGCCGGCACTGGAATGCGCGCGCTTTCCAGCGCGGCTGTTGTGGGACTCAAGGCGGGCGGTGGCCGAAATGGGCGATTACGAGTCGGAGATTCGGCGGCGGCCGGCGCTCGATCCGTTCGATCAGCACGCGCTGGCGAGCTTCGCCTATCGGAGAAGCCTGCTCGCCGGTGGCGGCGCGCCACCACCTGAGGCGTTCGCCTCGCTGCCGGCGCAGGTGTTGCACGGCGATTTTCACGAGGGCAACCTGTTCTTTGCGGCCGGCGGGACGATCAGCGGGATTATCGACTGGGAGCTGGCGTGCATCGGGCCGCGGTGCTGGGAGGTCATCCGCACGCTGGATTACGCGCTGCAGCTCCCTAAAGACTTTGCGTCCGGGGGCGCACGTCTCAAGGCATTTCTCCATGCGTACCTCGCCGAGGCGCCGCTGACGTACGACGAGTGCGTGGTGATGCCCGAGCTGTACTGGGCGTACCGCGTGCATAGCCTGTGGGTGTACGAGGAGCACTACCGCAAAGGGAGCGCGAAAACCGACCGGCTGGCGATGGAGGACATTCCCAATCTGGAATGGTGGCTGCGCAACCGCAACGAACTGGCCCTAGCGCTGGCGGACATCCTACGCTCGGCGCCGCAAACAAGGCTGGTTACGAGTTAACCGCAGAGACGCAGAGACGCAGAGATGGCGCAGAGAGAACTGATGTGTTGATCGCGCCGACCAATGAGCGAACAAACGCGGGCGAACGTTTGCTCACTGCGGACTGCTCTGAAAATCGCCCACTGGTGCCCCGGCGCGTTTTCATCGCTCGGTGGTGCGCCGACGGGCATGAGTAACTCTGTGAACTCTGTGTTCTCTGTGGCTTCGTTCTCTGCGTCTCTGCGTCTCTGCGGTTTACCCGTCTATTCCTTCGTGTGGGAGGCGCGGACGACGGTGCGGATGCCGCCGCGGACGTTGAATTCACCGGTGATGGTGATGCGGCGTGGCGAGATAGCCCCGACGATGTCGTTGAGGACGATGTTCGTGACGTCTTCGTGGAAGTGGCCTTCTTCCCGGAAGGACCAGAGGTAGAGCTTGAGCGACTTCAACTCGACGCACTTCCGGTCGGGCACGTAGGTGATCGTGAACGTCGCGAAGTCCGGCTGGCCGGTCATCGGGCAGACGCAAGTGAACTCCGGACAGGTGAGCTCGATCTCGTAGTCGCGGTACGGATGCGGGTTCGGGAAGACGTCGAGTTGCTTGCTGGGCTGAGTGGGCATCGTGGTGTTTGTGTATCCTGCGTAAAGTCTACCCGGCCAGATGTTCCTAGTTTGGTGCGCCCGCCACTGGGGCAGTGCTATTCTGGCGACAGATATGCCCGGCATTCCTCCCGGCGGCCCACCAGCCACGAGCGTCGCTCCAACGGCGGCGGCCAAGCTTGCGTCGATGACCAGCCCGCTCGGCGGCACGACCGGCAGTATCGCCGGCCGGCGGCTTGGCCAGGCGGTGGCGCCGAGCGCCTTGGGCCCAGGTGGGCTGCCTGGACTCTCCGGCGTCTCGGGTGATCCTTTCGCCGATCTGCTGGTGCAGCAATTGGACAAGGCCGGTCTTTCCAGTCTCTCCGGTCTAGCCGGCTTAGGCGCGTCTTCCGGCGCAGACCTTCTAGGGGCAGCGGGGAAGGACGTACGCGGGGCGATGGCGCTGGGCATGATGTCGCCTGAGCTGGCACGCGCAGTCGCGGGACGCACCAGGTCTGAAGTGGCCCCGCGTAAGGCGGAGAACGCCATCGCGTGGGCGCGGAGCCTGCTTGGGCGACAGGACTGGAACAACCTGTGCGAGCAGTTCGTCGAGGAGGCGTACGGCACCAAAGGTATCTACCCGACGGCTGCCGCCGCCGCGAATGCGCTGGTGACGCACCGCGGCAAGCTCGCCTGGCGTAACGCGCCGGCCGGAGCGCTGCTGTATTTTGCGCCCGACGAGACGAACCAGTTCAACGGCCACGCCGGCATTTATCTCGGCAACGGACGCATGATCTCGGCGACGCCTACCGGCGTGCGCGAGGACCGGCTGGACGATCCCTACTGGGCCAAGCTGTTCGCCGGCTGGGGCGAGCCGGCAGCCTTCGCCGGCCGCGCAACGGCGACGGCGACCGGCGTCGGAGCGACGGGAGTGACGGCCGGGCGCGCGACACCGCCTCAGCCGGGTCTGACGTCGACGTTGCCGTCTGTCATCGAGATGGCTGGTGCGGCTTCCGCACCGACGGCACGCGCCGATCTTCAACGCGGCGCCTCGACGCTGGGCAGCCTGCTGCCGCCGAGCGTAACTTCCGGCGCGGTGCGGACCAGCCGGCCGGCACCGCCGCCACCGACATCGCCACCGCCGGCTTCGCTCATGCCGGTGGTACCGGCTGCTCCGATTCGGCCTGTCGCCGCGGTTCCCACGGCGCTGCCGGTCTCGGTAGCGCCGCTGCTGCCGTCGGTGGCACCGCCCACCGCTCCGCCGCGGCCGGTCGCGCCGCCTCGCTCGGCCAGGTCGGAGTTGGCGGCGCCGCTGCCGCCGGCGCGGCCCGCGGGGCCAATCGCCTGATCGCCGAACAACGCGGGTAGTCCGGCTCGCCTACGCACGGCGCAGGCAGCGCGCTGCCTGCGCCGTGCACGAAAATTGCATTTGCCAGCCTCGATACTATTACAGTCAAGGTCGAGGTGGCACGATGCCGCACGTTAGCACTCGCTTGATTGGTGTGGTCGCCGGTGCCCTGTTGGGAGTGGCGCTGCTCGCCGCGGCTGCTTGCGGGCTGGTGCAGTCCGCATCTTCCGAGATGCAGCCCGCGGCCCGAGCGGCGGCGGCGGGCGGTGACGCCGCACCGGCCGCACCGGCCGCACCGGCAGCGCGGACGGACGCATCGAGCACGCCGGCGCAGGCTGCCCAGGTTCGGGCTGCTCAGGCCGTGGTGCCGGCGCTGGTGAGCACGACTCTCCAGGTGCCGCCGTCGCTCCGGCGGGGCGCCTTCAGCCAGGACCGCCAGCTTCAGATCCGCGAGGGCTTCTCGATCTCCGTCTTTGCGCTCGTCCCCGGCGCGCGCTCGATGACCCTGACGCCCTGGGGTGAGCTGCTGGTAACCCAACCGAGTCAGGGCCGCATCATAGCGGTGGGCGATGGCGACGGCGACGGCGTCGCGGAGCCGCCGCGCGTGTTCGCGCAGGGGCTGCAGTGCCCGTATGGCATGGCCTTCCGCGACGGCTACCTGTACGTTGCCCAATCCACCGTCGTGGAGCGCTTCCCGCACGACGGCGCCGGCAGCATCGGTCCGGGTGAGATCGTCGTCGACGGGCTACCGCAATCGCCGTGCGCGCCGCACCACTTCAGGCCGCTCACGTTCGATTGGGCCGGCCTCTTCTACGTCGCGTTCGGCTCGAGCTGTAACGTCTGTGTCGAAGGTGATCCACGCCGGGGGACGGTCTGGCAGTTCACGCCCGACGGTGGCGGGCGCGAATACGCGAGCGGACTGCGCAACACCGTCGATCTGGAGATCGACCCGGTTGCCGGCGTGCTGTGGGGAGCGACCAACGAGCGCGACAACCTCGGCGACGACGTTCCGCCCGATCCGGTCGGGCCCATCCTGGAGGGCGCGAACTACGGCTGGCCGTACTGCAACTGGGCGGACGGTACGTGGCACCGCGACACGCGTGTTCCACCGGGCAACCCCAATTGCCAGGGGCTGACCCCCTACAACGGTATCCAGGCGCACTCGGCGCCGCTGGGGATCAACTTCTACACCCAGGGCCACCTCCCGCCGGAGTTCTGGGGCAGCGCTTTCGTCGGCCTGCACGGCTCGTGGAACCGCAGCGTCGGCGTCGGCTTCAAGGTCATCCGCATCCCCACTGTCGACGGCCAGCCGCAGCCCGAGGAAGACTTCGTCGCCGGCTGGCTCACCGGCCCGCGCGGCCCGAACGACGCCTGGGGCCGCCCCGTCGACGTCCAGGACGGCCCCGACGGTGCACTCTACGTGTCGGATGACCGGGCCGGGGCGATCTACCGGATCGTTTATACCGGCAGCTAACCTCGCGGACATCGAGTCCGCTACCTTGAGACCTTGAACGCGCCAATGTCATACACTGCGCCCTACATTCGTGTCCTTTCGGGCATGACGGTCAAACGTCCATCGTATATAAGTCCGGAATGGTTTGTGCGGCGAGACGAAAGGAGAGAGCCAGTATGGGATCTGACTTCTTGTTCGCGCGGCCCTCGTTTTGGGGAGGAGCCGCGCGCGTGTTGGATCTGGGCAATACCCTGACTGAGTTCAACCAGTCGCCCACACCCGATCAAGCCGACTGTATAGCCATGCGCGCCGACTGGGGGAGTATCGGCCAGGACTTCCGCGAGGCCATCGGTCAGCTTGAACAGGAGTTAGCAGAGGCTGAAGATAGCGATGCAAAGGGCGCAGTCGCCGCCTAAATGCCATCGAAGAAGGAGCGCCGCGCGCTTCAGCGGGCGCGACAGCAGGCTCCGCCGGCAAGTCGAACCGCCGGCGATAGCGCAGCCGCCAGCGAAGCGGCATCTTCCCAATCGAATCGCTCTCTCGCTAGCCAGACGCTCTCGGCATCGTTCTCCGGTCCACTACCTCATCCATCCCTCCTCGCCCGCTACAACGAGGTGGTCGAGAATGGTGCCGAACGCGTTTTTGCGATGGCGGAGCGGAATCAGGCACACCGTCATCGGCTCGAAAGTAGAGTGGTCGACTCGGAGATCCGCACTTCGTACCTGGGACTTGGCGCGGCCTTGATAGTCTCCCTGGCTGGTATCGGTGCAGGAGTCTATGCCATCTCCCTCGGGCGCGTTATCGAGGGAGCCGGGATAATCGGTGGCACACTTGCCTCGATGGTCGGCACCTTTGTCTATGGAAGCCGCAGCCGTCGTAAGGAGCGTGAACACAAGGCCGAGCTAATGGCCGGGATCACACACGATTGATTGTTGGGATCAGACAGTCAGCTTCTCCACCTGATCCCAGTCGAGCTCGATCCCCAGCCCCGGCTTTTCCGGCACCACGGCGGAGCCATTGCCAAAGTGGGAGGTGTCGGCGATGATGTCTTCGGCGAACCAGTGCGGGCCGAGCGTGTCGATGGGGTAGCAGTAGTTCTCGAGGGCGGTGGCCGCGTGAATGGCGGCGGTGGCCGCGATCGACGATTCGAGGCCCGAGCCCATCGCGCAGCCGACGCCGGCGGCACCCGCACAAACCTCGCCTCAACCGCCGTTATCGTGGTCACTGGTCAGGTCCTGGAAGCGTGTTATTTCACCGCAGAGACGCAGAGACGCAGAGAGGGCTCAGAGAGTAGTTTTGGCCACAGAGAGCACAGAGTTCAGAGAGAGGAGTTCCACGTGGTGCGAGCTCCTCCTGAGGTGCAGCCACATCTGAGCTTACCGGTTATCTCTCCGCATGGACACGCTCAGGCGAACAACATCTCTGTGCTCTCTATAGTGCTCTGTGGCTTACCTTTACTTTCTCTGCGAAACTCTGCGTCTCTGCGTCTCTGCGGTCAATCCCCTTCGTCAGTTCGCGTATACGCCCGGCTTTATCTCAAGGCCGCGGCGCATGTTTTCAATGGCCAGCGGGAGGTCGGGCAGCGGGTAAAGGTTGGTGACGAGGTCCTCGAAGCGGAAGGTGGCGGCGTGGCGGCCGAGGAAGCGCGCCGCCGCGACCCACGCCTGGTTGGCGAGCCCGTAGTGGCCGTGGATCGTCGCGGCGGTCGAGCAGATCTCGAAGGGATCGAACGGCTCGGGTGTGCGCGGCGTGAAGTGGCCGACCTCGACGATCGTGCCGAAGCGGCGCACCATACGCAGCGCCTCTCTGAAGGCGATCGGCACGCCGGCCGCCTCGTAGACGACGTCGGCGCCCGCGCCCGATGGCGTCATCTTGCGCACCATCGCGACGCGCTCCTCCCAATTGGTGACCTTGTCGATGTCGATCACCTCGTCGACCGACGCGACGCGCTGCACGATCTCGAGGCGGTTTGCCGGCGCGCCGATCAGGATGATCTTGTCGGCGCCGGTGAGTCGCGCGACGCAGGCGATGAGCGCGCCGATCGGGCCCGCCCCCTGGACGACGACGGTGGCGCCGGGGCCATAGCCGATGCCGGCCCACGGTGCGCCGCCCTGCATCGAGCGCTCGACGGCCGTCAGCGCGTTCGTCAGCGGCTCGAGCAGTACCGCGGCGCGGGGACTGACGTGCGCCGGGATCTTGATGACCTCGAGGTCGCCGTTGCTCGGCAGATGGAGCACGGGTGCGAATCCGGCGCCGTTAACTCGCCGCGGCCGGCCGCCGGCGCCGATCACGGGCCGGCGGCCGATGCACGCCTCAGGATGGCGCAGCACGGCGCACAGGTAACACTGGCCGCAACTCCGCCGCTTGGCCCACACCCGATCGCCGATGGCCAGCGCCTGGCCGGTCATGTCGGTTGCCGGCGCGCGCTCGCCCATTTCGACAATCGTGCCGGTCCACTCGTGCCCGAGGAACATCGGATACCTGATCCGCGCCTGCCCTTCCGGCGTGGCGTGGACCCAGTGCACGTCCGAGCCGCAGACGCCACACAGGTCGATCTTGAGAAAGAGATCACCCG
>JACQGX010000096.1 GCA_016199265.1 Chloroflexota bacterium | reverse complement strand
GGTTGGCCCCGTGGCCCCCGTGGGCGCTCCCTTGTTTTTGGCTTCCTTTGGTTCCATGGTCTCGCGAACGTCCTTTCTGGGACTCCTTGTCCCAAAGTCTGCACTGTCCACGACACCGGGTCAATTCCACATCTAGCCGCAAGAGGTGGTCCGCGCCTTGGGCTTCACGCCTCCGACGCCCCCGTGCGCGGCGACCCTCTGCGGCGTGCCGCGCCACCTGGATCGCGCGCCGGTCGAGGCGACATGGGGCGCGTGGGCCGCGGCGGTCTTGGCCCGCCTGCCGGCGGCCCCCAGCGCGGCCGAGGCGGTGGCTCTGGACGGCAAGACCTTGCGGGGCAGCCGGCGCCCGGGGGCGCTCGACGTGCACGTGCTGGCCGCCCTCAGCCACCGCCTCGGGCGGACCCTGGGGCAGCCGGCGGTCAGCGACCAGACGAAGGAGCTGACCGTCGCCGTGCCCCTGCGGCGGGGCCTCGTCCTGGAGGGACAGATCTGTACCCTGGATGCCCTGCTGACCCAGCGCGCCATCGCCCAGACGATCGTCGACGGTGGGGGCGACGACGTGCTGCTGGGCAAGGAGCACCAGCCCCCCTCCGGCGCGCCAGCGAGACCGTCTTCCGCGACCCGCCCCCAGGGGACGAGCAACCGACCGCGCAGACCGTCGCCCGTGGCCACGGGCGGATCGAGGGGCGCGACTTGACCGTCAGCCAGGCCCTGACCGGCGCGCACGACTGGCCCGGCCGACGCACCAGTTCGCGGTGCGCACCCCCTCCAAGGACCAGCCCAGTGGCTCCTCCCACGCGGTGCGCGTGACCACCCGGCGGGAGTTGGCCGCGCCGGCCGCGGCGGCGCACGACGATGGGCGGGTCGCGATCGAAGCGGCTAGCAAAGGAGATCAACGCGGCTTGGGGCTGGGCGGGCTGCGCAAGCACAAGCTGGCGGCGCAGACCAGCGTGGTCCTGCTGGGGGAGCTGGCCCACACCGTGCTCGTCTGGTCCCGCGCCTGGCTGGCGAAAGGAGCCGTCCATCTGCAGGGTTTCGGCATCGTCCGCCTGGTGCAGGAGGTCTGGGCGGTCCCCGGCCGGGTCACGCTCGTGGCCCCCGCCGCCGGCACCGAGGGGGCGGCCGCGACGGACGGCGGCCGGCGGCGGGGGTGCCTCACACCCGAGCACCCGCTGGCGCGCGACGTCGGTCGCGGGCGGCGTCAGATCCTGCCGGCAGGTGCCACCCTGGGGGGGTTGGGCTGAATCTTGGCAGCTGGTTGGGTGGCCCTTCGGATGCGGGATGGGAGACGCCCCAACCCGCACGCTCGCTAACCGCGTCCGCCACGTGACCCGGATTTGCCGGGTCATACATCATCGTCTGAATGTTCACTACCGTCGTCGGCCGCGGCGCTCGCGCTGGTAGACTCCCTGCAGACACTGGTAGGCTAGCGGTAGGCTAAGTAGGCTAAAATGCGTGCGCCGAATGACTACGGATGCACCGGGAAAACGAGCGCTCTTCTCTGGTAGCGAACCATGTGCACCACGTGCACCACCCCCGCGAACGTCATCGCTCCCCGTACGCGACGCTGGACGCGCGATGAGTACTATCGCATGACCGATGCTGGCATTCTGACCAAAGACGACCGGGTTCAGCTTCTTGACGGAGAGATCGTGCAGATGGCGCCGATGAAAGGACCGCACGCCACTGCGCTCTCGCTCACTGGAGAGGCGTTGCGACCTATCATCGGGGACGACATGCACGTTCGGGTTCAGTTGCCGATTAGCATCGGAGAACGGCCCGACCCGGAGCCAGACGTGGCCGTCGTGCGAGGCGCCATTCGCGACTTCGCGACCGACCATCCGCAGACAGCCGAGTTGGTGGTGGAGGTGGCAGACCCGGCGCTTGCGCTCGATCGCGGGCTGAAGGCTGCGCTCTACGCGGCCGCAAAGGTGCCAGACTACTGGGTAGTCGATCTCGCCGACAGATCTGTTGAACGTTAATGGCAGCCTCACTTCCGCTCCGCTGGGGCGAGCGCACATACGTCATGGGGATCGTCAACTGCACGCCGGATTCGTTCTCCGGCGACGGTCTGCCCGACGCCGGCGCCGCCATCGCGCATGGTCTACGATCGATCGAAGAGGGCGCCGATTTGCTCGATATCGGCGGCGAGTCCACGCGTCCGGGCGCCACTCCCGTCTCTGCGGAGGAGGAGCTTCACCGCGTCGTACCGGTGATCGAGGCGCTTGCCGCCCGCGGGAACGTGCCGCTGTCCGTCGATACCTATAAAGCGGACGTCGCCGAAGCGGCGCTCGACGCCGGTGCGACGATCGTCAACGACGTGTGGGCACTGACGCGCGATCCGCGGATGGCCGAGGTGGTTGCCCGTCGGCGTGCCTACGTCGTACTGATGCACAATCGGCCGGCGGCACCCGCCGCCGGCCCGCTGGGCGGCTACTACCCTGATGTGCACTACGAACAGGCCGATGTTGTCGAGGCGGTCGGCGCAGCGCTGGAAGCGCGGGTGGCACTTGCCGTCGACGCGGGGATCCAGCGCGACCGAATCATCGTCGATCCAGGTATCGGCTTTGGCAAGACACGCGAGCAGAACCTCACGCTCTTGCGCCACCTCGCCGAGTTGAAGGCACGACCAGGATTGGCCGGTCTGCCGCTGCTCGTCGGCACTTCTCGCAAGGGAGTCATCGGCTTGACGCTGGGCTTGCCGATCGACGAGCGCCTCGAAGGGACGCTCGCCACGCTGGCGCTGGCGATTGCGCAGGGCGCCGACCTGGTGCGCGTGCACGACGTCCGCGCCGCGGTGCGCTGCTGCCGCATGGCAGACGCCATCGTTCGAGGCGACCATGCAGCCGCATAGCCGCGCCTACGCGGCCGCGCTCGCCTATCTCTATGGCCGTACCGACTGGGAGCGGCGCGTGATGGACGAGACGATGCGCGAGCGGCTGCTGCTGGAGCGCCCCGCGGCCCTGCTGGCGCGGCTCGAACATCCGGAACGCCGTTACCGCACGATCCTCATCGCCGGCACTAAGGGCAAGGGCTCGACGGGCGCGATGCTCGCGAGCATTCTCCGGGCGACCGGCTACCGCACCGGGTTCTACAGCCAACCCCACCTGCATTCGTACCGCGAGCGCCTTCGCGTCGACGGCGTGCCGATTACGCCAGGGCACCTTGCAGATGGCGTCTCTCGGCTTGAGCCGCACGTTGCGGCGCTCGAGCGCGAGCGACCCGAGTTGGGCGAGTGTACGACCTACGAGGTGGCGACAGCGCTGGCGCTCGAGCACTTCGCCCGCGCCGGTGTGGCTGCGGCCGTGCTGGAAGTGGGGCTCGGTGGACGGCTCGATGCGACCAACGTGGTGGCCGCCGACCTGTCGATCGTTACGTCGATCAGCTTCGACCACACCGCCGTTCTGGGAAGCACGCTGCCGCAAATCGCCACCGAGAAGGCGGGCATCATCAAGACGGGCCGGCCCGTCTTCAGTGCGCCGCAGCGTCCTGAAGTGCTGCCTGTGTTGGAGCGTGTGGCCGACGAGCGGCACGCACTCCTGTTCGTCGGCATGCGTGCCTGGCGATGGACGGGTAGTCACGATGGGCTGGCGGTCGAGTCGGCGGGCACCACGTGGCCGCAGCCGTGGCGCAGTGATGGCATCCACGTACCCCTCCTGGGAGCGCACCAACTGGAGAACGCCGCAACCGCCGTCGCCGCGGCGCACGCGCTCAACAGCGGCTTGGCGGGTGCGTCGCTGTCGGTGCCCGAAGCGGCGATCCGAGCGGGAGTGGCTGGGACGCGCTGGCCGGCACGGGTTGAGGTATTTCACCCCGGCGCGCGGGGGGGTTGGGACGACCGACGACCGATCCCTTCGGCGAACTTAGGGCAAGCTCTTCGGCAAGCTCAGGACAGGCTTTCCGACGAGCGTAGCTTCTCGCGCCTCGGCGCGGGCGCGAACTCGGCTGAGAGCGCTGGGCCGCTCGTCGTGGTCGACGGAGCGCACAACGGCGATTCGGCGGAAAAGCTGGCCGCGGCGCTTCGCCGGCACTTCCGCTTCGAGCGGCTGCTGCTCGTACTGGGTGCCGGCGCCGACAAGGATCTCGGGACAATCGTCGCGCCGCTGGCGCCGCTCGCGGCGCGGGCGTGGGCGGTGGCTTCGTCGCATCCGCGCAGCCGGCCGGCTGCCGAGGTGGCTCAGGCGCTGGCGGCGGCCGGGTTTCAGGCCACACCGGCCGCGTCGACGCGCGCCGCGATAGAGGAAGCGCTCGCCTCGGCGGCGGAGCGCGACCTGGTGTGCGTCACCGGGTCGCTGTTCGTCGCCGCCGAAGCGCGCGAGGCATTGGGTGCGGTGGGGCCGGAGGAGGTGGACCCGCCGGTGCCTATTGGCGTGAACTGAGCAAGGGGATGCAGGCAGTGCATCCAGTGGCGCTCCGCTCGCCGTTAGCGTGTCGAAGGGCGGGCTCGTAGGCCGCGCACCGGGGCTCGGGGGGATCAGGCGCCTTCTTTTACCAGGCACTATTCGTCCGCTGGGGGTTGTGCGCAGCGCGCTTCTTCGCTGGGACTACGTCCTTGGGCGGCGGGCTCCCGCTCCTCCGGCCGCATCTCCACTTCCTGTGCAACCCTTGGGGTGGCCACGAAACCGGATCAACGCCAGTCAGTCCCGCGGGAGGTGTGAGCGGATGCGCGTGAGTGCCTCCGGGGTCAAACGCTGCGCGAGCGCTTCCAAGGCAGCAACGACCTCGCCGATCTCCTGAGGGTCGTCGGTGCCGAGCGCCGCGGCGAGCGCGCCGTCGATGGGGGCCGATACTCGCTGCGCGGCCTGACGACGGGCCTCGGGAGAGGCCCGCACGAGTGTCCGCCGGCGATCCTTCGGATCCACCATCGTTTCGAGCGCACCGCTGATCGCCCGTAGCCTCGCCACCGACGCAGACACGTGGCTTTGTGGAAAGCCCGTCCGCGCGGCGATCTCGCTGATCGAGCTGTTCGGGTGCTCGAAGACGTCGATCAGGACCGACCGGACGCTCGCGGGGAGCTCGTGGAAGCCGCCCCGCGGGATGGCCTCCTCGCCGATCTTCATCAGCGTCCGCCCTAGGAGAAACAGCTCGAGCCCATTCACATCATCTATGATACATCGGTTGTGCTCCATCTGTTATGATCCATCAAGACTGATGATTTAGGAGCACGCCGGATGAGTGCATCCCCACTTTGCACTTTGCACTTTGCACGCAGATCTTCCTGGGGTCGGATCCAGCCGGCGCCGGGCTCGCGGTGACCGCGCTCGGCCACACGATGGCGTTCGCGTAGGAGGTCGTCCTGGTCGGCGTGCTGGCCGTCGCGCTGCTCGCCGGCGCCGCGTGGGCCTTCGGCCGGCAGGAGTGAACGTGGGACGATGCGAGACCGTCGTGATCGGCGGTGGGCTGGTCGGGCGGCCGCCGGCTACTACTTGACCCCGCAGACTGGCGCGGCGTGATGGACGCGAGAGCGACGCGGGCGAAGGGGCACCGGCTGTTCGCCGCCACCAGCGACAGGCCACGCTAGGGCATGCGGTCGGTCGTCAACATCATTCGAGCGCAGGAAGCGTCGGCCAAGCCGGTGACCGTGGGCCACGTCACCGTGACGCCGCGCGCGCTGAGCGCCTCGGCGGCGATGCTCGGGCTCCTGCGCACGGTGCGCCGAGCCAGTCCACGGGGCGGCGCGGTCCGACGAGCGCCATTCAGCGGCCTCGTGAGCAACGCGCGGGGTTGACGCTTGCCAGCCACGGTGCTATGAGTCATGCAGCTTCTGAGCAACCTGACGTAGCCCTGGGAACTGGAAGGAAATGAGGAAG
>JACQGX010000089.1 GCA_016199265.1 Chloroflexota bacterium | reverse complement strand
CGACTTCTACCAGGATCTGTACCGCACCCTACGAGAGGGCAAGCCGCCGGCGATCACCCCAGAGAGCGCACGTCGCTACGTCGCCATTCTGGAACACTGCCGGCGGGTGTATGCCCAATCCCAAGCCGGAGAGCGCGTTTCGTCAAACGCCCTCTCCGGTTCCGTCCCGTCCGGTGCTCGGTAGTGCGCCTTGGCAGAAGACTTCGTCCGCGCGGGCGCCGTCGAACACGTGGCCGGCGTCGAACCGGTGGACAATCAGGTTCTGCGGCGCGCCGGAAGCTTGGTAGGCGCGTCGGATGCGCGCCAGCCCGCGCTCTGCCCAGTCGTGCGGAATGAGCGGGTCGCGCAGGCCCCACTCGATCGCCATCGGCCGCGGCGCAATCAGCGAAAAGATCTCCGGCGTATCGCCGTACCGGAGCAAGCCGGGTATGAGCTGCGCGCCGCACTGGCGCAGCGCCTGGAAGCGCTCCTGATAGAGATTGAGGCACCCCGAGGGGATACACGCTTTCACCCGCTCGTCCATCGCGCTGATCATCATCGTCATCCGCCCGCCGAGTGACAGACCGGCGCACACCAGGCGATCGCCGTCGACGTACGGCAGCGACTGCAGCACGTCGAGCGCCACCGCCAGGTCGCACAGGTGCAGCGCGACGACGGTCGTGCCCAGCAGCGTTGCCGCCATGTAGTTGCGCATGCAGTAGTCGACGCGCGGCCCGGGATACCCCGGGCGCCGCTCGCCGAACCCCCGCAGGTCGGGCGCCAGCACGACGTACCCAGCCTCGGCAAACCGATGCCCGAAGTCGTAGCGGCAGCGCTCGATCTCTCGCTCGCGCTCCGGCGTGCCGCCGATCCCGGCGACGCTGTCCTTGCCGAAGTCGCCGTGGCCGTGGATGCACAGCACGCCGATCGACCGGTGGCCGCCCGTCGCTGTCCCGTTCGGCACCAGTAGATACGCCGGCACCCACACGTCACGCTCGGTCTGATAGCGCACGCGATGTCTCACGTACGCCCCACAGTCGACCTCGTCCTCGTACTCGAGATCGAGCGGCGCCCGCTCCGGCTGAATGCCGAGCAGTTGCACCAGCGTCGCGCGGAACCGCCGCTGCCACTCGGTCAGCTCATCCGGCGAGCCCCCTTCAAACAGCAGCGACGGTTGCGCCTGGTCGATCAGCGAAGAGAGGTCATGCTCAAACTCCAGTGCGCGCACGTGTGAACTCCTGCCGGGCTCCTTCGGAAGGCGTAGTGTAGCCTTCTCTCCAGAGTCACGGCAAACGACAATGCCGAAGCAGTCACGGTCCAGCAAGCCGGAGTGTGAACGTGGGGGCGCCGCCGTCCGCGAGCCGCCGGCACAAGCCGTACGACATAATGATTCGGGGGCTCATTACATCGTGGAGGAGAACGGGCATGGCAAGAGTCGTGCTGCTGCCATTGCTCACCGCAGCGTCACTGGTGGCACTCGCCGCGTGTGCTTCCGGTGGACAGGTTGGAACCGCAGGGAGTGTGGCGGCCCAGCCACGATCGGCGGCGCCGCCCGATGCGACGGCAGTGGTGCTGCCTACCGCCAGAGCGGTGCCAACGGCGATTCCGACACCGATCCCAGAGCCGACGCCGGTGCCCACGGCCACACCGCATTCGCTGTCGATCGCCGCGATGCGCGCGCGCGAGTACCCCGGGAGCGATCTCGTCGTCGAGCAGACGCTCGCGCCGGGCATCAACTACAACCGCTACATCGTCTCGTACCGCTCTGAGAACCTCAAGATCTACGCGCTCCTGACCGTGCCGCGGGGCCAGAAGCCGCCCACCGGCTGGCCGGTCATCGTCTTCAACCACGGCTACATCCCGCCGGCGCAGTACCGCACGACCGAGCGCTACATCGCCTACACCGACGCCTTCTCCCGGAACGGGTACATCCTGATCCGGCCGGATTACCGCGGCCACGGTTCTTCCGAAGGAGATGCACGGGGCGGCTACAGCACGCCGGACTACGTCGTCGACGTGCTCAATGCCCTCGCCTCCGTCCGCCGCTGGCCCGACGCCGACCCAAACCGCGTGGGGATGTGGGGGCACTCGATGGGCGGGTTCGTCACGCTGCGCGCGATGGTGATCGACCCGACGATCAAAGCCGGCGTGATCTGGGGCGGCGTCGTCGGCTCGTTCCCGGACATGCTGTTCAACTGGGGGCGCGGTCCCACGGCCCCGGCCGGCCCAAGCGCGCCCGCCGCCGCCAGCCAGAGCCGGAGCTGGCGCAATCAGTTCGTCGCCGAATACGGCCCGCCCGAAGAGAATCCGGCATTCTGGGCCTCGATCTCGGCCAACTCGTACCTCATGGATCTTTCTGGCCCGGTGCAGCTCCACCACGGCGAGGCCGACAGCAGCGTCCCGGTGCGGATGTCGGTCACGCTCGATCAGCAGATCCGGGAGGGAGGAGGCGCCGTGGAGCTCTTCACCTACCCCGGCGACGACCACGACATCTCGCGAAACCTCTTCACCGCGCTCTCCCGCTCGGTGGCGTTCTTCGACGCGCACGTGAAGCGCGGCTAACCACCGAGGTATCCAGACAGACGTTGGCTCGCCGGCGCGCCCTGTCGCATCCACCCAGATGTCTGCTGCCACCGCGTCAGCGGTGAGCCCACCGTTCCAGCCAGCGGAGGAAGAGCCAGAGCCGGTCGCGCTGCGCGGCCCGTCCTTGCGGTAGCCCGGCGTGCGCTCGTCGGTGACGAAGCGGCGATTGTCATCCTGAGGAGCGCAGCGACGAAGGATCTCCATCGCGTAGCCGCTCAAGAGATCCTTCGCTGACGCTCAGGATGACATGTGGTTGTCCATCCGGGCATGCCTCACGTCATCCCTTCGGCAGGCTCAGGGCATGCGCTGCACTTTCCACTCGGTTTAGCTGTGCAGCGTGGGCGTCACCAGGTTGACGCCAATCACGAAGTAGATGAGGATCGTCAGCAGGTCCTGGATCACTGTGGCCAGCGGCCCGCTGCCGAACGCCGGGTCGGTGCCCAGCTTGTGGAACACCCAGGGCAGCACCATCGCCACTACCGAGGCGATCGAGCACGCCGCCATCAACGAGAGCGAGACCGCGAACGCGACGTCGAGCTGGCCCCAGACGATGGCCGCGATCGGGAAGAACACCACAGCCAGGATGAACCCCACCACTAGGCCGGTTATGATCTCGATACCGATCACCCGTCTCACCGATACGCCGACCGAGAGCCCCCGGATGATCAGCGCCTCCGTCTGCGTGCCCACCGCGTCCGCCAGGTAAACCACGCCCGGCACGAAGAACGCCAGGATCACCCGCGTCTCCAGCTCCGTCTCGAATGCCCCCACGATCAGCCCCGCCAGCACCGCGCCCAGCAGTCCCACCAGCAACCACGGCACCCGGTGCCACACCCGCCTCGCGAGACCCTCTTGCACCGCCTCGCGCGCCGCCGCCACGTCGTGGCTGAACCCACCCAGCCGCGCCAGGTCCTCGTCGTGCTCCCAGAGCAGCACTTGCAGCAGCCGTACCGGCGGGATCACTCCCAGGAACGTGCCATCGCTGTGCGTCACCGCGAGGCTGCTCTCCTTATGCTTCACCGCCAGCCACGCCGCCTCCTCCTGATCCATGCCGTGGTGCACCGCCGGCGGGCTGGCATCCATCAGCTCGCGCGCCAGCGCCGCCTCGGGCGCCGTCAACACGTCCTCGACGTTGATCAGCCCCGCCAGCTTGCCGTCGTCGCACACCACGATCTCCGCCACAGTGTCGTACTTGCTCTGGTGCACCATCCGGCGGATCTCTCCCGCCGTCGCCTCAGGCGAGACAATCGGTACGTTGGTCGTCGCGTGCTCCCCGGCGGTTTCAAACTGCAGCGGCCCCAACTCAAGGCTGCCGCCGTGCCCGCCATGCTCGTCCCGTCTCTGCTCGGCGGCTGTCCTCGCCGCCGGTGTCTGTGCGGCCATGTCCTCTACTCCCTCACGTTTCCGAGTGCGCTCAGGATAGGTCCCACGGCGCCTCGCGTCAAGGAGTAGGACTCTTGGGGGGCAGCCAGAGTTCTGGCCCTTTGGGCCGGTTGTCCTTTCCTTGCGAGACGCCCGCCCAGCGCGGCGTACGCGCCGATACTCGGTCAGGCGGCGCCACTGGCCGTCACCACGCTCGCCGGTCGTGCCATCGCCGGTGGCACGCCGCTGCCGTCTGGGCTGCCAAGCGCATGGGACGTGTCCGGCACCCCCCGCGTCGTGAAGGGAAGCAGCAGACGCAAGGCCAGGGGCGTGATGACGGTGGTCACCAGAGTCATGGCCACCGCCGCGCTGAAGATGCGCTCGTCTACCAACCCGGCCGCCCGGCCGGCGGCCGCAACGACCAGAGCCACCTCGCCCCGCGAGATCATCGCCGTCCCGACCCAGAGCGATTCCCTATGAGACAACTGCACTCGCGCCCCGGCGTAGCACCCAATGAGCTGGCCGGCAACGGCAACCCCGGTGACGGCCAGCGCCACCCGTGGCGCCACGGCAAGCGCCCGCACGTCCGCCTGCATCCCCACCCAGACCAGGAAAATGGGGACGAGCAGGCCATAGCCCAGAGTCTGCGCGCCCTCGGCCGCCTGCTCGCGAAAGCGAGTGCGGCCGAGCAGGAGCCCAGCAAGGTAGGCTCCCGTAATCGCGGCCAGCCCGCCGAGTTCTTCGACCGACCAGGCATAGGCCAGCACCACGGCGACGACGAGGGCGAGCAGCGCCTCACGCGACAGGTGAATGTGTGCCAGGTGCATGAGGTGCGGCAGTATCCACAGGCCCACCGCCACGCCGACCACCGCGAAGCCGGCAACGCGTGCCAGCGGGAACAAGAGACCACCGCTCTGACCCGTGGCAGCCACGGCCGCCAGAATCAGTAGCCCAAGGACGTCGTCGACAATTGCGGCCCCCATGACAGTGGTGCCGGCACGCGTGCGCAGCCGCCCCATGCTGCGCAGCGTCTCCGCGGAGATGCTCACGCTGGTGGCCGTGAGGATGGTGCCCACGAACAGGCTGGGCAGCGTTTCCAGGCCCAACCAGCGGCCGACGCCGTAGCCGAGCGCGAACGGCAGGGCGACGCCGCCCACAGCCGTGAGCAGCGCCGCTCGCCCCACTTCGCGGAGTTCGGCAGGCCGCGTTTCCAGGCCGGCGACGAACAGCAGCAGGACAACACCGAGGTTGCCGAGGAGCGTGATGGGCTCGCTGGGCGCCACCCAGTGCAGCACGCTCGGACCGACGAGCACGCCGAAGATCACCTCGCCAAGCACCGGCGGCAACCCGAGGCGGCGGCTGAGCCCCTCGGCGAGCTTGGCGCCCAACAAGATAGCGGCCAGACTGAGTAGCAGTCCGGAATGTTCCATCGTCATGTGTCGTGTGTGGCTGATCAGGTGGTTAGGAGCGACAAGCACCGCGACCGGCAGTCTCGGACGGCCGAACGTGAGTGCCTCCGAGACTGCCGGTCAAGCTCACTTACACCGACCTGGGTCAGGCGCCGGCGGGATCGATCCGTTGATGGCGGGATCGATCCCGCCGGCCATACACCGTCGGCGGAGGGGTTTCGGGCGGCGCTGCCCGCGTGAAACGTTGTTCAGCCCGGCGGCCAGGTCACGCCAGCGCCACGCCGGCGGTGGACGTTGAGCCGGTCGCCGGGAGGCCACTCGCCGCCGGCTCCGCTGCGACCGGTTCGTCGGCGGGGTACGCCTGCACGCCGTGCTCCGTGATGTCTAACCCGGCGATCTCTTCCTGGCGTGAGGCACGCAGGCCCATCGTCGCCTTGAGCCCGGCGAAGAGCACGTAGCCGGTGCCGAGCGCCCAGACCGTCACGACCGCCATATTGACAAGCTGCGCCAGCAGTTGGCCCACGTTGCCGGCGATGAGCCCACTCACATCACCGTACGTCCCGTCGGCAAAGATCCCCACTGCCAGCAGCCCAAAGAGCCCGCAGGCACCGTGCACCGACACCGCGCCGACCGGGTCGTCGACCTTGAGCACGTTCTCCACTAACCAGAGGCTCCCCATCAACACAAAGGCAGCGAGCGCGCCAATCACCACCGACGCCCAGGGGGCCACGTAGGCGCACGGCGCGGTGATGCCGACCAGCCCGGCGAGCGCGCCGTTGCAGGCCATGCCCACGTCGGCTTTGCCGGTGCGGGCCAGCGTCGCGTAGAGCGCGACGACCGCGCCGGCGATACCAGCCAGGAACGTGTTAGTCGCGATGACCGAGATGCGGAGGTCGGTCGCCGCCAGCGTGCTGCCTGGGTTGAAGCCGAACCACCCGAAGAACAGGATGAACGTGCCGAGCACGACGTACGCCATGTTGTGGCCGGGAATGGTGCGCGGCTTCCCGTCGGCGCTGAACTTGCCCATGCGCGGCCCAACCGCCATCGCGCCGGTCAGCGCGACGAGGCCGCCCACGGCGTGGACGACGCCCGATCCGGCGAAGTCCTTGGCACCCGCCCCAAACGGAAGCGTCGCCAGCCAGCCGCCGCCCCAGACCCAGTGGCCATAGATCGGATAAACGATCGCTGAGACAAGGAAGCTGTAGGCCAGGTACGACGTGATCTTCGTCCGCTCGGCCATAGCTCCAGAGACGATCGTCGCGGCGGTGGCCGCGAAAACCATCTGGAAGAGCCAGAGCATGTTCGTGCCCACGTCGTAGGCGTCGCCCGTCAGGAAGAAGCCCGAGAGGCCGACGAGCGGATTGCCAATGTCGAGACCTTCCGCGAGCTTGGAACCGCCAAACATCAGGCCGAAGCCGAAGGCGAAGAATGCCAGGCCGCCGATGCAGAAGTCCATAAAGTTCTTGGTCAGGATATTGACAGTGTTCTTGGTGCGGGCGAAGCCGGCCTCGACCAGCGCGAATCCGGCCTGCATGAAGAACACCAGGAACGCCGCGATCAGCGTCCAACTGAAGTTCACCGCCTTGGTCGCGTCGGCCTTGAGGGTGTCTGCACCATTGGGGTCGCCGGCCGCCAGCGCCACCGCCGTGCCGAGCAGTCCCAGCAGCAGCGCGACGAGCGCCGCGCTCGCCGTCTTGCGTATCAACGCTGCCATCGTCGTTTGATCCCTTCTTCTCCTCATTTCCGGTTGCCTACTCCTCGCCTTCTGTGCTGCCCGGTGCGGACCGGCGGTGCAACCAGCTCGGCAACACCACGAAGATGCTGAACAATCCGACAAAGGCGCCGACGGCGAGCAACGCTTCTACCTGCATGAGATCCCTAGCCTCCTTGGGTGCTGACGACCTGCGCGGATGGCCACCGATGGCGAGCCGCCGCGCTGGCCGAACGAGTGTTTCCGGCAATGAGCGTAGCGCGCCGACGATGCCCCCCACTACGGGCCGGACGCACAAGAACGAGGCGCTGCGTTTGTGCACGCAGCACAAACCCTCCTGGCGACCTGGCAGCACCGTGGCGGCGCAGCGTTGCCTGTCGGTTGTGGCAGATTGCACAACTGAACGCCCGCTTTTTCGGCAAAGCTGTACGTGGTCACTGCCACCAAGAGGACGGCAAGATGGGCAGTGGACGGGACTGTCGATCGGCCATGAGGGGCTTTCCGCCCGAAAACGCAAAAGATCCCGGCTGGTGGATGACCGGAGTCAGCGTCAGAGAGGCGCGCGACGCGGTCATACCCCCTGCCGCCACCCTCCTTGGAGGCGGCACCGGCCTCGACCGGCACGTGACCGGGACCGCCGTGCTCCGCGCCCGCACACCGGCATTCCCGTCGCTCCAGGGCGGCGAACTGGCGTTGGTTTCGCTCTCCTTACTGCGCCAGCTCGAGCCCCGGCCGCACCTAGACCGGCTTGTTGGCCAGCTCGCACCGGCCGAAGTCGCCGCCATCGTCTTCTTCGAGACGCACGACGAAGATCCAGAGTCGCTCGCGGCCGCGGGCCGGGCCGCCGACGCGAGCCGGTTGCCGGTCTTTGCCGTACCGTCGCCGGCAACGGCAGACGAGATCGACCTGGCATTACACCGGTACCTCTCCGAGCGGCGCGCCGCCCTGCTGCGGCGCGGGCAGGAGCTCCAACACGAGATGACCACGCTGGCGCTTGCCGGCCACGGCATTCCGGCCATCGTCGAGCGGCTGGCCGCCGTGGTCGGTCTGCCGGTGACCTGGGAGGATCGGGCGTTCGAGCTGCGGAGCTGGGTGGTCCCGCCCGGCTCGGCTGATATCGACGTGCCCGCCGATGGACCGGCGCTGTTGCGGCGGGCGAGGCTCTCGCTCGAGCGCATGGCCAATACGCTGCGCCACGGCGGCCACCCGCAACCGACGCTCCTGCCGCTCAGCACCAACGGGCGAGACAGCACGGACCGGCCGGCGGGCAAGCCGTCCTGGCAGCGCCTGGTAGTGCCCTTCACCGCCGGTGGTGAGGTAGCCGGGTTCATTTCGGTCGTCGGGCGCAACGGGCAGCACCACTCGTTCGGCGATGAGACACGGTTGGCACTGACGGCGGCGGGGCTGGCCGCCTCGATCGAGGGCGTCCGCGCGCGCACCCTCTCCGAAGCTCAGGGAAACGCCACCGCCGACCTGCTGCGCGACTGGCTGGCGGGGCGCTTCGATCGGGCGACCGAGCTGACAACGCGTGCGCGGCAACTCGGCCACGTGCCCGCGCCACCATACGTCGTCGTCGTGCTGGAGCCGGATAAGCCGCCGCCGGCCGCCTGGCTCGAAGACCTGGCACGCGCCGTCCGGCGGACCTGCGCTGACCCCGAAGAACGCCGTGTTTCGCCGAAAATGAACGATCCAGCCTCGCCGAATGACACCGCGCTATGGGCGAGCCTGGACGAACGTCGCGTCGCGCTGCTCGTCCAGGCTACGGCAACGTCTGCGGGAGAGGCCGCCAAGGCTGCCGAGCGATTTGTGGCGTCGAGGCCACCTGGCGGCGCGGGCACGGCAGTCTACGGCGGGGTGGGGCGACCCGCCGAACGCATCGAGGACGTACCGCGCGCCTACCGTGAGGCGGTGCGGGCGGCCGCGGTCGCCCGGCGACTCGGGGGGCGTCCGCGCGTTGCCTATTTCGGGGGCTTGGGCGTGTACCGGCTCCTGGCTGCCGTCTCCCCTCCGGAAGAGCTGGCAGAACTCTACGAGGAGACGCTCGGACCGTTGCTCGAGTACGACCGCAAGACCGGCGGCGACCTCGTCGCGACGCTCGAGGCGTACATCGCCTGCAACGGCAGCCCGGTAGAAACCGCCAAGCGCCTGCATACGCACCGCAACACCGTGCTGTACCGGCTCGACCGCATCTGCGAGGCACTCGGCGTCGACGTGCGCCGGCCGGAGCACCGTATCGTCTGCTACCTCGCGCTCCGGGCCGGCGAACTGCTCGGCGACGGGAGCGGCGATGCGCCTGTCGGTGCCGCCCGGAGAACGTCCGAGTATGCCGCCGGCGGGACCGATTGGCGGCAACCAAGGAGCTTCCGGCCGCCCGGTTAGTCGACGCGCCTGAGGTATTTCCCCGACGTCAGACCGTCCCGCCTGAGATCAGCAGCGTGGCGGTCGCGACGTTGGTCGCCAATGGGACGTTGTGCACGTTGCAGATGCGCTGGATCGCCTGGATGTCGGGATCGTGGGGGTGCTTGTCAAGCGGATCGACCAGGAACAGCACCGCGGCCACCTCACCGCTGGCCACCCGCGCCGCGATCTGCACGTCGCCGCCGAGCGGGCCGGACAGACAGGTCTCGACCTCCAGGCCAACCTTCTCGCGCAGCAGCCGCCCGGTTGTGCCTGTCGCCAGGAGCGGATAGCCGGCGAGCTTCGCCCGGTGCTCCAGCGCGAAGGCCACCATGTCGGCTTTCTTGCCATCGTGCGCAATCAGCGCCACGGCTCTATCGCGATGCTTGCCGGCCGCCGGCTGCCCCGGGAGGCCGCCCGTGCCGGATGGAGGAACATTCATCGCCTCCATTGTGCCGGAGATAGCGTTGATTGCGCGCGCAGGTGCGCACCTGCGCCGCACGTCTAGACCAATGCCAAGGCGGGCATCACGGGCGTCCTCACTTTGCACTCTGCACTTGGATTAGGCGTGCACCGGCATAGCGTACTGGCATACTACGGAGGGCATGCGTAGAACGGGTGGCCGGCAGTCGTGATGCGGCGACTGGAGCCAAGAGAGGCGCGTCGTGGCCGGTCCGGGGATGATCCGTCGCCGTCGCCCCGCCGCCGGT
>JACQGX010000086.1 GCA_016199265.1 Chloroflexota bacterium | reverse complement strand
CCTAAGCACCCTGAGAGAAGTTGTGCGCAGGATTTACACGCCTCCGCCAGATACAGAGCCGGCCAGATGGTGCGTAGAACTTCCATCGGGGTGCTTAGGCGGTGCGTCTCCCGCACGCCGAGCATGGGACTTACCCACACGAGCTTCCAGTCGTCGAAGCCGAAGCGCGTCTGGAGCAGGTGCCAGTGCGCCAGCATCCGCCGGTGTGCCTCCCGGTACGCGCCTTCCGGCCCCAGCCGCTCCGCTAGCTCGTAGGCCTCCCACCCGAGCAGCATGTGCAGCGGGTTCATGTTCAGATCGCCGTTCGGGTAGGTGCGGATGCTCGTCACCGGCCGAATCTTGGTAAGGTCAATGCCTTCGGGCAGCGGCTGTCCTGCCGCGGCTCGCCGGGCGCCAGACGAGCAATCCGGTAGCATAGGCTGGCGTTGTTGAGCTGCTTGATCGGCATCTCGGGTGCAGACGGCTCGTCGTACACCTCCCGCGTATCCGGCCCGATCCGCGATTCGCAGCCGGCTGCGTGGGCAAGATAGATGCCGGCGCTGGCATCGACGAACACCGTGGCGGTCACCCAACGCGACCCTTCCGGTGTCTCCACTCGAATGGCGCGGATGCGGTGCTCGTCCCGCGCTACGTCGACGTCGACGAAGCGGGCGCACAGCCAGACGGTGCAGCGCTCCTCTTCGGCGAGTGCGCCGGCCATGGCACGGTCGAGCGCCTCCGGCTCGAAGCAGATTGGCACGCCGCTCCGGCGGCTTAGGCTGAGCCGGTAATCCGTCTCCCGGGCCAGGCCGTACCAGCCCCACGGACGGTCGGGGTGGTAGCGGGCAACCCGTTGCTGCAGCGCCACCGCCTGCCAGACGCGCCGCAGGCGCTGATACAGTTCCTGCGGCAGCCCCGTCGGCCCGGCCACCGGCTCCCAGTTGTTGACCCCCGCCCAGGTGCTCGTCCCACCCAGCCCGGGACCGGCCTCCACCAGCAGCACGCGCGTGCCGTGCCGCGCGGCCGCGCACGCCGCCCCAAACCCGCCGCTCCCCCCGCCGACCACACAGACGTCGAACGCGAGACCATCACGCAGACGGTCGGTCGGCGATCGGCGGTGGTGGTTCGACAGGCTCACCATGAGCGGCTGTCTTCCCGCTCGTCCTGAGCTTGTCGAAGGATCGGTCGTCGCCGTCACAGCTTGCTCACCTTCGCGTCGGCCTCCAGCAGCGCGTTTACCTGCGGCGCGATGCTGCTCATCGCATCCTTCGGCGTCTTTTTGTTGTTCCACATGTCGGCGAACGCCGGTGCGAGAATCTCGCCCGTCCACTTGCCGAGCGACGGCGTGACTGGGAATGGGACGGCCATCTGTTCCATCGTCATGACCACTGCATCCTGGTTCTTCACGTTCGTCAGCTTGAAGAACTCCGGGATCAGTTTCTTGAGTGACGGGAACGCGAGCGCCGCCGTCAACTGGAGGCGCTGACTTTCCTCGCCCACCATCGTCTTGACGAACTCCCAGGCGACCTGCGGTACCTTGGTGTCTTTCTTGATCCACCAGCCGTCGCCGGAGAGGGTCGACCCCCGCCCTTTGGGGCCGCGCGGCAGCGGCAGCACGTCCCAGTTGAACTTGTCGCCGATGCCGTTCGAGTAGCCGCGGGCGGCGACGATTCCGTCGAGCGTGTAGGCGACGTTGCCGCCGGTGAATTGCGCCGGCGACGGCAGCACGAGCCCGACCGCCGCGCCGACGGCCGCGTCCGGAGGCGGCCCGGTACGATGCTTGTAGATAAGGTCGACGTCGTACTGCAGCGCATTGAGCGCATCCGCGCCGTCCGCCCGAAGCTCAGCGTGCCGGCGAGCCTGCCGCTCGGCTTCGACGATTGAGCCCCGCCGGTACTGCTGCCGCTGCCGGTGTCTGCGGCGCCGCCGCAGGCGCCGAGCGCCAAGCCGCCGGCAATCGCAATGGCTCCTTTGGCACCTCCGATGGCCATTGACCGTCGCGTCACTCGCGAAAGACCAACACGTGTAGGCATGAGTCTCCTCCTTTGCTTGTGCTTGATTCTGGCTTGGGCCGCTTTGGCCTGTTCTGGGCTGTTCTGCCTCTCCTACATCCCTGCGTCTACCGCGCGGTGGCCGTGGGGAGCGTTCGGCGACGGCGTGACGGGATATCGACAGGTCCGGTGCTCGGTGATCGTGCGCTGGTATCGTCACCAATCGAGCCGCCGGGGACGTACCAACTGCGAAGAACAATCTCGCGCTCGGCCGGCGGCTCGCCGTCGATGAGCGCCGCCAGCAACCGCACCGCCTCGCGGCCGGCGTCGGATGGATCGGCACAGACGCTGGCCAGGCTTGGCACGGTCGGAAGGGGGCTGCGCACGCCGTAGAGACTGGCGACGGCCAGCGAGTCTGGCACCGCTACCCCCGCCGCCGCCGCGAGAATGCCGGCGGCGATTCCGTCGTCCTCGGCGACGACTGCCGTGATCCCCTGTGACGTGGCCATTTCGACCGCCGCCGGACCGTTTTCCGGTAATTCAACCAGTACGCCGCCGGCTGCCTCGGCCTCGCGCCGAAGCGTCGCGTGTCGCATGCGGGCATACTGGTACACCTGCGCGTTGGCGCCGCGCCCGGCATAGCCGATGCGCCGGTGGCCGCGCGCCAGCAGCCGCTCGGCTATCCCGGCGGCGACGCCCGCGTCGTCCCGGCGTACCTGGCAGAGGCTGCGGTCCGGGTGTGAGCCGGCGAGCACAAACGGCACGTATGCCATGCGCAGGACGTCGATCAGCGGGTCGTTGATCCTGGGATGTCCCAGCACGACGCCGTCAAACTTCCCGGCCTGCGTTGCCCGCTTGAGGCGGGCCACCACTTGCTCGGGCGAGTCGTCGCCCAAGATGGCGACGTCGTAGCCGGCCTCGTTCGCCGACGAGAGGAGGGCCAGGCAAAACATCCGGATGAGTCTCCGCTCACCCTGAGCTTGTCGAAGGGCCT
>JACQGX010000084.1 GCA_016199265.1 Chloroflexota bacterium | reverse complement strand
TACGCCCGTTCCCCGTCAAAGTCGGGAACTCTTGGCTGCGCTGCCATGGTCGTCGGTGGCTACTAATGTAAGTGCTAAGTGCAAAGTGCAAAGTGAGGCGGCCTGCGGGTGCCACCTCGGCTTTGGTTTAGATCAGGCGCGGGCACGCGGCGGTTGTATGGCTGCTGCGCTCTTCGGCGCGTCGATCGCCTTGCGGAACGGTCGCGCGAGGTCGCGCTCGCGGAAGGCGGGCCGGAGCTGCGCCGCGACATGCCCCGTGGCGCCGGTCGCGGCGACGGCCCTGCTCCGCGAGTCACTCATCGAGATCACCCTTCAGCCGCTGCAGTTGCGCCGGTACGAGGGTGACGCCCAGGCCGGGCCGGCCGTCGATCATCAACTTGCCGTTGTCGTACCGCACCGGCTCGTCCAGCACGTCGCCCGTGAGCAGCGCCGGGCCGCGGAGGTCGCACGGCCACGCCGCGATGTTGCACTCGGGACTGGCGGCCGCCAGGTGCCCGAACGCCAGCGTGCCGACACCCATCTCGACGTCGCTGCCCACGTAGGCATTCTTGCCGGCGGCGGCGATCATGCCCATGACCTGCTGCGCCTGGCGCAGCCCGCCGTAGGCCGGAGCGTAGAGCTTGAAGACGTCCACGATCCCCTGTTTGAGGTACTCCAGCACGCGCGCCGCCGGCCAGCCGTGCTCCATAAAGGGAATACCGGTGTTCGCCTTCACCCTGCGCATGCCCTCGACGTCGTCGTTGGGGATGGGCGTCTCGATAGCGGCGGGACGGTACGGCTCCAGCTTCCGGAGATTCGCGATCGCCTCGTCGACGGACCAGGCGCCGTTGGCGTCCAGCTTGATATGCCCCGCCTCACCGGCCAACTCGCGCACCATCCTGACGCGGGCGACGTCGAGGTCGATGTCGCCGCCGACCTTGAGCTTGAAGTTGCGGAAGCCTTGCGCCACTTTCTCCGCGATCTCCGGCTCCATGTCGCGCGGGTGCCGGACGTAGGCCACCCAGCACACCGGTAGGTCGCGCCAGTAGCGACCGCCCAACAGGTTGTAGAGCGGCTGCCCGGCGGCGCGCGCTACGAGATCCAGGCAGGCCATGTCCGCGGCGGCGACCAACTTGCCGCGCACACCGGCCCGCTTGAAGATCGCCTCCAGACGGGCGGTGTCGTGCGGGTCGTGGCCGCGCAGCAGCGGCAGGAGCAAGTCGCGCGCGGCGCCGGCGCGCAGCGGCCGCCCATCCGGCAGCGTGGTGCGTGGATTGATGTCCGAGCACTCGCCGAACCCGACGCGCCCGTCGTCCGTCTCCAACTCGACGGCGTAGAAGTGCGAAATCGTCGCGGGCTCGGCGGCCGTCGCCGGTCCCGCTTTCGCCCCGTGGCCGGCGACCGTCCGGTACTGCCGGGCGACGCGGATGGGGTGCAAACGGACGTCAACAATCCTCATTTTCCATTTCCTCTCGTCTCCTCAGGAGGGACCTACCGCCGGGCCAGGGGGTAGGTCCTCCACCCTTCGTCCCCTGTCCCTGCTCTACTTCGGTGCGGTGTACCGGGCCAGCAGCGCGTTCACCTCACGCTCGATGGCGCCGGCCGCGTCGCGCGGGGATTCCTTTTGCGCCAGCACGTTCTTCTGGTGCGTATTGAAGATGGCGGTCATCTCGTCGAACGGCACGACCAGCGGCTGCAGCTTGGCGCCTTTGAGCGCGTCGATCCACCGCTGGCGGGTGAACGGCCCCTTGTTTTGGAGGAAGATCCCCTCGGTCACCGGCTTGTACGCCGGGATGGAGCGGCCGCCGGCCTTCTCGACCACCTCCTGGCCGGTGGTCCCCAGGTAGGCCAGGAAGTCGGTCGCGGCGTCGAGCTGCTTGCTCTCCTTCCACGCCACGTAACCGTCTGAGTAGAAGCGGTGGTGCCGCCCGCCGGGTCCGGTGGGGTAGAGCGCCACGTCGTACTCGAAGTTCAGTTGCCTAGGCCAGGCAGGGAGCACGTGCGGCCCGCCGTTCTCCTGCAGCGCCTGCAGCCCGGCGTTCCACGCGTTGCCGCCGCCGGGTGCCGGATCCATCGGGGCCGGGCGGGGCATGACGCGGTGGCTCCAGGCCAAGTCGTAGACCCACTGCAGCCCGGCGATGCCCTGCGGTGTGTTGATCAGGCACTTGGTCTGTTCTTTGTTGAGCACCTCGGCGCCGAAGTTCCAGAAGTTGGTCCACATCTGCCAGCCGTTGATGCCCCAGATCTCGAGGTTGCCGTCCGGCCCCGTCTTGGCCACCTGCTTGAGCAGCCGCAGGAACTCGTCGTGATTCCAACCGACGTCGAAGTCCGGTTTGAGCGCGATCCCGGCGTTCCTGAACAGTGTCTTGTTGATGCCCAACACACCGGTGCCCCAGCCTTGCGGTGCCCCGAACTGCTTACCGCCGACCTGCCACTCCTGCGCCGCCAGGTCGAACCAGTCGTTCGTCTTCACCTTGCGCCGCGCCAGGCCGCGAGTGACGTCGGCGAGCCACTCCCTATGCTGCCACGGCAGCAGGTTACGCGAGGTCGTGAACGCCAGGTCTGGTGCCGCCCCGCCGGCGAACGCCACCGGCAGTTTGGTGTAGTAGTCCGGCTCGTTGACCCATAGCTCCACCTTGACGCGCTGCTGGCGCGCCATGAAGTCGTTGGCGGCTGCCTCGAAGAGCGGCTTGATTTCTGGCGTGCCGCGCGTGCCGAACTGGACCGTGACCGGCGCGCCAGACGGGCTGCCGCCGCCCACGGCTGCGTTGTCCTGCCGTTGACCGCCACAGGCCGTGAGAGCCGTCGCGCCGCCCAATGCGGCGAGGTCGGCCGCGGCCGCGAACAGGCGCCGCCGGCTCACGCCGCGCTGCGCCACGAGATCCACCGGATGCCAACTCATTCGCTCATCCTCCTGGGGCCGCGATGATAGCATCGATGCCAAACGTTGGGCTACCAGCCCAATCGCATGGCCAGCGCACTGCGCACCCAGCGCACGCTCGCGGTGGGCATGCTCGTTTCGCAGATGCGCAACCCGCTGGTGGCATCCTGCGTCGAGAGCGTTATTGCATTCGCTCCGGTGCACACTGTAGCCTCCTCGCGCCATGTTTGACCTGATCATCGCCGGTGGAAGGGTGATCGACGGCGCGGGGAATCCCTGGTACCGCGCCGACGTCGCCATCCGGGACGGCAGAATCGCCGCCGTTGGCCACGCGTTGCGGCACGAGCCGGCGCGCCGCGTGCTCGACGCCGGAGGACTCATCGTCTGCCCCGGCTTCGTCGACATGCATACGCACTCCGACGTGCAGCTTCTGGCCAACCCGGCGCACGAAGCCAAGCTGATGCAGGGCGTCACGACCGAGGTGCTCGGCCAGGACGGGCTGAGCGTCGCGCCCGTGAACGACGCCACGTTGCCCGTCTTGCGCGCGCAGCTCGCCGCCTGGAACGGCGATCCGCCCAACGTCGATTGGGGCTGGCGCACCGTCGCCGAGTTCCTCGGCCGCTTCGACGGCCACGTCGCGCCGAACGTCGCCTACCTGGTGCCGCACGGCACGATCCGCCTCGCGGTGATGGGGCAGGACGACCGTGCGCCGGCCGACGGCGAATTTCAGCGCATGCAGGAGATGATCGCCCACGGCATGCGCGAGGGCGCCGCCGGCATGTCGGTCGGACTCACCTATGCTCCCGGCATGTTTGCCACCGATGACGAGCTCGTCGCGCTCTGCGCCGCCGCCGTCCGCCCATACGGCGGCTACTTTTGCACCCACCACCGTTCGTACGGCCGCGGCGCGATGGAAGCGTACCGCGACAGCATCGAGATCGGCCGCCGCGCCGGGGTGCCGGTACACCTCTCGCACGCGCACGTCTCGTTCCCCAACAACAAGGGCCGCGCGCCCGAGTTCCTCGCCATGGTCGACCGCGCCCGCGCCGAGGGCGTCGACGTGACGATGGACACCTATCCGTATCTCGCGGGCAACACGTACCTCTCCAGCGTGCTGCCCTTCTGGGCGCAAGCCGGCAATCCGGATGCCGTCGTCGACCGCCTGCGCGATCCGGCGCTCCGCGAGCGCATGCGCTACGAGGTCGAGGTTACCGGCTCCGATGGCTTCCACGGCGTGCCGGCCGATTGGAGCACCGTGCAGATCGCGGGAGTCTCGACCGAAGCCGGACGGTGGGCCGCCGGCAAGACCGTCGCCGCGGCGGCGGCACAAGCGGGAGCGCCGCCCTTCGACTGGGTCTGCGACTTCCTGATCCAGGAACGCCTCGGCGTTTCTGCCCTCTTCCACGTTGGGCACGAAGAGAACGTGCGCGCCGTGATGCAGCATCCGGCGCACATGGCCGGGAGCGACGCCATCCTGATCGGCGAGCAGCCGCACCCGCGCGGCTGGGGCACGTTTGCCCGCTACCTCGGCGTCTACGTGCGCGAGCTGGGCATCCTCACCTGGGAGCAGGCGATCCGCAAGATGACGTCGCTCCCGGCGCAGCGCCTCGGCTTCCCCGACCGCGGGCTGCTGCGCCCCGGCATGGCCGCCGACGTCGTCTGCTTCGACCCCGACCGCGTGCGCGACACCGCCACCTACGAGCGCCCGCGCAGCTATCCGGAGGGCATTCCCTTCGTCTTCGTCAACGGCGTCGCGGTCAAGGAACACGACCGGCATTTGGGGAACCTGCCGGGACGCGCAATCAGGCGAGGCTTACGCACTGCGTGAGTGCACACGACCACGGTGCATCGGGTGGCGATTGCCGCCGGCGTGCCCCTATCGCGGCGACGACTTTCACGCCCAGCCTTCTGAGACGCATAGGCACGTGGTGAGTCAGGCACCCAACTCTTGTTCCTGGCGTGCAGTTAGCCACGTCGGGAAACGTGACCGCAGCACTTCCCGATAGCGCTCGAAGGCATCGTCGCTCGCACCCTGGTAGGGAGGCAGGAGGCGCAGTGGAAAGCGCGGGTCATGAAGCTTGCTGAAGAGCTTGTCGAACGCGCCGTCCATATGCGGACCGGGACCGACAGCCGCGGCCAACTCTGCCCGCAACGCGGCCAGTTGACGCTGGAACTCGGCCAGCCGGGGCGCGTTGCGGCGCACGCCCGCCTCGTACAGCTCGCGTGCGCGGGCTAGGTTGCTGGAGGCGAAGGAGACGAGGAAGCCGGGCTCGCCCACTGCACTGGCGGCGATGAAGCCGAACTCGGTGAAAAAGTGGCGCAACTGCGGCGCTTCAAGGAGCAGGTCCGTGATCAGGCGCAGGTCAGAGCCACCGTATTTGATGGCGACGAGGTTTGGGTGGGCGGCGGCCAGGTCGGCGTACTGCCGGCCGGTCAAGAGGCGGCCGGCGCGAGGCAGGTTGTAGTGCAGGAACTGCAAGTCTGGGAAGCGGTTGCACACCTCGTGGAAGAAGATCGGCACCTCGACGTCGCTGAGAGCGCCCCAGGAGAGGAGCGAGATCTGGAAGGCGCGCACGCCGAGCGCCGCCGCCCGCTCGATCCGCTCGATGACCGTCCCGAGTGAGAGGCTGATCACCCCCACCATCGGCGGCGCGCCGAGGTGGCGCATCTCCTCGACGAAGGCGCGTGCGATGCGGTCGAAGAGGGTATCGCTGACGGCGTAGCCCTCGCCGGCCGTACCGAAGATGTAGAGGTCGCGGACGCCGCCGCGCACGAGCAGACGAACGCTGGCGCGGAAGAGCTCTTCCGCGAGCGTGCCGTCCTCGTTCCAGGGCACGCAGCAGGTGCCGAGGATGGTGCGGCGGTAGCGCGGCCGTGCCGGCTCCGGTGGTCCCGGTGACGCCAGTGAGGTCACCGGGATCACATGCCGCCCGTGTTGCGCAGGTCGTCGTCCAAGATCAGTTGGGCGCTGCGTTGGCCTTCGGCGAGGGCGTCGTTGAGTCCCATCTCGTTGAGCAGCGCCTTCTTGATGGAGTCGCCCAGCGCGAGCCAGGACTTCGCGCCGGACGGCGCGGTGGGCACGCGGTAGGCGATCGGCGCCTGATCATTGAACGGCTTCATCACCGGATTCGAGGCGAGGTAGGCCTGGAAGTCCTTGTGCTCGTAAGCGGCCCTGGAGGCGGGCACGTTGTCCGACTTGATCAGGTACGGTACCTGGAAGGTGGGCGAGGTGAGCCACATGATGAGCCGCGCCGAGCGCTGCACGGTGTCGGCGTCCTTGACCTTAAACGCGGAGACGTTCCAGCCGTGGGCGATGGTGAACTTCTGCTTGTGGAGCGGCATGGGCGCGGAGCCGACGTCGACACCGCGCTGGCGGTAGGTGGGGTAGCGGAAGTTGCCGGTGATGTCGAAGGCCACCTTGCCCTCGCCCTTATTCATCAGCTCGCCGGGCGGCGGCGCGGGGATGGCCTGGCGCTTGTAGATCAGGTCGTGGAGCCAGCGCAGCGTGTCGCGCCCAATCTCGTTGTCCACCGTCCACTTGGTCGCGTCGGCATTGAGCACCTTGCCGCCCGCGCCGCCGTAGAAGATCAGGAAGTCGAGGTAACTGGGGGTAATGGTGAAGCCCCAGCGGTTCGGCGGGGCGGTGGCCTTGACGATCTTGTCCTCGAACTCACTGCGCGACCAGTTGGGGCCCGGCGGCGCAATGTTCAACTTGGCGAGGATGGCTTTGTCGTAGTAGATGCCGCGGTTGTTCGTCTCGATGGGGATCGACGTGAGCTTGCCCTTCCAGAGCGAGCTCTCCAGCATCGAGGGGAAGATATCCTTGCGCTGCGCGCCCCACTCCTTGACCTTCTTCAGCTCCTCGTTGGGTTCCACAACCATGCCCGTGACGAACAGCCGGGCGCCATCGGCGTAGCCGTGCCAGGCGGTGTTGGGCGGCGTGCCGCCCGCGGCCGCGATGATGATCTTTTCCGTATCCGCCACCTCATAGGTGACACGGATGCGGAACTTGTCCAGCAGCTCGGTCGCCGCCTCCTCGAGCGTCCCGGCATGCGCCTCGCCGGAGGGGTGGGTACGCGGCAGCCCGCCCCAGTGAATGAGGTCCAGGACCTGCTCAGACTTCTCCGGCTCTGCCGGCCCGCCGGCCGTACACGCGGCCAGCCAGACTCCTCCAGCCGCCAACGCGCCCCGGCGCAGCACCGCCGCGCGTGTCCACCTGCGCTTCGACTTGTTGGGCATCGTCATTCTCCTCGTCTTGCTATCGACTTGCTTATCGACCCTGCTGTCGGGCGTCGGTTCTGATTCGGCATCGCGGGATCACTACGGCGATCACCACGGCAGTTCCCAGCGGCTGGTGGCGATGTGCGTGACGCCGGCCATGGTGAGGTAGTAGGCGGTAAAGATGGTGTTGTCTGGTAGCTGTACGGACACCGGATAACCAAGATCGCGCGACTCTCGATCGCCGCGGCGCCGGGTCTCGCCGTCCGCCCGCAGGATCGCGCGGTGCGCCACGCCCCAGGTGTGGCCGCCGTCGGCGCTGATCACGGCCTGCACTCCGAGCGGCTCGCGGCGGTGACCGTAGGTGCACAAGATGCGGCCATCGCGGAGGCGGAGGAGATGGGGTGGGTAGCCCCAGATTTCGGTGCGCAGGGGCTGAGACCACGTCTGCCCGGCGTCGCCCGACCAGGACTGGAGCAGAAATGCGGGCCGGTTCTGGCGCAGCAACGCCAGCACGCGGCCGGGCGCCGTCTCCACCAGGGCCACCTCATCGCCCCAACCGACGACGGAGTCGCATCCCATGAGCACGACCGTCCAGGTGGTACCGCTGTCCACGGAGCGTAGGAGCAGATTCCGGTCGCGGTGGCGCTGTTCCTCCGGATAGATGTCGTAGAGCGGCACCAGAAAGGTGCCATCTTGGAGCACGGCGGCGCGGGGAAACCCGGTGAGGCGGTGCCCGCCCGGAATCTCCCACTCCCGCCGCTCCCAGGTGGCGCCGCCATCGGCCGAGCGCTGGCAGAAGAGGCGGCTGGGAGCGACGACGATCTGCTCTGGATCACCCGACGGGAACGGGCCGATGCGCAGCCCGGCTGCTTCGGCCTCGGCGCGGCGCGCCGCTGGCCACGCCGTCCAGCCGATGGCCCCGGCGGCGAGGTAGGTGCCGTTAGGCAGAACGTACGTGAAGCGATCCCAGCGCTCGCGCGGGCCGGTGCCTGGCCAGCTAAACGGCACGGCCGGATCGGTCGAGGGCGTCCACGTGGTGCCGCAGTCTTCGGAGACGAGCACGTTCCAATCGAAGAGGAAGCCATGGTCCTGGTAGTCGCCGTCGTTGGACGGGAAGCCGAGCGCGAGGCGGCCGTCGGGCAACTGCTCGAGCACCGGGAATGGCGCGTACGTGCCGGCCCGGCGGAAGGGGATGCCGTGTTCGATGTGTGGCGGAACGAAACCCTCAACCTGCCGCATGCGCAAAGCTCCACTCGCCTCCACTCGCCTTGTCGTCAGCAGTATGCCATATGTGGTGAGTAGCGTCAACAGTATATAATCATTGGCGATGGACACTGGACGAACTGGACGGCGAGCGAGGCGAGCGGATGGGCTGGAGCGGGACCTCTTACGCGAGCGGGCACGCGCCGGCATCCGCGAGGCGATCGCCTCGGGCGAGCTCAAGCCCGGCGATCAGATCGTAGAAGCGGCGATTGCCGCCCGGATCGGCGTGAGCCGCAGCCCGGTGCGCGAGGCACTGCGCGAGCTGGAACAGCACGGGCTGGTCGAGTCCCTCCCCAACCGAGGGACGTTCGTTGCGGCGCTGACGGCGGAAGATGTTGAGGAGATCGTGCTCTTACGGGGTGCGCTAGAGGGCCTCGCCGCGCGCCTAGCGGCCGACCGGATGGGGAGGCGTGACCTGCGCGCGCTCGAGGAGATCGTGGAGCGGATGGCATACCACACCGGTCTTGGCCCGCAGGAGGAGAGCGCGTTTACCGAAGACGATGCCGAGTTTCATTCCACGCTGGTGCGACTCTCGGGCCATCGGCGGTTGCAGCGGCTGTGGCTTGCGCTGGATCCGCTTATCTGGTTGCTGACGGTCAACGACGCGCGGGAGTCGGGGCGGCGGGACCGCGATGCGATGGCACGGGAGCACCGGGAGCTGCTCGACACGCTAGCGGCCGGTGATCCGGAGGCGGCGCAGCGGGCGGTATGGGAGCACATCGTCCGGCGGCTGCCTGCGCTCCCCGTGCAGTGGCCGCCGGCATCAGGGCCAGGCGCGGCTAGTATGAAACGTTCGGGAGCGGTCATATGAGCGTGCTCGATGTTGGGGGCGGCTGTTCACAGATGGCGGAGCGAATCAACACGGCGGTGTTGCGAGACGGCGCCGCGACCCACACGCTGCTCGAGGCCGGGCGCCTAAACAAGGTCATCGAACTGATCGAACAAGGGCGGACTGCCTTCGGGACGTTCTTACCGGCGACGTCGATCCCCGATGCGGTGTGGGCGTCGACGTCGCCGTACGACTTTGTCGTCTTCGAGCTGGAGCACGACACGTTCGATCTCGCCGGGCTGCGTCTCTCTCTCCAGTATCTGCTCGACCGGCGGCGAATTGCCGCTGGCGCGCTGGCCGGCCGGCTCGGTCCAGATGTCGTGCCATTCGTGCGCGTGCCGCGCAACGGGCGGGAGCGCGACGACTGGGTCATCAAGCAGGTGCTCGACATCGGCGTGTACGGCATCGTCTTTCCAATGGTGAACACGCCGGAGGACGTGCGCCACATCCTGGCGGCGATGCGGTACCCGCAGGCACAGAGCGCGGCCGACCAGGCACCGGCGGGCCGGCGCGGCTACTCGCCGGAGAACGCTGAGCGTTACTGGGGCCTGGATGGCCAGACGTACTTTGATCGGGCGGATGTGTGGCCACTTGATCCACAGGGAGAGTTGCTGCCGGTGCTGCAGTGCGAGACGGTGGAGGGCGTCGAGAACTTGCCGGCTATCTGCCGCGACGTGAGGACGCCAGGTCTGATTCTGATTAGCACTGGTGACCTCTCGGTCTCGATGGGCTACCGAGGCGCGTATACCCTCGAAGTAGAGGCGATGGTGCAGCGTGCGGCGCTGGTTTGTGAGGAGTACGGCGTCCCGTATGGGACGCCGCACGTCACGCCGGAGAATATTGAAGAGCGCGCGGCCGCCGGATTCCATCTCTTAATGTGTGGGGCCCAGCGGGACGTGTCGACGCTGCTGCGGGGGCTGGCAAGCGCCGGCCGCACGGTGGCTCGCGCCTAGTGCGCCTGGCCTCGCTTTTCGACACGCTCTGACATGCCTTCCGATCACTGGGAATCTGCCGGTACAGGCGTTGCGGCACACCTCTGCATCGTTCCACATCACACCTATCGCTTTAGCGATCCCTGGCTGAGCGCCAACATGACGACAAGCGGGGCGGTGGCGGCCAGCATCGCGGCGCGGGGGCCAGCCGACTGCGCGACGACGCCCACAAACCATGGCCACGTCAAACCGCCCAGCGCGGCGGCAGCCGTGATCAGCGCAGTCGCCGCCCCGGCATCGCCGTGCCGCTCCTCCAGGGCGAGCGCCATCACCGTCGGAAACACGCCACAAATCGCGACGCCGGTCAGGGCAAACGCCACCGCGGCCGAAAACGGTCCGGGCGCCAGCACGCTCGCCACCGCGGTTGCGATACCCAGCGCGGAGAACCACGGCAGCACGGCGTTCGGCGTGAAACGATTTGTCAGCACGGCCACAATCGGCCGCCCGGCGAGGAACCCCGCCCAATACGCCGACGTCGCGAGCGCTCCGGCGGTTTCGCCGGCGCCGAACTGCTCGATGACGTACGTCGCAACCCACCCGGCCAGACCGACCTCGACGCCGACGTAGAGCGCCTGGATGGTGGCTAACGTGCGCAGGTATGGCTCACGCAGAAGCTGCAGCACGTGTAGCGGCGATGAAGAGGATCGGCCGCGGCGATAGCGGTCTCGTTCGAGCAAGGCCACCGGCCAGCGGCGCGGCGACAGGAGGAAGCCGGCGAGCGAGATAGCAGCCGCCAGGCCCGTACCCAGGAACGCCGCCCGCCACCCCCAGCCGAGATGCAGCGCCACGGCCACTCCCGCCGGCGCAACGAGCGTCCCGAGGGGAAACGCGCCGTGGAGCAAGTTCATCGCGGCCGCCCGCCGTCTCGCTCCGAGCACCGCGTCGCCGATGGCTGCGTTGAGCCCCACGTCGAGAAAGGCAAAGCCGGTGCCCGCGAGCACCATCGTCGCCAGCAGCGCGGCCCAGCTTGGGACAGCCGCTGCTAACCCCATGCCGGCCGCCAATCCCACGACGCCGAGCGCCGATACGAGCTTCCGTCCGCGCCGGTCGGCCAGCGGCCCAGCAGCAAACACGCCGCCGAGGTATCCGGCTGAGTGCAGCGTGAACAGCAGCCCGGACGCCGCGATCGACACGTCCAGTTCTGCGCGCAGCTCGGGCAGCGACGGTCCAAGGACCGCCAGCGACAACCCCAGCGCGACAAACAGCAACGCCCAGAGCGCGAAAAGCCCAAACGGCACTGCGATCACCAGGGCTCAGAGAGCTGAGTTGAAACCACAGATGCACACAGATACACACAGATGAGGCTGAGGGAGTTGCGCCGCTCGCCCTTGACACGTTTGGTTCGCGCTACCAGCACTGCAGATCCGGTAAGCGAAAGGGCGGCGCCATGAGCATAGCTCTATCTGTGTGCATCTGTGTGCATCTGTGTGCATCTGTGTGCATCTGTGTGCATCTGTGGTTCCTTCTACCTACGCAATGAGGAATCGCCGCCGGCCCCGGTCCACCGCGAGCAGCCGCGGATCGACGCCGATCACCTTGGCGCAGATCGGCAGGTACCGCGTCTCCAGCTCGCGTCGTGAAAGCCGCACCAGCCGGTCGACGGCGTAGAGCGGCGCGTTGTAGGCGTGGACTCCGCCGTACGACGCGACGACCGACTGGATGATGGGCCAGACGATCTTTGGATCGGGCACCCACGCCGGCGTAGGACGGGGCGACAGACTCGACGGCTCGAGCAGCAGCCGGTCGTCGAGCCCCACCAGGCTCGCCGGTACGTCCACGCGCAGCGGGAGGTCGGCCGCGTGCGGCCGCACGTAGCACGAGACGATCGCCGGAGTCTCGGCGAGCGCCACGCGCGCAGCGGGCGCGATCGCTTGAAAGCTCCGGCCGTCGAGCACCACCGGCCAGCTAAAACCCAGCGGCGCCGCTGCCAGCAGCTCGCCATCGGCGGCGCGTTCGTGGGGCGCTCGCGTCAGCCCCTCCGGCGTCGCCGCCAGCGCGTCGAACAGAAACGACGCGCGCTGCGTCTTTGCCAGGCCGATCAGCCACAGCCCCGAACGCTCCGTGAGATCGAGCAACTCGGCCTTGCGCTGCACGATGTTGATCGCCCGCTGCACGTTGATCGCCCACCGCGTCTTCTTGCCTGCGTCGGCGTCGTAGGCATCGCGTTCGTCAAAGAGTGGTCCCGGAGCACCGGCCAGATGCGCCAAGCTCCCATAGATTGAGCCGTCGAGCCACAAGATCGCATCGGGCGCCAGGCCATCCTGCACGAGAACACTCGCCGCCTCGGCGGCCATAAAGACTTCGAGAAGCTGCATCATCAAGTCGCGCGCCGTCGCGGCGTCGGCCTGCTCGTAGCGCGCGGGGATGACTTCCATATCGGCGGCGTTATGCTGGCCGACGGGCGGCGGCCCGGCGGCCGCGGCGGCCGCCAGTACGAAGTGCGCCCCCGTGCTCAGCTCGACCGAATGCCCGGTGCCGTCAACCGCGACGTGCACGCTGCGACGGGCTGGCCCGTGCTCGCCATTTGGCGGCAACGGCAGCCACCACCGAGAGAGAAAGATCGACCGCCACGCAGCGAGCTGCGCCGGCTGAAGCGCCCCCTTGATCGTCTCTCTTCTGGTCCGCGCAGCCTCAATCACCGGCGCCAACAGCGGCATTGCTCAAAATCCTCGCGCTAGGACGTGCGTTCTATCAGCGGCCAGTATAGGCGGCCGGCGGCCTGTGACGCAATCGCCAGGTACGATGCTCCCGGCGGCCGCGGCCGCTTCGTCCCGGTTTTGCTGCATAGGGCATAGTAGAACTGATGGATCGGTTTACCTGGGCAGTTGTTGCCGGCGCGGTGTTGCTCGTCGTCGCGGGCCTGGCGAGCGTCGTGTTACTGCAGCGACGGCCGGCGCCGCCCGATCTCTCCCGGCCGGAGGGGGTAGTGCGCGCCTACCTCGAAGCGCTGGACAGCGGCCGGCCCGAGCGTGCTTGGGCGCTCCTGGCGCCATCGGCGCGCTCGCGCATCACCGAAGACGAGTTCATTCGCCGCGCGACGGCCTACCAGGAGCCGCCGCGCCAGGCGCGCATCGCGATCGAGATCGTCGACATCGAGGGCGCGACGGCTCGCGTCGAGCTGAGCCGCACCTACACCGGCGAGAGCGGCCCCTTCGGGCTGTTCGGGCCATCGGCATACACCAACCGACAAACGGTGCGTCTCGAACGCATCGGCGGCGCGTGGCTGATCACGGTGCCACCTGAATCGCACCTGATCGACAGACCGGCACCGGTCGTGGTGGTCACGCCGCCACCGACGACAACGCCGGTGCCGACGCCGGTGACCGCTGGGTGATCGGCGCGACAGGGGACAACCGTGACCATCATCCGCCGCGTCTACTGGTACGCCGTCGCCTTTGTCAGCCTGCTGATGCTCCTGGCGGGCGCCTCCGGGCTGGGGCGGGCGCTTCTACAAGCGGTGCTCGACGAACCAGGGCGCACGATTGCCTCCAATCTGCGGAGCGAGGTGACCCAAAACGGTGCGCTGCTGTTGGTTGGCCTGCCGGTCTGGCTCCTTCATTGGGCGATGGCCAACCGCGCCGCGCGGCGAGATTCCGACGAACGTGCGGCCACGTTGCGCCGGTTGTTCATTTACGCCGTGCTCGCGTCGATGGTGCTGGCCGGCGCCACCGCCGCGCAGGGTGCGCTCGAGGCATTCCTCCGCCTTCTCGTCCGCGACGCTACCGCGGCGACCGTCTCTCAAGCGCTCCTCCCACTGCCGCGTTTTGGCATCGCGGTGATGTTGTGGCTCTATCACCGGCACGTGGCCGCGGTCGATCGCCGTCTCGCCGGCGAACAAGGCGGTGCGGCCACGCTGCGCTGCTGGTATACCTACGGCGTCGCGCTCGTCGCGCTCGTCGTCCTGCTGGTCGACGCCTCGCGCCTCCTGCGGCTGACGTGGGAGATTGTCGTCACCGCGTTCGACGCCAGCCTGGTCCAAGCGCCCGGAGCCGAGCTTGCCGGTGCCTCGGCCACCGCCCTCATCGCCCTCGCCGTCTGGCTCACCCACTGGACCGGCTGGGCAGTGGCGGCGGGGGCCGGGAGTCAGCGGTCAGGGGCGACCGTCGCCGCACAAGACGCCCGGTCCGTTCTGCGCCCCGTCTACCTCTTTCTGGCTCTAGCCGTCTCGGTTGCCGCCACGCTTTGGGGCGCTTCCCAACTGCTGTTCTATGCGCTCGGGCGTCTGCTCGGCGTCGATCGCCCCGGCGGCGTCGGGGGTAATCTGCTTCTGGCGATGGCCGGCCCGGTGAGCCTCGTCGTGGTCTACGGTGCAAGCTGGCTGTACCAACGGCACGCGCTTGCCGACCAGGCGCGCGCACAGCCGGAGCTGCCCCGCCAGGCCGGTATTCGCCGCCTGTACACGTATCTCATTTCGCTCATCGCGCTCGCGCTCTTTGCCACGGGCGTGGGCGGTCTGCTGTGGACCCTCGCCGACCTGATTACCAACGCGCCGCACACGATCAATCCGGACACGTGGTGGCGCGAACAGACCAGCCGCAACGTGACGCTGATTGCCATCGGTCTCCCGGTCTGGCTGCTGCACTGGGGGCCCGTATCGGGTCCAAGAGCAGATAGAGACGAAGTTGCCTCGCTTTCACGGCGCATCTACGTCTATCTCACGCTGCTTATCGGCGTCCTTGTCCTGCTCGGCACCGGCGCCTTCGCCGCCAAAGAGATTCTCGATCTCGCGCTCGGGGAAGCCGCGACGCCGAGCGTCATCACCGACCTGGTGCGCGCGCTCGCGGTCGCCGCCGTCGCCGCGGTTACCGTCTTCTACCACCAGCGTGTGCTGCGCGGCGACGTGGCGGCGGTGGCGCAAGCGCCGGGGCCGGGGGAAGCGGCCATCCCAGAAGCGGTACCGGTTCCGGTTCCGGCCGGACCACCGCTCCACGAGCGGCCGTTTGGTGTCGTCTACCAGCGGGCCGGCGCGTCGGAAGAGAGTTCGTGGTTCGCTTCGGCAGATGAAGCGCGCGCCGCGTACGAGCAGCTACGCGATCAGGCCGACGGCAGAGTCGAATGGATCGCGCTCGTCAGGGCCGAGGCGTACGAGAGGCAAGGTCCTGCCGGCGCGGCTGCGGAGCCGCCGGCGTAGCCTGGTGGTTTGCTCCCCATGCGGGTCCCTATGCGGAGCCCTCGCCCCAACCCTCTCCCATAGGGAGAGGGAGCTCTTCCCCTGGCCCCTGATCCCCGGCCCCTGGCCCGCTACTTCATCGCGTAGTTCGGCGCCTCTTTGGTGATGATGATGTCGTGGGGGTGGCTCTCGCGGATGCCCGATGACGTAACGCGAACGAACTGTGCGGTGCGCTGCATTTCAGGGATGTCACGCGCGCCGACGTACTTCATGCCGGCTGCCAGGCCGCCGACGAGCTGGAAGACCAGCTCGGCCAGCTTGCCCTTGTACGGCACGCGGCCCTCGATCCCTTCCGGCACCGTCTTGAAGACGTTGTCCTGCGCGTAGCGGTCACGCGAGAAGCCCCGCTGCTGCATCGCCCCAAGCGAGCCCATGCCCCGGTACTCCTTGTAGTGCTCGCCCTGGAACATGATGATTTCGCCCGGCGACTCGTCGACGCCGGCGAGGAGTGAGCCGAGCATGACCACGTTGGCCCCGGCGGCGATCGCCTTGGCAATCTCGCCTGAATACTGGATGCCGCCGTCGGCGACCACCGGGACTCCATACGGCTCGGCGGCACGCGTTGCCTCGTAGATGGCGGTCAACTGCGGCATCCCCGCGCCGGTGACCACTCGCGTGGTGCAGATGCTCCCCGGCCCGATCCCGACCCGGATCGCATCGGCGCCCGCCTCGATGAGGTACTGCGTTCCCTCGCCGGTGGCGACGTTGCCGGCCAAGACGTCGACGTCGAAGCGGCCCTTGAGCCAGCCGATCAGTTCGGCCACGACCTTCGAATGGCCGTGGGCGACGTCGACCACGAGCAGGTCGGCGCCGGCTGACACCAGCTCGGCGGCGCGATCCTTGGCGTCGGCGCCGACGCCGATCGCCGCGCCGACACGCAGCCGGCCCCGCGCATCCTTCGTCGCCTTGGGGAACTGGACCTTCTTCTGGATGTCCTTGACCGTGATCAGGCCCTTGAGCATACCGTCGTCGTCGACGATCGGCAGCTTCTCGATCTTGTGGCGCCGCAGGATCTCCTTCGCGTCGTCGAGCGTGATTCCCACGGGCCCGATGACTAGGTTCTCGCGCGTCATGAGCTCGCAGATCGGCTGCGTCGGGTCGGTCTCGAAGCGCGTATCGCGGTTGGTGAGAATGCCCACGAGCTTGCCGTCGTCGTCGGTGATCGGTACGCCAGAAATGTGGTACCGCTGCATCACCGCCTCGGCATCGGCCAGCGTATGCGTCGGGCGCAGCGTCACCGGCTCGACGATCATCCCGTGCTCCGACCGCTTGACCTTGTCGACCTCCGTCGCCTGGGCTTCGATCGAGAGGTTGCGATGGATGACGCCCAAGCCACCCTCGCGCGCCAGCGCAATCGCGAGCCGCGCTTCGGTCACGGTGTCCATCGGGGAGGAGAGAATGGGAACCGCCAGGCGGATACGGCGGGTGAGATCGGTGCTGGTGTCAATCTCGTGGGGCAGCACGTCGCTGTGCCCCGGCACGAGCAAGACGTCGTCGAACGTCAGCGCCTCGCCGGCGAACTTCGGCCGTGGCTGCAGGCGCTCGATGCGCAGCGCCGTCTCGTTTGGCAGTCCGCGGCCCACATCGGCAGGCCGTTCGATGACGCCGGGGGCCCGATCGAGCGAGTAGGTCACGCGCCCGTTCCCGGCCAGAGTGTCTCGCCCGCGGACGGGCGCCGTGATTGTGTCGACGGCGGAAGGGCCGCTCGCCACTACCGTGCGTATTGTCTGTGCCGGCCCGCTGGCACGTGCCGCGCGAGGACCCGCACGTCGCGGCGCGCCACGGGCCGAAAAGTGTGTCTCTGGCTGGTCTTGCTCTACCTTCTGCTTGTGCCGGTTGTGCCGGCTCTGCTTGGCTTGCTGCATTCGCGCTCTCCATCACACCGCTGCGGGCCGCGCACCCTCACCGGTCCCGGCTTGTGACGGCGGGGCTGCCTGCCACGCCGGAACAGCGCGCTCACATCGCTCGCAGCTATGCTCAAACTCTAGCGGCTTCCTCCTAAGAGGGCAACCGTAGAGCGCAATCGCCCGGTTCGGAGGCGTAAGCCATCGCTGGCATCAAAGTTGCTTCGCTGCCTTCAGCCAGAACAGTCCCCGCACCTCCGTGTCGCCGCTTGACGACGCCACACGACGCCACTGCGCCGGGAGCTTGGCGGGACGGTGGAAAGAGGTGGCTTTACATGCGCCGGCCGCAGACGTATCGTCACGTGTGGATGTTGCGTTGTTCCCGCCGGAGCACCCGGAGCACGTCGACGGCCGCATGGCTCGTCCGGCGTTTTCTCGCGCCGGTCATGGTTGCCACCGTCGCCATCGCCGGAACCGGCTGCGCCGCCGGCGGCGACCTGCCGGTGGGGCCACTGCGTACCGAGGCATTGGTGCGGCGGCCGGCGCAGCAGCTCGCGCTCGCGCTCGCCGACCTGCCGCAGGGCTTCCGTGTCGGTGCCGAGCTGAGCCCGCCGCTCGATCCGAGCAAAGCAGCCGCCGATCCTTGGGGACGAGTGAGCGCGTACGCGGTGACCTTCATCGCGGCGGCTGCCGATCAGCAGCCGGCGCCCGCCTTGGGCGACGTCATTTCCAGCGTCAACGCCTACCTCACGCCGGAACAGGCGGCCGCCGCGTTTGCAGCCTGGCGTGATGCCGTGCCTCCCACGTACCGCGCGATCGCCGCGCCATCACGTGAGCTGGGCGACGGCTCCGTCTTCTACGCCCACAACGACGGCGCCGCGTGCCTGGTGGGCTTCCGCGTACGCAACGTCTTCGCCAGCGTTCGTGTGCGTGCCGCGCCGGGCGTTGCCACCGCCGACGCTTCGCCTGTCGAAACCGCGCAGCGCCTCGCCGGCCTCGTCGCCCGCCGCATCGAGGCGGTGGCCGGCTGGTGAAACGTGAACTTCAGACTTCCATCGTGAGGAACAGGTCACGGTCGAGTAAGGACAACCGCACAAGCTCACGTTTCACGTTTCACGTTTCACGCT
>JACQGX010000083.1 GCA_016199265.1 Chloroflexota bacterium | reverse complement strand
GGGCGGCGGCCGGGCGTATGTCGATACGCCCCTACACGTCCTCCCCACATCCGGAACTCTTGCCCGCGCCCTCTGATCAGTTGGCCGGGTACCAGCCCCGCTCGTCGACCAGCTCGGTGATGCGGGCGATGCGCCGGATGTCGGCCTCCGGCATGACGTTGTCCGCTACCCCGAGGATGAAGGCGTCGCCGGGGCTGATCGTGCGGAACAGCTCGTCCATGTACTGCTCGAACGCCGCCTCGGGTGTGCTCTCCGGCTCGAGCAGGACCGAGGGCACCCCACCCCAGATCGTCACGTCGGTGCCGAGCACCGTCCGCGCCTCGTCCAGCGTCGTCTGAGTCAGCGGCGCGGTGGCGAAGCACTCCAGCATGTCGAACCCCGCCTCCTTGAGGTCCTGGAGGATGAGACGGGTGTCATTGTCCGCGTGCATCACCAGGCGCTTGTTCTTCGCGTGCAGGCGGGCCGACAACTCCTGGTAGTAGGGCTTGATGAACGTGCGGAACAGCGGCGGCGGGGTCATGTGAGAGCTGAGGTGGACGCCGTGCAGAAGCATTCGCGCCGGGGAATTCTCGATCACCGGCCACTGCCGCTCCCGGTCCACCTGGCTCATCACCGTCAGCAGGCGCTCCAGCCGGTCCGGGTTGTCGACCATTTCTAGATAGCCCCGCTCGTAGCCGGCCAAGTGACGAAGGAAGTGGTGGAAGGGGCAGTCGCCCACCGAGACCATGGGATAGCCGTGGTCACCCACCTTCCGCTCGTAGGCGAGATACTCCTCGTACGCCGGCTGGTAGTACGTGTGCTCAGCCAGGTACTCGAGCACGTCATAGTCCTCGGGTCGCTTGAGGAGGTAGTCGACCTCGGACTCACCAATGCCCACGGCCGCCAGTGTGTCGGTCAGCACGCGCCGCTGGCACACGCTGCCTGCGGGCGTGCGATACTCCAGCACGCTCTCCCGCCCGTTGCGGTGCACGATCGTCTCGACGCCCGGCCGTTCGATGCGGTAGATCTGCCCATTGCGCGCGGGGTCACCCGCCCCCATGGCCCGTTCCAGGTCGCTCAGCGAGTAGCCCTGGTACTCCGGCGGCATCGTGCCGGTCTTGACGCGCGCGGTGTGCCAGATCTGGAGCCTGGGGATCCAGGGAATCTGATCGGGGCTCCGGCCGTCGAGGACGGCGAGGACGCGCTCGCGCATCGTCATGGTGGCCGTGCGCGATGCAGGAAGGGCCGTAATAGCCAAGTCGTTCACTCTCCTTCAGACTCCCGGCGGCAGCGGGTGCTTAAGCCCCTTGTACGGGGCGCAGTCGCCGTATTGCACCTTGTCGTTCATCTGGCGATTGAGCTCGCGGATGCCTTCCAGCAGAGGCCGTTCGCCCATCAGCAGCGGCGTGATTGCCGCGCCGTATTGCGACCAGTTCTCCGGCGTGTTGTGATGCCGGAAGTGGATGCCCCGCGGCCGCTTGTAGATGTCGCTAAACACGTGCACGTGGGGCACCGGCGCCGGCGAGAGGAAGGCCTCGAACTTGGACTTGAGCGCGGGCAGCGAGATGCGGGCCTTGCCCGTTACCTCCTGGACTTCGGGACCGGCCAGGTACCTGGCGAAGTCGTACGCTTGGTCGGGCACCTTGGTGCGCGCGCTGATGATGTGCGGGTGCCCGGCGGTCATCGACACACCCGGGCGGTTCCCCTGCCGCGGGACCGGCAACACGTCCCACTCGAAGTCGCTGCCGACGCGCGTCTGGTAGGTCAGCACGTCGGTCACGGATCGGAAGCGGAACAGCGCCCGGCCGGCGGAGAAGGGGTCACGCCCGGCGTAGGCCTGGGCCACCGCCTTCGCTTCCGGAGACCCGTTGACGTACGCGATCTTGTCGACGCGCATCCACCGCGAGAAGCGCTGGTACGCCTCCATGGGGACCTGGCTGTCGAGCGTCCAGCGCATCTTCTCGAAGTCGATGTGATCGCCGCCGAACGTCCAGACGTTCGGCCCAAAGTAGGTCACGTTGTCGTACGGCCACCAGATGCCCCAGACACCCGCGGGCTCGTCGCCGCGGGCCGGCCGGCTGACGCGGCGGGCCATCTCCACCAGGTCGTCCCACGTCCAGTTGCCGTTGGTGGGCGCGTCCCAAGGATCCTTGAGCCCGTGCTGACGGAGCATGGTCTTGTTGTAGTAGATGCCAAATGGCTCGGCGAAGAATGGCATGCCATAGGCTTTGGCACACCACCGCTCTGTGCCCATGAGCGCGTAGTCGTTCAGGTTGAACTTATCGCGCTTCCAGCGGTCGTCGAGGTTGAGGATGTAGCCGGCGTCGTAGTATTTCGAATCGTTCTGCGAGTAGCTGAACAGGATGTCGGGCGCGACGTCGCCGGCAAACGAGGCGGTAACCTTGGTCGGGTACTCGCCAAGACTGATCAACTCAATGGTGATCTTCGTGCCGGTGCGCTCCTGGTAACGGCTGAAGGAGTCCTCCAAGGGAGGTAGCCAGCGGTCGATCCAGTGAAGGAACCGCACCTCGCCGCCGCCCTTCGCCGAGCGATCGATGGGCCCGGACGGTAGGTTGCATCCCGTGGCGAGGGCGGCGAGCGCGCTGCTCGCCGTGATAGCAGACGACGCGCCCAGCGTCCGGCGCGTCACGCCCGACGGACGATCCGGCCGGCGAGCAACCCCCATCGACGTAACCCCGCTGACTATGCGCTCTTCGCTCATGAACTGCCCTCCTTTCGTGCCACGCACCCCTGCTGAACAGCCCGCTCGATCTCTCGATCTCGCCATCGTTGTCGGGGCCATTCCACACTGCGTGTCTGGGGTGCGTCGCGCATCGGGGAAAACCCTGATTCGTGACCCATTTCGGGGCGCCCGGGTGCCCGTCAGACTCTTCAGACTCTTGCGTCGCGGTACTCCCCCTCACCCCCTGGCCCCCTCTCCCACCAGGGGAGAGGGGGAATGGTGGTCGAAGGGCGCACGGTGCGCGGTGGGAGCCGCTACTCCCCTTCTCCCCCGAGTGGGAGAAGGGGTCGGGGGATGAGGCGTCCCCTTGGGCGCAGGAATCTGACGGGCACCCAGTAGATTGCCATCACTGGCTGAACCGCCACACCGGCAGTAGCACGAGCCGCTTGGGGGTGCGGCCGGCAGGGGGATGAGGCGCCGCCGGTGAGGGCTCGAGCGGCGCGAGGTCGGTGAGGGCGATGAAGCGGGGCGAGGACTGCGCGGCGGTGCCGCCGGCTGGGCGGGTCTCGCCGGCAATGCGCGCTCGAGTGACAGATGGCGCGGCGGCGGATGACTGCCGGGCCGGCGGCGACCAGACGCGCCGCAGCCAGACGGCCGCGACACCGGCGACCGGTGCTGCCAGGAGAGTGAGGCTGACGGCCGGCGCCTGCGCGAGAAGCAGGACGTAGCCGAGGTGAGGGATCGAGAAGGCGTAGCGGAGGCCCGTGCCTTCGAGGCGCACGGGCCGCTCGTCCGGCACGGGGTTGGCATCGCCGCGCGTCACGACGACCGGGGGCGGCCCTGCTTCGACGATCTGCACGATGCGGTGCGTGAGCGTCACCTCGGGCTGCTCCGCGCGGCGGAAGGTGATGAGGTCGCCGGCACCCAGGTCCGAGGCGTCGACGGGGCGCACGACGACGACCGAGCCGGCCCGGATAGCGGGCGCCATCGAATCCGACAGGACGACGTAGGCGTCGAACGGCAACACGCGCCGCCCGAGCGTCAGGACGGCCAGCGCCGCGGCGACGACGAGCGCACCGGTCGCCAGAACGCCGGTAAGAGCAGCCACCCACCGCCGCACAGACATCCCCAGCGCGCCCCTAAAACGAATGCATAGCGCAAAGTGACAGGAGGCACACGGTCCCACGTTAGGCAGAGCGTCGATCCCCAGCGTAGCCGAGGTTTCGACCGCGTAAGTCCTGAAAGTGAAGACGCCTTCGGGCCCCACCTTTGCTTTGGTTCAGTACTAGCAACGCCCGCGCGCCGGTCTGTGTTGCGGAGTGGGGCACGAGATCCGGGGACAGCTGCTCCAACTACGTACCGGTTGCAGATACGCCATGGGGCACGACGTGGCCCTTTCGCTCGGAGTGCGGGGCGCCCCGAGTATGTTCTCCATGTATACTCGCAGCAGAAACCGGGATCGCCGATGGACGTGACCGCGCGTATCGATCGCTTGGAAGACGCGCTGGCCAGCCTGGCGGCCACTGCCGCCCAGACCGAGCAGCGCCTGCAGCAGGTCAGCGCCGAGACGGGCGCCCGCCTGGACGAGCTGGCCGCCGCCGGCGCCCAGACCGAGCAGCGCCTACGGGAGTTCAGCACGGCGACACAGGCCCGCCTGGACGAGCTGGCCGCCGCCGGCGCCCACGCCGACGCCCGTCTCGCCGAGCTGGCCGCCGCGGGAACCCAGACGCGGAGCTTGCTCGACGAACTGGCCGCCAGCGTGACTCGGACAGACCAGCAGCTCGCCGCCCTGGCCACCTGGCAAAGGGGAGAAGAGGGCCGCCGCCGGGGCGAGCGCTACGAGCGCCGGCTCCTGCGGGGCGCAATCCGCCTCTTCCGCGGCGGTGCGGGTGGCACGGCCGAACACGAGGGGGTTCGCGCCCGCCTGGCCTCCCTCGTCGCGCCGGCGCTGGACGCGGGGTACCCAGACGACGCCGATCCGGCCCTGGCCGACCTCCTGTGGTGGAAAGGAGAGCAGCTCGCGGTGGTCGAGGCGTCCATGATGGTGGTCGACGACCAAGACGTGTACCGCGCCCAGCGGCGAGCGGAGACGCTGCGGCGAGCCGGCATTCGGGCCATCCCTGTGGTGGTTGGCGAGGCGTGGGCCGACGACGAGACGCGCCGGCTAGCCCGGGAGCGAGGCGTGGAGTGGAAGGTGGGTGACGATCTGTCGCCGGGACTGATTGACTTCCAGCGGGTGCCCATCCACCTCCCCTAAACCAAAGCCACGGTGAAACCCGCAGGCCGCCTCACCTTAGCATTCTGCACTTTGCACTTTGCACTCGCTCTAGCGCTGCTTGCTTTTCTGTTCGAACGCCTGGCGATGCCGCGTGATGACTTCCGTCGCTCGCTGCGCGAAGTCCCGTACCGCCAGCTTGTTGGCAAACAGCTCGGCGCGGACGGGGCTGAGCTCATCGTTCGCGTCACGGAACCAGGCGTACTTCTCCAGCCCCCAGCCGGCATGCTTCATCGTCTGGGCGCTCAGCAGGTAGGCTCGATGGTCGACGCCCGTCTGCTCGCGCACGGCCTTCTGGGCGATGTCGGAGCCACCCTTCACGATGGGCGAGGTGGCGTGGTTGGCGGCCAGCACCCAGCGGCCGCCGTTTTCCGGCACGGTGAGCCACTTGAAGAGCTGCCACACCGCCTCCTGATCTTTCTTCCCCATGAGTAACGCATGGGCGAAGAAGCGTCCGGAGACATTCTTGCCGGGACCCGAGTAGGGGACCGTCGCCAGGCCCCAGTCAAAGTCCAGCTTAAGCGACGAGTACCAGCCGGACAACGCGGCTTTCCCGGCGCGGAACAGGCCGGTCCCGCGGCTCACGCCGGCCGCCTTGGCTTCGTCCGCCGTGGGTACCAGCCGGTGCTTGAACTCCAGATCCCGCCAGTACTGAGAGCCGCGGAGCCAGCCCTCGCTCAGATACGCCGGCTGTTGCGCCTTATCATCCCAAGCGCCCTGCCCGAAATAGGTGCCCTCCGTGTACGCCGCCGAGTTGTCGCCGGTGAAGGCGCCGCTGAACCCCCAGATCTGATTCTCCGGCTTATTGACGATCTTGGCATACTCCAGCAGCTTCTCCATCGTCCACGACTTGTCCTCGGTAGTCACCGGTGGATGCGGGAGCCCATGCTTATCCAACAGGTTCTTATTGTAGGCCCAGCCATCGACGGAGAGACTCGTCGGGAGCGCCCACGTCTTGCCGGCCAGCGTGTATTGGCCGATGGCCTCGGCGAGGAAGTGCTTGGGATCCAGCTTGTCCCGCTTGAGATACGGCGTCAGCTCGACAATGGCGCCACTATCGACCAGGTCCGACCACCCGCCGCCCCAGCCTAACTCGACGAGGTGCATCGGGTCGCCACCGGCGTGCGACACAATGAACTTCTCGCGCAGTGTGACCCAGCTCCCTGGACCGGCCGACACCTCCACCTTCACGGCATTCTGCGCCGCGTTGAAGCTGGCAAACAGCTCGCGTTCGCGCTCGTTGCGGTCGGCAGATGACGATACCGACAGGTAATTCACCGTCACCGGCGCTTTGGCTCTGGCGAGTGCCGGTCCTTCAGCCGTCTGCCCGCTCGGCTGTCCCGCTGCGCCCTGCTCCCCGCCGCAGGCTGCGAGCGCCGCTGCCGCTGCCGCAGTCAAGCTCAACAGTGACGTGCGGCGGGTGAACCGGTCCCTGATCTGCGCTGCCATGTGTATGCCTCCTGAGAGATACCGCTCCGTATCCCGATGACCCGTGCTCGCCGCGTTGTCCTGCGCCCGGCGAGCCATTCGGCGCCTGCACGGCTGCCCGCAGACTACTTGGCCGCCTCAGCCACCGGCACAGGCCCATCGCTTCCACGAACAGACAGAGCGGCTTCAGACCGGTATCCCTGGCACATCGCGCCGATGGCGCCACTGGCCTGGTGGCCAAGAGAGGGTACGAACGACAGCCGGCCCCAGCGTTCCCCAACGCCGGACTGCCGCCATCATACGCCCACTGAGGTCGTTACGTCAAAAGCCCGCATTGCCCGGCGCGCAGGCAAAGCTTCCGGGGACGGCGCGCGGCTGGTAGGGGCGTGGCCGGCACACCTGAACTGAAGCCAATGTGAAACCCACAGGAATGGTCACTTTGCACCCTTCGGCGTAGTTTATCCTGAGCGCAGCCCTGAGCCTGTCGAAGGGGCTCAGGGCATGCTTTACATGTTGCACTTTGCACTTGGTTTGGTGCCACCCCGCTCACTCACAAGAGAGCCGGCGCGCTCGCCTGCGCTAACGGGTGCCGGCAAACGTTCCGGCGGCGTCGATGTCTTGTAGGGGCGTATCGAGATACGCCCGGCGGCCGCCCCTACAGCCAGTGGCGGTCCCCGGAACGTTTGCCTGCACCCTGCGCTAACGCTCTGGCGGCCGATGCCGGTCCTGGCGGTCGAGACGTTCAGTCGCGCAGCGCCTCCCGGAACGCCTCGAAGATCCTTGTGTACCCCGCATCGGTCGGGTGGATGTCGTTTTCTTCGATGTGGGTCAGGACGGCGCCCTTGCCCTGGAAGAGCGGGTACACATTCGCGACCGCGACGCCCGCGCTCTGAGCGGAGCACGCGATGATGTCGTTCAGTCCGGCGTTGGCTGGATTCGCGAGGTTGGCGGCGCAGTCGAGGGCAAGGTCGTTTCCAAGCAGGACGCGGTCTACGGGGGCGTCGTACACGCTGCCGGTGCCGCTGAACGGGTTGTAGAGGGTCATCACGACGAGTCGCGCGCCTCCGGGATCCTGGCCGGCGGCCTGCAGGACGGCGCCCAGGATCGGCGGATAGTTGGCAGCGACGGTGGCGAGCGCCTGCTGGATGGCGGCCTGGCAGGCCGGGGACAGCGGCGCGGCGCACGGGCCAAAGACCAGGCCCAAGAGGTCGTTGCCGCCGAGGCTGAGCGTGATGACCGACACGTCGCTCGGGTGGCCGATGACGCCGAGCGCAGCGGCGAGCTGGCCGCCCGGCTGGACGAAACTGGTGGTGGTCTCGCCCGACGTGGCGAGATTCACAAAGGCGTCGACGCCGCCGTGGGCCGCGCCGCGCAGCAGGTGCTGTAGATGCTGGGCGTACCCGGTGTTGGTCTCCCCGGTGCGGGCGAGCTGTGACGTCCCAACCCCGACCCCCAGCGAATCGCCAAGTGAGAGATAGACCACCGGCGGCGCCGCGGGCGGCGGCGCCGCGGGCGGCGGCGCCGCGGGCGGCGGCGCCGCGGGCGGCGGCGCCGCTCCCACCACGCCCGCACTCAACGCCATGGCGGCGGCCGTGACCGCCGCGACAATCGATACGAGCCGCTTCTTCATGAGCTGCTACGGTCCTCCGGCCGCAGCATCGT
>JACQGX010000087.1 GCA_016199265.1 Chloroflexota bacterium | reverse complement strand
GCCGGCTGCCTGGGGGGGGCGCTCACCGCGGTGGTTGAACGCCGGCCATACCAGGTGCTCCTGTTCGACGAGGTGGAGAAGGCGCACCCGGCGGTCCTCGGATCGATCCAGCAGGTCCTGGCGGCCGGATGCCTGACCGATGGGCACGGACGGACGGTGGACTTCCGCAACACGGTCGTGATCATGACCACCGGCGTGCCCGGCGGCGAGGCCCTGCAGCAGGCCTTCCCGCCGGAGTTCTTGAGCCGTGTTGGCGAGATCGTGACGTTCAACGCGTTGGATCGAGAGCAGGTGCGCCGGCTGCTGGCCAAGCAGCGGGCCGGTGCGTGATGGCCGGCGAACTGCCCCCCATCGAGCGGCTCAAGGCGCAGGATCACGCGGCGTTCGCGGCGGTGGTGGAGCAGCACTACGGGGCGGTGCACCGCTACCTCGCCCGCCTGCTGGGGGATCCCGATGCGGCCGCGGAGCTGGTGCAGGAGACGTTTCTGGGCGCCTACCGCGGCCTGCCGCGGCTGGCGGACGACTCGAACGTCGGCGGGTGGCTGTTTCGCATCGCGACGAACCTGGCCAGGCAGCACCACCGGCACCGGCGGCGCATCGGTTGGTCAGACGTATCGCACCTGGAGATGCGGCCGGCGACGAGCGCGCGGTTCGAGGACGAGGTCGCGCAGCAAGACTTGATCAGGCACGCGTTGGAGCGTCTGCCACTCGACGAGCGAATCTGTCTGCTGCTCTACGCCTGGTCGGGCTACACGTGCGCGGAGATCGGCGAAGTGCTGGGCCGGTCGCCGGACGCGGTGCGGATGCTGCTGGTGCGGGCGCGGCGGCGGTTCCGCGCGGCCTACGGCGCCCGCTTGGATTGGATCGACGACGAGGCAAGCGGCTCCGACCAACAGGGAGCACCCCCGCCCGGCGGGTCGGCGCACTCGGGCGCGCCGCGCGGGAATCGGTGCCCGGGGCACAAGGTATCCACGGTGGAGCATTCGACGGCGAGGACGGCACGCGACGAGATCCCGTCGGCGTCACATTGATGAGTAGCTGAAGACAGCGGGGCTGCTAGTCACGTGCACCCCGCTACCGTGTGGATGGGATGGCGTGTATCGCGGCGATAGGCATTGCCCAAGAACGGCGGCTTCGGCCGCATAGGACACAGGGGGCGAGGGTGCGTCGCCCTGACCAGGATTCACGCCTTGCGCGCGGCGGCGATGAAGAGCGTGCCCGCGGCGAAGAAGTGTCCGTCGCGGTCTGCCTGCTCCAGCGCCGCGATCCATGCCTCAGCTTCGGCGGCGGAAATCACGCCGTCCGCGGCGGCCCGGGCCGCGCTGAAGCGCAGGATGGCCACCGCGTCCGCCTCGGCCAGGTGGGTGTGGACCGCCGTTTGGGGCTGCACCGTGAACACCACGAGCCCAGCGGAACGGAGCAGCCGCGGAAACTGACGGCCGACCCAGCCGTTCGGGAAACGATCGGAGCGCGCGTTCAGGATGCAGCGGGTGAGGCCGCGGTCCGGTGCGTCGACGATGTACGTGTCCCAGTCCGGCTCGGCGAGCACCACCCGGCCGCCCGGCTTCACCACACGGGCCATTTCTGCTACCAGCCGGGACGGGTCCTCCAGGTGCTGCAGGACGCGATCGGCCCGGCAGCCGTCAAAGTAGCCGTCTAGAAACGGCAGCAGGGAGGCATCACCGGTCTCGAAGCGCGCCGCGCTCCCTTCGGCGGCGGCGCGCCGCCGGGCCTCGGCCACCATCGCCTCACTCACGTCGATTCCTATCGCATGCCCGGAGGACCCGACGAGCTGGGCCAGCGCGCGCACCTCGTCGCCGATGCCGCGGCCTACATCCAGGACGCACTGGCCGGGCGCGACGCCAAGCAGCTCCAACGTTCGGCGCTTGTAGCCCCTCACCCGCTCCAGTGCGCTGATCGCATCGAGGTGGCGGACGTAGTAACCAGGATCAACTGCGCCTCCCGGAGGCGGACGCTGCGCGTCGGCGGCCATGGAGCTCCCATGATACGCAACCCTCCTGGCAGGCGCCACCCTCGCCCCTCGCGCCACTCCTGAGGGGCCACCACAGTTTGTGGGCAAAGCCGCGGCGATACATCGATACATCGTGCCGCGTGAATTGCTGGCTCACGTTGATCGCCTGGGAATACATCTGGACTCGAGGTGGTAGCTCCCGCCGGCCGCGCGGCCAGGGTGGAAGCCATCGGCGGCCTCATTCCATCTCGTAGAGCGCCCGGCGGAGCATCTCTAGCGAGGTTGCATCAACCGTGCGCTGGTCGCTCCTGATCGCGGACTGGTACACCTGCTCGGCAGCCGTTCTCAATCGCGCGCCGTATCGCTGAAGCAGAATGACGCGTTGCTCCAACACCTTGGCCCGAGCGGCCGGGTCAGCCGGCAGGCGAGTGCCGCGACGGCCTCGGCTCAGGTCGACCTCCGGCGGCAGTGCCGAATCCATATCCGCTTCCGGCGTTGCCGGCGCGGCGCTCGTTCCCCTCATGGGCGCATCTTCGGGAATCCTCGAGGGAATGTTCCTAGTCCTCATTGGTCCAATTGTCCCGCATACTCACGCAACTCGCGCGCCGATGCGACTCGTGCCGTGATGATCCGGGTATCGTCACCACGCATGGTATACGCCACCGTCAGCACGCGCCCGAGAGCCGACTGGCCAGTGATCACATAGCGCTGCTCGTCACCCGAATGGGCTTCGTCATCGACACAGATGGCGAGCGGATCATCGAACACCGTTGCCGCCTCTGCGAAGGTTACGCCGTGTGCGCGAACATTCGCCTGCGCCTTGCCAGCGTCCCACTCGAACCCCTCCATGTGACCTGTATCATGTTACACAGCCAAGGCCGCGCCGTTCGGAGCCGAAGTCGCGCACCGGCGGCGCATCGGCTGGTCAGACGTATCGCACCTGGAGACGCGGCCGGCGGCGAGCGAGTGTTTCGAGGACGAGGTCGCGCAGCAAGACTTGATCAGGCACGCGTTGGAGCGTCTGCCACTCGACGAGCGAATCTGTCTGCTGCTCTACGGGTGGTCGGGGTATACATGCGCGGAGATCGGCGAGAGGAACAAGGGCTACTACGGTGGGTACGGAATCATTCACCAGGGCCATCGACGCCGAGCGGGTACTGGCGCAGATCGACCGTGAGGCGCTGGCGCGCGACTGCCTGGACTTCGTCGGCGTGCGGAGCGAAACCGGCCAGGAGCAGGACGGGGCCGCCTTCCTGGCCGGGCTGCTGCGGGAGAGCGGCTGGGACGTGGCGCTGGATGAAGCCGCGCCCGGCCGGCCGAACGTCATGGTCCATCTCCCGGGATCGGGCGGCGGTCCAAGCCTGCTGCTCAACGGCCACGTGGACACCATCCCGATCGGCAAATCGTGGCCGCCGCGCCGCGACGACGCGTGGATCTGGGGCCGCGGCGCCGAAGACATGAAGGGCGGGCTGGTGGCCATGGTGCATGCCGTACGGGCCATCGAGCGCGCCGGCGTGCGGCTGCGGGGCGACGTGTGGCTCACCGGGGTGATCGGACACGAGACCCCCGCCGGCAAGAAGGAGGGGCCACGGCGCTTGATCGAGCGGCTCCGCGAGGGCCGGCCGCGCGCCGACGCCATCCTGATCGTGGAGGGGCCGTGCGCGATCTGGCGCGCCAGCCTGGGATCGGCCGTGTTCACGCTCACGCTGGACGCCGCCCGACTGCCGGTGCATACGCTCAAGGTGCCCTACCGCGACAACCCGGTGCGGGCGCTCCGCCCGCTGCTGGAGGCGCTGGACGAACTGGACAGCCGGCTTGCCGCCCGCCCGGCGCACCCGTTGGCCGGCGCGGATCAGTTGAACGTGGGTATCGTCGCCGCCGGTGACTATCCCAACCGGCTGCCCGTCCGCGTGCAGGTCACGGGCACGCGCCGCTGGGGGCCCGGCCGGACCGCCGACGCGGTACGGGCGGAGCTGGCCGACCTCGGCGAGCGAGTCGCCCGTGCCCACGGGCTCAGCAGCGCGGTGACGCTGGAAGCCGCGCGGGAACCGTTCGAGACGCCGTCCGGCCACCCGCTGGTACGCGCGCTGCGCGACGCGGCCGAGCGCGTTGGTGGCGCGCCGCCGGACGAGATCGGCCTGCCGCTCGTCGGCGACGCCAATCTCTACGTCAACGCGCTCGGCATCCCCACCGTCTACTACGGGCCGGCCTACGACACGGCGCACTCCGACGCGGAGCGCGTGTCCATCGACCGGCTGGTGCACGTCGCGCGGGTCTACGCGCTGACCGCGCTCAGCTACTGCGGCCCGCTTCATCGCCACCAGCCTGGGTAAGGCGGGGCTACAACCAAACCAAGTGCTAAGTGCTAAGTGCTAAGTGACGAGACCTGTGGGTTTCACTTTGGCTTCAGTTTAGGACCGCCGCCGCACGGCGTCAGCGGAGCCCAGATCCTGCCGCACTCCCGTCTGGTCCGACCGCACGATCGCGTCGATAAGCTCCTGGACACGGAAGCCGTCCTCAAAGCTCGGCGCCATCGGCTCGCCGTCCAGAATGGCGCGCACGAAGCGGTCGGCCAGCGCGTAGACCGGCCCTGAGACCCCGGGTGCGGGCGGCCGGACGGCGAGCCGCTCGGGGACCGGGAGCTCCTGGTAGACCCTGTCCCCAGGGCCGGCCCGCTTCACGATCCGGTCGCCGCCACCGGCCTCGACGACGAGTGAGCCGGCATCGCCGTGCACTTCCAGCCGCTGCAACCGCCCGCGCCAGGCGATCGGGGTACACTGCACCAGGCCGACCAGCCCGCTCGCAAACCGCAGCACCGCATGGTATGAGTCGTCGGCGTCGCAGGCGTAACGGGTCCCGTCCTCGAGCACGACCGCCGGCAACGCCGTGTGTGCGTGACCGGAGACCGAGCCGACCGGCCCGAAGAGCCAGAGGAGGCGGTCGAGCTCGTGCGGCGCGTTGGCCAAGAAGATGCCCCCACTGCGCGCCCGGCTGGCGAACCACGCCCGCTTGTTGGGGCTGGCCGTCGGGTTGGCAAAGTAGTCCGGCAAATAGATGCCGAACGAATTGACCAGCGAGAGCGGCCGGCCAATAGCGCCCCCGTCAAGGAGCTCCTCGGTGTAGAGCATGGCAGGCGCGAAGCGTTGCTGGAGGTCGATGGCGTGCACCAGCCCGCTGGCGCGAGCGCGGCGCAGCACCACTTCGGCATCGGCGAGCGAGGTGGCCAGCGGCTTGGCGCACAGGACGTGCTTGCGGGCTTCGAGCGCCGCCAGCGCCATCGGCGCGTGCTCGCCGGGCGGCGTGACGATGGCCACGGCGTCGACCGGCGCTTCCGCCAGCAACGCCCGGTAGTCGCCGTAGGCGCGCGGCACGCCAAACTCGGCGGCGACCTGGGCGGCGCGGGCGGCATCGGTGCTGCAGACCGCGGCCACGACGGCGCGCGGGTGGGCACCGAAGGCGCGAATGTGCTGCTTGCCAAATCCTGTGCCAATGACGCCGATGCGGACCCTTCCGTCCACAGATCATCCCTCCAGGCCGGTATGCTCAGGCGGGTAGGCCGCGAGTGACACCAAGCGTACACCTCCACCGCCGATCGGCACCAGTCGCCAGTCTGTCAGCAGACTGCTGTGAAAATGGCAGAGCGCGGCATTAGGCAGTAGCTCGTGTACGGGTGACCCGATGGCCAAGCGCCTCCAGGCGGCGGTGGCGACGGCGTTCGAGGTGCTGCCGGTCCCGTTCGTCGAGGTCGGTGGGACCTAAACCGAGTGCAAAGTGCAAAGTGCAAAATGCAAAGTGAGGATGCCTGCGGGTTCCACCGTGGCTGCTGCTGTATCCTCTGGTCGCGTGGTTCTGCGCCACGCCGGCGCTCCAGCGGAAGCTCGGTGACCTTATCGAGCGCGGGCGGCCGGACGACCTCATGGTGGTACGGCCTTTGCCGGAGGGAGTGACGATCTGCACTTGGGGCTGCAGGGCAATTGCGCGCTTCTATGGCTTGGGCGAAGATCCTCCGGGGCGCCAGCGGGAACTCGCCCGGCGCTACGGGGTTAGCCGCCGACGGGTTCGGACGGCGTTAGCGCTGGCAGCCGCGCTCGTGAGGGTGCCCTCGGAGGCTGGCAATCGCGCTGGCGATGTCTCGGCAGAGTGTGGCTCGCTAGCTGACAGCAGGTGCGCCATAGCGGCTTTATCGTGAGCGGTAGCGGTTGGGTGGACGTGCCTCAGCGTCGGCCAATCAGCTCCCTCATCGCCTCAGCAGCGTCGTCCGGTTTCGTAAAGATCTTGGTTGCCCCCGCCTCGCTCATGATCGTAAATGCCTGGCCGTACACCGGTTGCATTTCGTCCCACGGGCTAACATGGCAATACGCCCAGATCTCCACCGGGTTCTTCGAGCGGATGTCCTCGATCTTGTGCGCCTCTGCATCGGCCCGCAGGATGACGTCATCGGCGCTGGCAATCGCCAGTTGAAGCGCGTCAAGACCGACGTTGATGTAGGAGTTCACAAAGAAGTCAACCGTGCGGGGAACGCCGGTGCGCGTGGTACGGAACGGCCGGTCGGTATACACCTGATGTTCGCGGATCAGCGGACGCAGTTGCTTGGCCAGCTCCGAAACCGGCGTTAGCCCACCTCCCCCGCGCCGCCGCGGCACGACGAGGCGCGAGACGAGCCGATCCAGAGCGTCGTCTATCGACTCACCGCGCTCAGTCAGGATCGTGGTCGCGCGCGGCTCGGTGAGCAAGACGGGGTAGCCGGACTGACGACCGATCCATCTAGCGATGCCCTCGTGGGCGCCCGGCGCGCGTTCAACGGCATGCTCAACCTCGTCCTGCAGCTGTGCCTCCAAGCTCAGCATGGCGTCGCGGGCGAGGAACGGATTCTCCCGCACCACGCGCTGCGACGCGTCGGCGTCCACGCGTAGGCAATACTCGTGGTCGTCCCAGATCACAACTCCAACGTTCAGTGGTTCGTTCCGTGCCGGGTCGGCGACGTAGCGAACGACGGCATAGCGTGCCGGTCTCACAATGCACCTCCCTGCAGGTTGCGGAAAAAGCTCCGGTCGGCTTCGAACATCTCACGGAGCCTGGCCTTTCGCGAGACAATGAAGTGGACAACGTCGGAGCGCTCATTCTCCGGCAGGAGCTCCACGGGCAGCGATGCTACCACGGCTGTAACAAGCCCATCGCTCACGCTCTCGATGTGCCCAATCGCCGCGCTTAGCTGGTGCGCCTGCGTGATGGCGGCCCGAACGTAGGGCAACTCCACGATCTGCGACGGCAGCCATTGATCGATGCGCCCGGCTAGCTGCTCCGGCTTCTCCCCCGGCGCCACGAGGCAGTGGCTGTGGTCATTCATGAGCATCGTGACGATGTGCCCGCTTTGGCGCGCGATGAGATTACGGCTGTGCCGGTCAACATTGCACAGCCACACGTCGAAAGCGACGATCTCGTAGACGCGGCTCTTGTTGGCGCACCGGTCAAAGAGACCTTCATCCATGCGGTCGTACATTGTCCCTTTGGGCATCCAATCGCTGCCGAAGAAGAAGTCGCTTGCAGCCTGCAGTAGCCGACCGCCAAGGATCGGAAACCCGAGATAGTCGGCGAGCCGATAGGCGATGTACTCGTTCGTTGCCGCATACCAGTGATCAGCGGAAAACGCAGGGCCCTTGGCAATGTACTCCTGCCCGTTCTCGGCCCACACGTGGTGGGCTTTACAGATACCCACTCCTATTTCGCCGTGGTCCTCGTAGATGGTCAGCGCCGCCGTCTGGACTAGCGATCCCAGCGAGAACAGCGATCGCTGCTCACCCACCATCACGCTCAGGGCCTCCCCCACAGCGCCAGGATACCACGCCATCCCCCTCTGATCTCCTCCCTGCCTCAAACGCTGGTACGAATACCCTCATCTCGATGCCAAACCTGCCTCGCGTCACGGGCGTCCGGTGAGCGTCTGCGGCGGGTTCACTTCCGTCGTCCTCGTGATCAATCGCCGCGCCCAGGGCCGCGCTTCTTCGGGCCGCGACGTGACTCTCGTAGAAACCGCTCCACTTCTTCTGGTTTGACGAGCCACGGCAGGCTCTTGCCGGCGCCGATCTTGTGCGCGGGCAGGCGACCCTTCAGCGTGGCGCGGCGTAGTCGCTCACGCTTCAGGCCGTAGCGCTCTGCCGCCTCGGCGAGTGTCAACCACCCCGCGAACTCTGCAGCGCCGCTGCTTGCTGCCACCGCAGCGGCCCCGGTGATACGGGCGACGTCGGCGTCCCGCGCGAAAATCGAGTCCACCCGGTGAAGCTAAACGATGTCTGCGAGGCCCTGGAGACAGCAAGGGCCAACGGCAAGGGCTGCACCCTATTGATTGGCGCAGGCTGCTCGGTGTCGGCGAGCATACCAGTCGCTTCGCGCCTCATCGAGGAAATCGCAACCCGGTTCCCCGCGGCGTACGAGCGAGCCCCCACGAAGACCTATGGGTCTCGCATGAGTCAACTCACGCCGCTAGACTCGAGTTCCGCCATTACGCCCGAAGGCACCTGGTAGGACGCGGCCGGACGCGGGAGTTTTGTGGCCGCCGTGGGGGACACGGCGGCGTCAAAAAGCCCACGGCGGGTGGCCACGTGGCGGTGGCCGCGGTGCCGGCCGGGCGCAGGGTGGCGAGCACATCGGCGAACGAGGGGGCGGCCTTGCGGCGATACCAGGGGCGCGTGGTCCACGTGGCTACGCGGCCGGCCTGCAGCTCGGCCGCGTACCACAGCACGACCAGCGCGAAGACCAGCCCGGCAAACGGTGCGGTGCGCCGCACCGCCCGCACCGTCTGGTTCTGGGGCTCCTCGAAGCCCAGCAGCCCCTTCCCGCTGCTCATCCGGAACTACTGCTTGCACCCCCGAGGCAGACGGGTTGCCGGCCCGCGGGGGATGAGCGATACTCGTGGCATGAGTCAGACGGCGCACACGACACGCAGAGCGCACGCGGCACGCTCGGCGGTACGCCCTTCAGATGGTCCTCTCGGCGCGGTACGCGCAAAGCGGACGCTCACGCCGGACGAACTGGCGGCGTATCACGCCGATGGGTACGTCGTCGTGCCCGGCATCTTTCCGGCGGACGAGCTCGAGGCGATCGACCGCGAGATCGACCGGCTGCTCGAGATCCCCGGCAACGACGCGGGCGGCATCCATCCCACCTGGATCTTCCAGGTGGCCCGGCGGTCCGAGATGACCCGGCAGTTCGCCGAGGACGAGCGCTTGCTGGCGCTGGCGGAGGCGGTGGTGTCTCCCGGCATCGCGATCCACTCGACCAAGCTGGTGCCCAAGCCGCCCCACTCGAACGACGTCTGCCACTGGCACCAGGACGAAGCGTTCTACTTGAAGCCGGACGACCCGGAGACCTACAGCCGCACCAGAATGTCGGTGTGGGTCCCCCTGCAAGACGCGGACGAGCGCAACGGCGGCCTGTGGGTGGTGCCCGGCAGCCACACGTGGGGGATCGATCCCTACCACATGGTCGACACGGGCCAGTGCCGCAAGGTGATCGACCGGGAGGCGTACGCCGACGAGCACGCCATCCCGCTCCGCGTGGCCGCCGGCTCGGTGGTGCTCTTCAGCGCCTGGACGTGGCACCACTCGAAAAACAACCAGACCGACCGCGTGCGGCGGGCATTCATCGTCTCGTATCAGGAAGCGACGGTGCGCAAGGGCGCCGGCGAGCAGTGGAAGCTGGTGCGTCCGGCTCACTGAGCAGCGTTACAACTACGCGGTATGCGGCGGCCCAGGGGGAGGCGCGCCGTGGCAGCTCTTCGACCTGCGCCACGACCCGTACGCGCGACACAAGGCCGGCAGGATGCGCCGTACGGTACAGTCTCGGCGAAGATCAGCGCGAAGAGGGAGGAGCAGCGCGAGATGAAGATCACCGACGTGCGGGTACACGCCGGGTACGCCGAGGCGTTCCGGCAGAACGTGACGCTGGTGCAGCTTGTGACGGACGGTGGAGTCGACGGTTGGGGCGACTTCGGCCTCTCCGGCAAGTCCGGCACCGTGGCGGACTGCGTGCGCCAGTTCGCGGCCTGGTTGGTCGGCGAGGACCCGTTCCGGATCGAGCACATCTGGCAGGACCTCTTCCGCGGGTCGTTCTGGCGCGGCGGGCCGGTGATCATGACCGCCATCTCCGCGATCGACACCGCGTTGTGGGACCTCAAGGGCAAGGCGCTCGGCGCACCCGTCTATGACCTGCTCGGCGGGTTGGCGCGCAAGAAGGTGCGCGTCTATCGCCACCAGGGGCCGCCGACGAGCGACGAGGCCAAGCGCCGACTGGACGCCCTCCTCGAAGCGGGCTTCACCGCCTTCCGCACCAGCACGAGCGATCGCGAGTACGATGCCCGCGGCGGCTACAGCCCCAAGCGGGCCATCGAGCATTCGGTCGAGGCGGTCCGGGCGCTGCGGGAATACGTCGGACCCGAGCACGACGTCTGCATCGACGTCCACACGCGCCTCGGGCCGATGGAGGCCATCGAGCTGTGCCAGGCGCTCGAGCCGTACAAGCCGTTCTTCGTCGAGGATCCGATCCGCTCCGAGAACCCGGAGGTCTTCCGCCTCGTGCGCTCCAAGACGAAGACGCGGCTGGCGACCGGGGAGCAACTGTGCGGCAAGTGGGTCTTCCGCGAGCTGATCTCGGAGAACCTCGTCGACTACCTGCGCATCGACCTCTGCCACGTGGGCGGCATCACCGAAACGCGCAAGCTCGCCAACTGGGCCGAGGCGTATTATGTCGAGACCGCGCTGCACGTGACCAACGGCCACCTGAGCGACGTGGCTTCGATGCACGTCGACCTCTCCATCCCGAACTGCGGCATCCAGGAGTACTCCGGCGCCAGCCGCCCCGTACCAGGCCTGATCGAAGGCGGTTTCACGATCGACCGCGGCCACCTCGTCCCCACCGGCGAGCCGGGACTCGGCCTGCGCATCAACGAGGCGGCGCTCGCCAACCTGGCGCCCCTGCGCGACGGGATGAAGACCCGCTGGCGCCGCGAGGACGGCGCCGTGCAGGACTGGTAGGCTAGAGCGGTCAGCGATCAGCGGTCAGCGCTCGAGTCCTGACGCGCCGACGCACCATGGCGAAACCGTTCACATAGACCTCCACCACGTCCGTGCGGTCGGACACGCCGTCCAGAGCCATCGCCTCAAACCTGCTCCCACGACGGAACCTGGTCGGTGTAACGCCGGCCCGTCTCCAGCGGCTACAGCCGGCGTGCGACCGGCGGCAAGCGAATGACGCGACCTCGCACCGGCGAGGCCAGCCCTGCACCGGTGCACGCAGAAGTTCCAGACGCGGGGATGACCTGTAGGGGCGTATCGATATACGCCCAGAGCGGCGGCCGGGCGTATATCGATACGCCCCTACAGACCGTGGTGGGTCCCCGGAGGTTTTGCCTGCACCATCCCTGCACCGGCAGGCTGGCAAGACGTAAGCTGAGAGCATGAGCGTATTGCGGCTGGCGGTCGTTGGCGTTGGGTGGGCGGGGACGCGCCAGGTCGAGGCGGTCCGCGAGGTGGGGCGGAAGATCGCCGTCACCTGTCTGGTGGATGGCGACGCCGGCTTCCTGCGCCAGAAGGCGGAGGCGCTGGGCGTCGCGAAGACGTTTGTCCGGCTCGAAGAGGCGCTGGCCGACCCGGACGTCGACGCCGTCTCGATCTGCACGCCGCACCACCTGCACTGCGCGATGGCGATTGCGGCGGCGGAGGCGAGGAAGCACGTGCTGGTGGAGAAGCCGATGGCGATGACGGTCGACGAGGCGACCCGCATGATCGTGGCAGCCGAGGCCAACGGCGTGACGCTCTACGTCGGCGAGACGCGGACGTACGCGCCGGCGTCGCAGTTCCTGAGAGACGTGGTCGAATCGGGGCGGTACGTCGGCGAGGTCACGTGCGCGACGGTGATGGAAGGCTTCCGCGCGCCGGAGTTCGGCTACGCCGGCCGGCGGGCGTGGCTGACGCGGCCGGATCTGGGCGGCACCGGCACCTGGATGCTGCACGGCATCCACACGATGGCGCAACTGCGCTACGTGCTCGGGGAGGTGCGGACGGTGTACCTGCGGGAGCACCATGCCGCGTCCTTCCAGCGCCCAGACATCGAGGGGACGATGAGCGGGCTGCTCACACTCGAGCGCGGCGCCAGCGTCGCCGTCGTCCAGACCTGCGAGACACGCCTGTCCGGCACCCTGGGCGGGATGACGATCCACGGCGACAGAGGAAGCCTCCGGGCGACGAGCGCGGGGTACGAAGTCTTTGAGGGAGATGGGCCGCGGGACCAATCGCCCCGGCTGCAGCCGTACCCGGAAGCGGCGCTGACGCCCCACGCGCTGCAGATGGAGGCGTTCGCCGACCACGTCGCCGGCATCACCGCCGGGCCGACCACCGGCCGGAGCGAGCGGCGCACGCTGGCCATCGTGCAGGCAGGGTACGAGTCCGCCCGGAGCGGGCAGCCGGTGGAGCTGCGGCAACGGTTCGGGGACTTGCGCTGATCGCCGATCGCCGATCGCCGATCAAGGAATCAGCGCGCCGTTCGCCGGCGCGACGGCCGCCGTCACACGCCGCCTCCGGCAGCGCGCGCCGCCAGCAGCTCCTGCACCATCTGCTGCGCCGTATGCTGGTGGCGGCCGGGCATGCCGTGCTGGTCGGGGGAGAGCCGGTCGCCGACGAACGTGCGGTAGTCCAGCGCCGCGGGGATCTCCGCCGGCGGCCGCCCGGCGCGCAGCTCAGCCGCGACGAACTGCCGCACGCCGGAGAGGTAGGCCGCCAGCCAGACCAGCCAGTCGCGCACGCGCGCCGCGCCGCGGAGCACCGGCCCGTGGCCGCCGACGAGCACCGCCACGTCCAGCACCTGCAGCCGGCGGAGCGAGGCCTCCAGCTGCCGGCTGTCGCCGTCGCCGAAGGCCGGGACGATCCCCGTCACCACCGCGTCACCGCCGAACAGGACGCGGTCCTCCTCCAGATAGGCGCAGACCGAGTCGGCGCTGTGGCCGGGTGTATGGATGAAGCGCACGTGCCGCTCGCCCAGGTCCAGGCAGAGCTCCGCGCTGAACGTGACCGTTGGCCAGCCGAGTGTCGCCGCCACCTCCGCCGCCGTGCAGCCGGCGCGCTCCGCCCAGCGGGGTACCTGCCGGCGCATGGTGTCCGGCGTGAGCGCGTGTGCAAAGAACTCGGCGCCGCCGAACGCGCCACCGCCCAGCACGTGGTCGCCGTGCCCGTGCGTGAACGCCACCCACTCCGGCTGCCGCCCATGGGCACGGATGTGGTCCGCCATCGCGCCGCCCTCGCCCGCGTCGTTGCCCGTGTCGATGACCAGCGCGCGGCGGCGGCCGAAGACGATCCCGTTCTTCCCCTCGGCCACCCGTTGCCCAGCCGTGAAGACGCCGGGCAGGATGGTCTCAATCCCGACAGCCACAGCCCATGCTACTCCTTTCTGCACACCTGCCTCATCCTGAGCACAGTTGCCGGTCGCCTTGATGGTACCGGCGACCGGCGTGCCATCGCCGCGCTCGAGGAGTTTGCAGAGCGGCTGTGGAACTATGGCGCTGGCCGGGCGACAACCAGTGCGCTGCCGCGCACTTTCACGCTGAGCCGGCACGCCTGATGGAAAAGCCCTGACGGAGTCGCACCGGCGACCATCCAGTGACTAAAGCAAGTGCAAAGTGCAAAGTGCAAAGTGCAAAGTGAGGATGCCTGCGGGTTCCACCTTGGCTTTGGTTTAGACGCGGCGGCACGGCCGGGTGGCGGCAGCACCCAGCCGCGGCACGGCGGCGGGTCGCACCTCCTGGCAGCGGCAAAGCTGGCCTGTTCGCGGGGCGCGTCATTTGTTTTGCAGAATCGCCTTTTCAGGCTCATCCGGGGTGGTCCCCAGATGGGACGGACAGCGTCGCGGCGCACCGGCGTCCTGATTCGTGCCGCTTCGGGCGAGAATCGTTTGTTTTGTAGTTTGTCCATCTCGAGGAGTCGTTTCTCCCGACATGTCCCGCGTTCACGCCAGCCGATCGCTGGCTCAGGCATCCGGCAATCCGCGCGGGGAAAACGGTAACGTGTGGTCGAGCTGTGGTGTATCGCCGGGATATACGGTAGCGTGTATCCGAGGGCCAATGGGCACGGTCGTGGCTTCTCCGGCCAGCAGGCACGCGGTTCAGGGGTGTGCGGCTGCGGGCGGCGCGCCCAGGCAGCGGCTGACGTAGCTGAGGATGAGTTGAGTCAGGCTCACGCCCTCTTCGGCCGCACGGCGGGCCAACTCGCGGTGCATGCTCTGAGGGAAACGCAGCACCAGGCGGCCGCTCAGGTCACCCGACGGATCGGGGCGTCGCCCGCTGGGGCGCCTGGACGGTGCAAGCCGCCGGCGGGGCTCAACCATGCCGGCGGCCCGATCGGCCGCTTCCACTTCCGCGAGCGCCGCCTCGCCCGCGGCGCGCTCTTCGTCGGTCAGGGGCCGGCGGTGGTCCAGCTCTTCTGCCGAAATCGACCCGCCCGGCCGGCGCGCCCGCCGCCGCGACTCTTCGAGCAGCGCCGTCAGTGCCGGGTTCTTCGCATCCGCCCGCGCGTCCGGATCGGGCGAGTCCGGTGTCAGTGCAGCAATTCGGTGCGGCCGCACCATCGCTTCCACCTTTCGCCCCAAGTAGTCCAAGTCGCCCTCGGCCTCCCGTTCGTACCGCACCTCATACCGGGCCACCAGATGATGATACCGCGGGCGACGCTATTACGACAACTGGGTCGGCTGCCACGGGTTCACCTCTCGAAGCGACAGATGACGCTAACTGACGCCAGTCTAGTGAGGTCAAGGTGTCAACCGCACGAGAGCCGCGCAAGCGGGACGCCGAACATTCCGTACTGCCGAGGACTTGGCAGCGGCCCAACGCGCCACGCGGCGACGTGGTGCGTTGACATAGCTGGACCAGGAGTACCGACTCGCCGGGTTTGTCGTTCGCCGCGATCATTGGGCCAAGGGACCGCCACCATCATTGACTAGACGAGGAGTACGGACTCGCCGGGCCCGATGTCTGGACTCACTGCAGTCCACGACAGTATCATCGGTGCCACATGAACGCACGGGCACGACCGCGTGGTGAGTAGTGCTGCTCTTGTGAAGGAGTTACCGTCTTGCCAACCGGCATGCCCGATCGAGAAGCCGCGGCGTATTTGGTCAAAGCGCACCAGAACCTGGTGGTAGCCGATCTCGCGCTGCAGGCGGGGCACTACGACGCCTGATGTAGCCGGGCGTACTACGCGGCCTTCCAGGCCGCGGTGGCGGCGCTGTGGGCCGAGGGCATTCGGCCACCGCGCGAGTCGGACCGGACCCTGTCACACAAGGCGGTGCAGAGCGAATGGTCCGGCCGCCTCGTCTACCGGCGTAAACTTTACGCAGCGGAATTGCGGTCAATGTTACAGTGGCTCTACCACCGCCGGCTGGAGGCCGACTACACTGCCGAACCCGTCACTGAACGGGCCGCACGCGGCGCCACACTCCGGGCGCGTCAACTCGTAGGTGCGGTCGCTCAGAAACTGCAGATCTCAGGAGGCTAGTCATGGCTGCCACCCAGACGACGACGTCAACCGCCACCGCCGACGAGCGAGCGGCCATCGAACCGTTCGCACTTCAACTGCTGGAACTCGCTCGCCGAACCGACGCGGCGGCAACCTACACGCTCGCACCGCCCATCGATCCGGGGATCTGGGTCATGCATCTGTATCTCCGTGGCGATCTAGTCGACGATCCGGACCTCAGTGAGGCACTGGCAGAGCGCACCACCGATATCCTCATCGAGCACAATGTGGGGATCGCCACGCTCTTC
>JACQGX010000088.1 GCA_016199265.1 Chloroflexota bacterium | reverse complement strand
CCAACGATGATGCCCTTTTCGCCGCTTATTCCAGTCCTTTTTCTGAAGGTCTATAGTGCATGATCCGGCGACCGTTTTCCGATTGCCCTCCCTTGAGGGTACGGCCGCTTTGTGCAACAGGTCGTCTGAGACAGCACTAGGCGAGCAGGCCGTGCCCGGCGGCCCGATGTCTCACCACCTGCTGCCGTGCCCCCGCCTCCTCGGGCACATCACCGCGCCTCCGGCCCGCCTTCGCGCGCCGCGCGCCGCGCCGCGTGAGACAGAATCGGCCCCGGTGGCGCGGCCCCGTACACGGTGCCGTTGTATAGTCACTATACGTGCGCCGCGCTTGCGCCCGCCGCGCCTCGGCGCCCCACCCGGTGTCGCGGTCAGGTCACCGGACAGGCGCCGCCCGTTCCCCTTGCGCCGCCCGGCCGCCGCGAGCGCCGGAGGGCGGCGCGTGTCTCGCGCCAAATGCCTCGTTTTGGCCGCCGCCCTGGCGCGCCGCTGCTGGCACGCTCCCGCCCGGCGGCAGGAACGTGACCGGCACCCGGAGTCGATCTCGAGGTGTAGCTTCGCGTGCGCAACTTCGCCCTTGTCCGGCGCGGGCAATAGCGCGCGCTCGACAATGGGGCGCGCGGCGTCGTACTCGCGCGGATACGCGTGTGCGCCTGTTCGGCGAGTGCGATCGCTTCACGGGCGCGGTCGACGTCGGGCGAGGCGTTTCCGGTCTGCTTGGTAACCACAAGTCCTGCTCCGCCGAAACGTTCCACCGACGTTGTTTGCAAGGGGTGCATGTGGGTACGGACGCCTAAAGCAAGTGCAAGGTGCAAAGTGAGGACGCCTGTGGGTACCACCGTGGCTTTGGTCTAGAGCGCCGGTCACGTCGTGCCGGCGCTCGACCAAGGTCGAAGGACGAACGACGACGCCGCCGTCGTCGTTCGTCCATCGTCCTTGGGCAGTCTCGTCCTCACCGTGCCTCGCTCTCCCAGCGTCACGGGGTCAGTGCGCGGAGGATAAACTCGCGAGTCTCGGGAGGGAGTGTGTTCTCGGTGCGGAACGCGTCGAGCACCTCAGCGCGCGTGACGTGTTCGCGCTCTCCCGACCAGCAAGGGTAGGCCAGCCGGCACAGCAGCGCGTTGATCGGCCGTCGCGCCTCGTCCGGCATGGTGCGGACCTGCTCCCACGCCCGTAGCCAAAGGGGCATCAAAGCTGGCTCCAGGATCGACTCGGTGAAGTGGGGCGCCATGGCGCTGACAGCACCGCGCCGCTCGTGCTCCAGCCAGAACGCTGGCGCGAACGGCCGGTCGGGTGCGGCGAGGTCGACGTGCACCACGAACGGCGCGCCGTCGTCGCGCAGGTACAGCAGCGCCACCGTCTGATAGCGCATGCGCGTCACCGGGTTGGCCGGGGCGATGGCGCCCGGGTTGACCAGCCACACCCCCTCGACCTCGGCGACGACGGGCACGTGCGAGTGGCCGTAGGCGACGATGCTCGCGCCCGCCCGCCGCCCCATCGCGGCCCGCCGCGCGAAGGCGGCGCCGGGTGGGTGGCTGCGCCGCCGCCACGCCTCCTCGTCGGCCGGATCGGGATGGTGGGTGTGGCACAACAAGATCCGCTGGCCGGCGGCGGCGATGACCTGCTGGTAGGGCAGCTCGCGCTGCGCCTCGGGAGTGTCGTCGTTGCCGTGCACCGCGACCACCGGCGCGAGCGCGCCCAGCCGGTCGAGCACCGAGAGCTCGCCGAGATCTCCCGCGTGCAGGATCAGGTCGACGCTGCCGAAGACCCGGTCCAGCGACGGCGGGAGCGCAGGACACCGCTCCGGCAGGTGCGTGTCCGAGATCAGCCCAAACCGGGCGGCGACGCGCTCTGCCGGCATGTCGGCAGGTAGCAGCGCCCGCCACGACACCTCGGACTCCACCATCACGCCTCCACGAGTTCGTGTCCCCTCGGAGCGTAGCGGCGCACCAGCGTCTGGATCAGGCGGCGCTTGCATTGGCACGACTCATGATCGCCGTGGCTGGCTTCGCCCAACCCGACGAACCGGGCCCCAGCCAGACGGTCCAGCAGCGGCCTGAGATCCTCTTCTGGCAGCGTCGGCTCCACACCAGCCAGCGGGATGGCGGTTGCTTGCCACGCGGCGATCTCTGCTGCGACGCACATCGGTGCTTTCCTCGACACTTGGTCGAGTGCACGGTATCGGACGCGCGCCCGCCAGTCTGCCAGAAACGCTCCAAGAGCAACCGGTCACGCCTGGTCTCCTCAGCGGTGATGATCGCGCGGTCCTGCTCGCCGGTGACGTAGCTGGGCAGCTTGACGCCAGCGGCGTCGGCGACGAGCGCGCCGGCAGGCCTGCGGGCGAGGAAAGCGTCTCGGGTCATTGGCGGGTCCGCATGGGGCCGCCATCCTGCTGTTCGTGATCGTGCGCCGCGGCCGATCGCACGGGAGGTACGATCGCGTCGAGATTGGGCATGTAGCCGTCGGTGGTGTCGACTTCGAGGACCGGCACGCCCAACTCAAGCGGCTGTGCGCGCACCCACGCCTCGAGGAGTTGCCCGGCCCCCAACTGGGCGATGGCCTCTTCCACGCCGGGACCGCGGCGCGCCGTAGTCCGTTCGTGGCGCTCCACTGACACAAACGAGGAGCGGATCGGTACCGACCACGTGGCGAAGAACTGCGACGCTTTGCGAGTTTCGTTGCATTCTACCCTCACAGCCGCTCAGCGACCCATCCACCGTCTTCCCAGCAGGGATGTCCGACCGCACTTAAGAGGGCGGCAGAACGCGGCGTCTGTCGCCTTCCCTATCACGCCCTAGAACACGCGCGCCCACGCCAGTTGGCGCACGCCCCACTCGATCTCCGGCTCACGGGCCTCGCGCTGGGTGAGGCTCACGAGCGCCTGCTCGAGCTCCTCAAGCGCCGAGGCGGAGTAATGCTCCCGCACGAAAGGCTCGTCCCTCCACGCCTGCATGTTCAGCCGGAACACGGTGGCGGCGAGGTGCGTCGGCACCGAGAGCCGGTACACCCAGCTCACCTGGCGCCGCGTGCCCTCGATGTCCCCGCGGCGGTCCAGGAGCGGCCCCACGTACAAGTGCGTCGACTGTGCCGCCAGCATGGCCTCCACGATGTCGAGATAGGTCTGGAAGACCTCGTTGGTGGTATGGATCCACTCCACCTCCTCCGCCAACAGACGGCCCTGTGGCCGCAACTGGCTGGTCCACCGGCCGAGGACGGCGCTGGGGTCCGGTAGGTGCGTGAGAAGGAATCGACAGTAGATGAGGTCGCCAGGCCCTTCCGGGAAGGGCAGCGCGGTGACGTCGTGCAGGGCGAACGCCGTGCGGCTCGTCGCGCGCTGCCGCGCCAGCGTGAGGAAGTGCGGCGACGTGTCGAGTCCCACCACACGCTCGCACTCGAGGGTGTCGGCGAGCAGGTGTGTCGTGAAGCCGGGGCCGCACCCCAGATCGTAGGTGAGCCGCGGCCGGCGCGGTCCCACCTCCAACAGAAAGGGCTTCGTCGCTTCGGCAAACACCTGGGTGACCACTTGGAGCCGACGTGCGGCCACGTCGGTATCGCTGAACAGGTACTGCATCCGGACTGCCCCTCGGCCTGGTTGGCGGGTGGCGGGCATTAGCCAGCCTTCGTCGTGTCGGCCGATCGTACCGGGTGGGCAGCGAGGATAGCCCGCGGCCTGGTGATCTCTGATTAGCATGGGCACGTGGACACGCGACTGCCGACGGGTGGTCCAGCGTACGAAACGAGACAGTCTCAGGGGTCTGTCCCGGTTGTCACCCTCACCTCTGTTGTGCTGTCGGGCGGGTGCCTGGTTGACTGCGATACCACTGGGCCTGCGCCTCGAACAGCGCCGCATACGCGCCGCCCCTGGTGACGAGGTCGGCGTGGCGGCCCTCCTCGACGATGCGGCCCTCGCGCAAGACGATCACGCGATCCGCCAGCCGCGCCACGCCCAGACGGTGCGAGATCATGATGGCGCTGCGTCCCTCGACCAGCTCGGCGAAGCGCTCGAACAGCGCCAACTCGGCTAGCGGATCGAGCGCCGCCGTCGCCTCGTCCAGCACCAGCAGATTGGCGTTGCGGAAGAACGCCCGGGCGAGCGCCACGCGTTGCCACTGGCCGCCCGAGAGCTCGGTGTCGCCGAACTGGCGGCCGAGGTAGGTGTCCAGCCCCTTGGGCAGTGCACGGACGAAGCCGGCGAAGCCCGCACGCTCGGCCGCAGCAAGGAGGGCCGCCTCGTCGTGGCGCCGGGCGAGGTCGCCAAAGCCGATGTTCTCGCGCGCGGTGAGCTGATACGTGGCGTAGTCCTGGAAGACGGCGGCGATGCGGCGGCGCGCCGCCACCGCCTGGTCGCCAACGAGCGGTAGCCCGTCCAGGCGGACCACACCGGCATCCGGCTGGTAGAAGCCGATCAGCACTTTCACCAGCGTAGTCTTGCCCGCGCCGTTCTCGCCGACAATGGCGATCTTCTCGCCCGGCGCGATGCACAGGCTCACGTCTCGGAGAACCGGGGCAGCGGCACCGGGGTAGGCAAAGGTGAGGTGTTCGGCTTCGACGGCGAGGCCGCGGCGAGGTTTCCCCTCACCCCCCGACCCCCTCGGCCCTTGTGGGCGAGGGGGAGTGCCGTGACCCACCGGGAGAGGGAGAGCCGGCTCCGAGGGTGCCGCGCCCACGTTCTCCTCTCCCCTTCTTACCTTTGTAACCTCCTTTGTGTCTTTGTGCCTTTGTGGTGAGCCCTCGATTCGTGCCTCGCGCCAGAAGTCGAACAGATCCCCGAGGAACTGGGACTGCTCCTCCAGCGAGCGGAGGCCTGAGATGAGGCCGCCCAGCATCTCCTGGAACCAAAGCGCACCGGCGGCCACGGTGACGTAGCCGCCGACGGAGAGGCGCCGCTGGAGAATGAGCCAGGTCACGAGCACGAGCCCGGCGGCGTAGGCCACGCCGGCCAGGAAACTGCCTGCACCGGCCAGCGCGCTGCGGCGTCGCCAGGCGCCGAGCACGTCGCGCGCACGCTCGCGGCGCAGCCGCCGCCAGCGCGCCAGCAAAGGGCCGACGGTGCCAAATAGGCGCACCTCGGCGGCCGCTTCGCGGCTGGTGAGCAAGCGTTGCAGGTGACTGCGGATGCGGTCGCTGGTCGTGTGCCGCCGCTGCGCCTGGTAGACGGCGGTGGCGGCCCGCGCGTTGAGCCAGACCGATGGTAGGCCGCCCGCCACGAGCAGCGGGAGCAGCGCGGGGTGGACGGCGGCGAGCGCGATGGCCAGCGACAGCAGGCTGATGGGGTAGCGGCAGACCCCGAACACGTCGCGGGAGAGATTGACCAGCCGCTCGCCTATCGCCGCCGAGGCGCGCTGGAGGTGGTCGAAGAAGGCTCCTTCCTCGAACTGGATCAGCGGCGCCGCAGCCGCGCGCTCCAGGACGCGGCGCTGGATTCGGTAGCCGCTGTGATCGACGAGGTAGACCGAGAGCACCGGTTCCACCGCCCAATACGCCTCCTCCAGCACGCTCGCGCCGACGTAGACCCAGACCCAGAACAGGGCAGAGTGGCCGCCGGCCGCCCCGCCGGTCAGCGCATCCACCAGCCCACCCATGGCCAGCACGTAGAGCCCGGTTCAGGCGTTGCCGGCCAGCATGAGCGCCACCATGGCCACGCTCGCGAGCGGCTGCGCCAGCCAGATCTCACGGAGCAGGCCGAAGATGTTCCACCACAACTCGGTCCGGTGACGCGCGGCGAGCGCCTGGTCTGCACCGGCCGCGGTCGCGGTGGTAGCGATAGTGACGCCGTTGGTGGTTGCGGCGGTGCCGGCGGCGGTATTGGTAGCCCTGGCCGCGCTCACGTGTACCACCTCGCCTGCGCCGTAAACAGGGCGGCGTAGGCGCCGCCGCTGCGGAGCAGCGACTCGTACGTGCCGCTCTCGGCCACGCGCCCCTGCTCGAGGACGATCACGCGGCCGGCCAGCCGCACCATGCCCAGGCGATGGGAGATCAGCACGGCCGTGCGGCCGGCGGCTAACGCGGCGAAGCGCTCGAACACCGCCAGCTCCGCGAGAGGATCCAACGCGGCGGTCGGTTCGTCGAGCACAAGCACCTGGGCCGGGCGATAGAAGGCGCGGGCGAGGGCGACCCGCTGCCACTGGCCGCTGGAAAGGTCCACGCCGCCCACGTCCGGCCCGAGCAGCGTGTCGTAGCCCTGCGGCAGCGCCCGCACAATGTCTTGGGCCCCCGCCTGCTCGACGGCCCGCTCGACCGCGCGCTCCATCGCGGCCACGAGCGCCGAGCCGGGCGCAGTCTCGTGTGCCGGGTCCGGCGCCGGGTCCGGTGCCTTCGTCATTGGGCCGTCGCTGCCCATGCCGTCTCCCGCCGGCTGGCCGAGGGCGACGTTCTCGCGGAAGGTCAGGTGGTAGTGGACGAACTGCTGGAACACCGCGGAGGCCGCGGCGCGCAGCGCTTGGGGATCGATCTCGCGCGCGTCGATCCCGTCGAACGTGATCCGTCCGGCATCCGGCTGGTACAGGCCGAGCAGGAGCTTGACCAGCGTGGTCTTGCCGGCGCCGTTCTCGCCGACGAGCGCCACCGTTTCGCCCGCCCGGATCTCGCACGTCACGCCCGACAGCGCCGGTTGACTGGCGCCGGGGTAGGTAAACCACACGTCCTCGAAGCGGATCGAGTGACGCAGCGGACGGGGGAACGCCACGCCCGCCTCGCCCACGCCTGCTCCCACCACCGCCGCCCCCAGCCCTGCCACACGTGCCACGCCCGCCTGTCTCACGTGACCCGCTCGTTCGCTGCCTCCATTGGCGGTCGCCGGCGAGGCCGTGTCCGACGAGGAAGTCTCTGACGAGGAAGTCTCTGACGAGGCCGTGTCCGACGAGGCCGTGTCCGACGAGGCCGTGTCCGGCGAGGCCGTGTCCGACGAGGCCGTGTCCGACGAGGCCGTGTTCGAGGAAGCGGTCTCCGAGGGCAGCCGAAAGAAGGCACGGACGGCACTGGCGTGACCCGCCTGGGTACCGAGCGTCTGGAGCGTGTTCGCCAGGAAGTACAGCGTCTGGATCACGCCGTTGAGCGCCTGAAAGAGCAGCGCATAGCCGCCGGCCGTGACATGGATTCGCCCGGCCGTTACCACCCAAACGAGCGCCCCCATGTTCGCCATCGTCGCCGCGAGAATGACCGCCCGCGCCTTGATGGCCTGGCGCTGCGCCAGGCGGCGGCGCTCGTCACGCGTTTGCCAGTAGAGCCGGTGCCAGCCGTCCAGCGCGTAGCCGGCCAGCCCGTACAGGCGCACCTCCTTGGCGAACCCCCGCTCGGTGAGCAGGCTGGCGTTGTAGTCGCCGAGGCGAGACTCGCGGGTCTGCTGCCGGAGCAGACCGTAGTAGCTCAGGCCACCCCCCAAGAAGACCGCGGCACCAGGCGCAACGCCGGCGATGGCGACCAACAGCAGGACCGGCGCCACGCTGGTGAGCGCCACGGCGTAGCTGGTGAACCGCACCGCCTCGCGCACCAGACCGAGGAAATGCCCAACCATGCCCGACCAGCGCGTCTCGGTGCCGGAGAGGACGCGATCGAGCTGGTCGTAGTAGTTCTGTTGCTCGAAGGAAGCGAGTCGACCAGCGTCTTGGTGAGCCAGAGCTGCGCCGGCACAAGCAGGGCCTGGCCAAGCGTCGTGGCCGTCCAGAGGGCGCATGCCCCCGGCGCGGCGCGCACCACGAGCCACAGCAGCCAGCCATAGTCCGCCAGCGCCTGCAGCCGGGGTTGGTCTTCGGTCATAGTGGGACCGCTTCACGCTCGATAAGCTCGGCGGCAGGCGACGTGCGTCCCAGTTCCACTACGTCAACCTTGCGCCGCAAGGCTGCTTGCAGGTCGAGGATGAGGCTGCTCAGGTCGAGCACCGTGCGATTTGGTTCGAGCTCCACCAGGAAGTCCACGTCGCTGTCGGGCCGAGCTTGTCCTCTGGCGACCGAGCCAAAGACACGGACGTTTCGCGCCCCGTGCGCTGCCGCAATCCGCAGGATCTCCTCGCGTCGCGCTCGGAGGCCCTCAAGAGTCACGACCGGTTGCTCGACAGAACGAACAGCGCGGCCGGCACTTAGAGCATCCCCAATGCGCGTGCCTACATAGTCCACGCGAGCTCCATGCCGTACTTTCTGGCCGCGCCGATCCATATGCTCCGCAACCCTGGCCACAGTATAGCGTCATTCGCGGACACTCCCGACGGTCCGATCTCCGGCCTCTGAACCGGGCGGCCCTACTGCCCTGAAAAACGTCTGCGGGGAGTGGCCAGCCTGCTTGAGCTGGCTTCGTTTACGTAGCCGGTGGGCTTCAGCCCCCGGCGGGCCCTCCCCGCAGTACACGGTGCCGAATCTCGCCAACGGTATTGCTTTAGCCCACGGCGGGCGCGCCCTCGAGCCGATGCGCCTCACCCTGGCACTGAAAACGCGAGGCCGCTACGCCTCTGCAGTCACCGCCAGCGCTTCGCTCGCGTCTTCGGAGCCGTCCCCGGATGGTTCGGAGGCGCCGGGTGGCGGCGCGGACGCGCCGCGCAACTCCAGCTTGCCGTCGACAGCCTCGAGCACGATTGTCTGGCCGGCTTTGAGGCGGCCGTCGAGCACCTGTTGCGCCACTTCGTCCTCCACCCACTGCTGGACGAGCGTGCGCAGCGGGCGAGCGCCGTCGAACGGGGTGTGTCCCTTCTCCGCCAGCAGCGCGACGACGGCTTCGTTCCAGCGCATCTCGAAGCCGCGTACCTGCGCCGCCACACGCTCGCGCATGAGCATCCTCTCGGCGATCGCGCGCATGTCGTCCGGCTGCAGCGGCTCGAAGACGATCACCTCGTCGAGCCGGTTGATGAACTCGGGTGCCAGCCGCCGCTTGAGCTCGTTGCCCACGATGTCGCGCACGTTCGCCGCCGTTATCCCGCCACCCGCCTGCTGCTCGCGGAAACCGATCCCCGCTCGGCGCAGCCGCTCGGTGCCGAAATTGGCCGTCATGAGCACGGTCGTGTTCTTGAAGTTCACCCGCCGCCCGTGCGCGTCGGTCAGGTGTCCGCTGTCCATGATCTGCAGCAGCACCGTCAATACTTGCGGATGGGCCTTGTCGACTTCGTCGAAGAGCACCACCGAGTACGGCCGCCGTCGGACGGCCTCCGACAGCTCTCCCGCGTTTTCGTAGCCGACGTACCCCGGCGGTGCTCCCACCAAGCGCGAGATCGTGTGGTACTCGCTGAACTCGCTCATGTCGAAGCGGATCAGGCTGTCCTCACTGGTGAAGAGGTATTCTGCCAGCGCCTTGGCCACCTCGGTCTTGCCGACACCCGTCGGGCCGACGAGCAAGAATGAGCCAACCGGGCGGTTGGGATCGCCCAAGCGTGCCGCCGACCGGCGCAACGCCTTGGCCAGTGCAGCCAGCGCATGACGCTGACCGACCACTCGCTCGCCCAGCCCTGGCTCCATCTTTAGCAGCCGCGCCGCCTCGTGCTCGGTCAGGCTGGACACCGGCACGCCCGTCCACCCGGCCACCACCTTGGCGACGTCGTCGGGGCCAATCGTCGCGGCTTGTGCTTCCAACCGGCTACGCCAGTCGGTGCGAAGGTCCTCGAGCTCGCGCGCCAGGCGACGCTCTTCCTCGCCGAGTGCGCTCGCCCGCTCGTACTCGCGCCACTCGACCGCCGCGTCGCGCTCGGTGCGTGCCTGCTCGCGCAGCCGCTGCAGCCGCCGTATCTCGTCCGATGGCGTCAGGCGCATGACTTTGGCTCGCGCCGCCGCCTCGTCGATCAAGTCGATCGCCTTATCGGGCAGCGCGCGATCCATGATGTAGCGGTCGCTCATCCGGACGGCGCCGACCAACGCCTCGTCGGCGATCGCCACGCCGTGAAACGTCTCGTAGACCGGCCGCAGCCCCTTGAGAATCTCGACCGTCTCGTCGACGCTCGGCTCTTCGACCGGTACCGGCTGGAAGCGCCGCGCCAGCGCGCCGTCCGCCTCGATGTACCGGCGGTACTCGCGCCACGTCGTCGCACCGATGCAGCGCACCTGGCCGCGCGCCAGCGCCGGCTTGAGCATGCTCGCGGCGTCGATCGCGCCAACCGCCCCGCCGGCGCCGAGCAGCATGTGCAGCTCGTCGATGAAGACGATGACGTTGCCATCCTTCACCAACTCGGCGACGACACCTTTGAGCCGCTCCTCGAAGTCGCCGCGGTACTTGGTGCCGGCGACCATTCCCGGCAGATCGAGCTGGATCACGCGCAGGCCCCGCAGCATCTCGGGCACTTCGCGGTCGACGATGGCGCGCGCCAGCCCTTCGACGATCGCCGTCTTGCCAACTCCTGCCTCGCCGACGAGCACCGGGTTGTTCTTAGTGCGGCGCAGCAGAATCTGTGCGATCCGTTGGAGCTCCTTTTGCCGGCCGACGAGCGGATCCGTTCGGCCGACGCGCGCCAGTTGTGTCAGGTCACGTCCGAACTGCGCCAGCATCGACGGTTTGCCGTCGCTCTTTTCGGTGGAGCGCCCGCGCGAGCGTGAGCCGGTAGGCGCGCCGGCCGCCGCGACCTGCCGGCCGCCGTCGGACAGTCCGGTGGCCTGGCGCCGGATGACGTCGGCATCGATACCGAGCTTGGTCAGCACGCGGCCGGCGAGGCTGTCGCGCTCGGCCATGATGCCGAGCAAGAGGTGCTCGGTGCCGATGTACTCCGAGCCCAGGCGCTGCGCCTCGATGCCGGCGACCTCAATCGACCGCCGCGCCGACAGCGAAAGCGTAATCGCCCGGCTGTCGACCGCGCGCCCAATGTGCAAGTGCGAAACCACCTCACGCACCACCGCCTGCGGATCGACGCCCTGGCGGCGCAGCAGGCGCGAGGCAACCGCTTCCGGTACGGCGGCGATCGCCAGGAGGATGTGCTCGGTACGGATCTGGTCGTGCTGAAAAAAGGCCGCCTCTTTCTTCGCAAGCGTAAGAATCTGGCGGCTCATCTCCGAGAGGCGGCTTAGCGCGTCCATACCCACCGATCGACTCGCCTACAACGACTCCCGCCTCGCCCGCATACGCTGCCGGCCCAACTAGAAAGCGGTAGCCTGATCCCGATTATAGCAGCGGGCCCGGCTAACGGATGCCTTTACGGTGGATACGTGTAATCGCGCCGGTGTGTCTATGCGCCGAAGACGCTGCCGACGGCGCGCAGCAGGCCGCCGGCACGCTGGCGGGGCCGCTGGCGTTCTCCGGTCGCCGGCGCGGGCACGCCTGCCAGCCGGCAGGCGAGATCGACGACATTGGCCGAGATCGGCGCGTCGGGGTTGGTCATCACAAAGGGCACACCCTCGTTGAGCGAGTGCGTCGTCAGGCGCCCGTCGGAGACGATTTCGGCGAAGAAGCGCTTCTGCAGAATCTGCTCGACGTCGTGAACGCGGATACCGCCGCGGCTGTTCGCGCGGTTGAGCACCAGCGCGATTTTCTCCGGTGGGTAGGCGAGCGCGCTCGCCACGTCGAGCAGGAGCTTGCAGTTCTTGATCGCCGGCATTTCGAGCGTGGTGGGCACGACGATGTGGTCCGAGGTGTCGAGCACATGGAGGATGCGCTCCTCGAACGTCGGCCACGTATCGATGACGACGTAGTCGAACTGTTCGCGCAGCAGCGCCAGCACCCGCGCCACGTGCTCCGGTGCGATCAGCTCGGCCTTCTCCGGTGAAGCGGGCGCGAGTAGCACTTTCACGCCCGAGCTATGGGTCACCATCACCTGGCGGAGCACGTCGGCGTCGATGCCGGAATTCCGGCCTGTCGCGTCGCCCGAGCGGGGCAGCAGATCGACAATCGTCTGGCGCGGATCGATGTTGAGCACGACGCCGACGTCGCCGAACAGCAGGCCGCAGTCGAAGAGGGCCACCTCCTTGCCCGTGCGCTGCTTGAGCGCAACGGCAAGATTGCACGCGAGCGTCGTGCAGCCGACGCCGCCCTTGGCCGAATAGAACGTGTAGATCGCGCCTTGCTTGGCAGCCGGCGCAATCGACGCAGCCGGCGCAATCGCCGGGCCAGGTGCCAGGGCAGGCGCCGGTAGAGTGCCCTGGGACAGCAATGACATCGGCGGCCCCGCCGGCGCTTCGGCCGACGGCGGCGGGGCCGCGGCCCCTGCGCCGGCCGCGCGGCGCTGATAGACCTGCCTGATCGCGCCGGCGAGGTTGGTCTCGGTAAACGGGCGGTTCAGAAGCTGGCGGGCGCCGGCCAGCATCGCTCGCCGAAAGTCGTCGGGGTCGGCCGTGCCGGACAGCATAATCACCGACACCCACGGATACTGTGAGACGATCGCCTCGGTTGCGCTGAAGCCATCGGCGTCGACCAATTGCCGGTCGACCAGCACGATGTCCGGCCGCACGATCGGGATGCGCTCGACTGCCTCGGCGCCGTGCCCCACCGAGCCGGCGATCACGAGGTCGTCGTGAGCGGCTATCATTCGGGTAAGCCGCTCGGCCTGCTCGGGCGAGCCATCGACAACGAGCACAGAAATCCGCTCAGCGGCCATCGCCGTCCCTCATCGTATCTTGTACGTCGGACGCCGGGGAAATGGGACGGCCGCCCCCGGCACGTGACGTGCAGGGGACGAAGGCAGCGCGGCGTGACGGACGAAGCGTGTCCAGCGTATCCAAAGAGACCCGGTACCGCAGGTGGTCGAACTCGACAAAGCGCATAGGATGGGTAGAAACTCTATACGGGCGTATGACCGCTACGCCGCCGTGTACGCTGCCGGAGAGCGTTCACGAAGAGTGCGTACATTCCAGGCAAACGACGATGGTGGGTGAGGGCGGCGCAGCCGAGCTGTTTGGTGGCGATGATGAGCGTGCCGCGCAGGTAGCGGCGGCGCGCGAGCGCTTCGTCCGCCTCGCCCGCCGCCCGGACCGCGAGATCGATCTCGCCGAGGCTGCCCTGCTGATCGCGGCCGAAGAATATCCCGGCCTCGACGTCGGCGTCTATCTCAGCCGGCTCGACGCGCTGGCGCAGCGAGTGCGCGGGCGACTGGCCGCCAAGTCGGTCGAGCCCGAGTCGCCCGAAGCCGACGAGGCGTCGCTCGCCGCGCTGAGTGAGGTGCTGTTCGACGAGGAGGGATTTCGCGGCGCCGAGCCCGACGACTTCTACAGCCCGCGCCACAGCTTCGTCAACGAGGTGATCGAGCACAAGCGGGGTCTGCCGATCACGCTCTCGGTGATCTACTGTGAGGTCGCGCGACGCGCCGGTCTCCACGCCGTCGGCATCAATCTGCCCGGACGGTTCATCGTCCAGTTCCGTGGCAAGCACCTGAGTGTCTACGTCAACCCGTTCGATCGCGGCACGCGTCTGCCCGACGAGCGCGACGCGCTCGCCGAGCGCGTTTTCGGCCAGCGTGTCGAGCTGTCGCCCGACCACCTCCGACCGGCCTCGCGCAAGCAAATCCTCGCGAGAATGCTCGGCAATCTTCTGGGCAACTACCTGCGCCAGCGCCCGCCCAATCTCAGCAAAGCGCTCGCCGCCGTCGAGCGGATGCTGGCGATCTATCCGTCGGCCGAGCAGGTGCGCGATCGGGGCTTGATTCTGCGCGCCATGGGGCACCAGACCATCAACCAGGCGCCGGCGATCGCCGAGCAAAACCAGCTCGCAGCGGTGCGCCTGCTCGAACACGCTGCCCAGCTCCTCGGCTCCGCCTGGTTCGACCTCAAGCTCTACGCTCGCCTCGGAGAGGGCACCACCGACGCCACGTCGACCGGCGGTACCGCCGACGAGATCTGGCAGCTCCTGGCCCGCCAGAATTAGTAGGCAGTAGGCAGTAGGCAGTAGGCAGTAAGCAGTAGGCAGTAAGCAGTAGGCGATTGGCGGTAGTTCGCCGTGCTCACCTGGTTGGGGCGGGGACCTGCCCATAGCTTACTGCTTACCGCCTACTGCCTACTTGTACAAGCGTCTCGCCTCCTCCAGCGTCGTCGGTGCGTAGTCGTCGTTGTGCCCGGCCGAGCCGAACGCCTCCATACGCGCCTTGACCACGCGGTAGATCGCGTCGCGCGCCGGACCGAGGTACTCTCGCGGGTCGAAGACGGCCGGCTCCTCGTGGAAGATGCGTCGGATCGTCGCCGTTGCGGCCAAGCGCGTGTCGGTGTCGACGTTGATCTTGCGGATGCCGCGCCGGATGCCGTCCTGGATCTGCTCGACGGGGACGCCCATCGCGTTCGGCATGCTGCCGCCGTACCGATTGATCTCTGCGATCAGCTCCTGCGGCACGCTCGACGAGCCGTGCATCACCAGGCGTACGTGAGGCACGAGCCGATGGATCTTCTCGACGCGGTCGAGCGCCAGCATCGGCGTCTGTTTGAACTTGTACGCGCCGTGGGAGGTGCCGATCGCGACCGCGAGCGCGTCGACGCCGGTGGCTTTGACGAACTCCACCGCCTCTTCCGGATTGGTCAAGATAACGCGGCTGGCCTGGACGTGCTCTTCGATGCCGCCCAGCGTGCCGAGCTCGCCCTCGACGGTCACGCCGTACGGGTGCGCGATCTCGACCGCTTTGCGCGTCATCTCGACGTTACTCTCAAACGACCGCGGTGTCTTCCCGTCGGGCTCGAGCGAGCCGTCGATCATCACCGAGGTGAAGCCGAGGTCGATCGCCTGCTTGACGATGTCGAGGTCGTTGCCGTGGTCGAGGTGCATCACGATCTTGATATCGCGATTGTCCTCGACGGCCGCATGCATGAGGTGGCGCAGGTAGACCATGTTGGTGTAGCGCAGCGCGCCGCGCGACGCCTGGATGATCACCGGCGACCGCACTTCGCTCGCCGCACGCATGATCGCCTGGATCTGTTCCATGTTGTTGACGTTGAACGCGCCGACGCCGTAGCCGCCGCGCTCGGCCTCGTCCAGGACGATCTTCATAGGAACCAGTGGCATAACGCTATTCCTCTCTTTCTTCCTTCCGCTCAAATGCTACCTGGCTGCGCGCTCCTCTTGCGCGCCTCTTTCGGCCATCTCCGGCCGCGATGGCCCGGTGCCGGCGTACACAACGGGCACGCCGACGAGCGCTTCGATCCGGCCGGCGTAGGCGCGCGCGGCCTCGGGCAGTCGATCCCATTCGCGAATCTCCCGGGATGGGGCCGTCCAGCCGGGCAGTGTTTCATACACCGGCTCCGCATGGGCCAGACGACGCGTGTTGCTCGGCACGTGGTCGAGCATCTGCCCGTCGAGCTCGTACGCCGTCGCTATCTTCACTTCGGGGAGGCCGTCGAGCGCGTCGAGCTTGGTCACGGCCATCGCGGTGCAGCCGTTGATCGCCGCGGCTTGGCGGGCGGCGACGGCATCAAACCAGCCGCAGCGCCGCGCACGCCCCGTCGTGGCGCCGTATTCGTGCTCGGTTTCAGCGCCGCCGGCGGTCCGCAGCCGCTCGGCTTCCGCGCCGAACAATTCGGTCACCAGCGGTCCGCCGCCGACCGAGGTGGCAAACGCCTTGACGACCCCGACGACCTCTCGGATCGCCGTCGCCGGCACCCCCGATCCCGTCGCCGCCGCGCCGGTCGTGGCGCCCGACGATGTGACGTAAGGGTAGATGCCCCAGTCGATGTCCCGGCCGGCGCCGAGCTGTCCTTCCAGGATAATCGGTCCGCCTTCGTGCAGCGCATCACGGACGATCGGGTAGCTGTCGACGATCCGATTGCCGATCCGGTCGGCCCAGCGGTCGCAGAGCTCCAGCAGTTCTTGCAGACCGACCGGCTCGCCCCCGAGCCCGGCCAGCCGGCGCGACTGTTCGTCGGCGAAGAAGGGGAGATACTCACGCAGGTATTCGCGGTCGAGAAGATCGCCTAGGCGCAGGCCGATACGCGCCACCTTGTCTTCGTAAGCCGGGCCGACGCCGCGCAGCGTCGTCCCCTGCGCCAGCCCTTCGCGCGCCGCTTCGAGCAGCCGGTCGCGCTGGCGGTGGACAGGCAGCACGACGTGCGCGCGATCGGATAGCAACACGCGCTCGGTGTCGACGCCGTGTGCCTCCAGTTCGGCGATCTCTGCCAGAAATCCGTCCGGATCGATCACCGTGCCCGGGCCACAGACGCAGACGCAGCCGGGAGTGAACACCCCGGACGGCACTTGATGGAGCCGGAACACGACCCGATTCCAGCGCGGCGCGCTCGCGGCGCCGCCGTCGACCTCCGGCACGACGGTGTGGCCGGCGTTGGGGCCGCCGTTGAAGCGGATAACCAGCTTCGCACCACGCGCGCTGGCCAGCGCGTCGACGATCTTGCCTTTTCCTTCGTCACCCCACCCACAGCCGACGACGGCTGTCACACTCATGATTGAACTCCTGAACTGCTCTCAGACTGGCGCACCGCTGCACCGACGGGCCGGGTGATTGTGTCTTTTCACGTCGCGGCGGTGCCCGCCGAGGCCCGAATGCTTACACCATTTGTTTCAGCAGACTCGCTGCGGCGTACGATGGCTCGGCTTTGATGCGCCGGAGCGCGTACATCAGATCCTGCGTTTGCAGCGCACCGCCGCCCGTGGCGACCGCGCCACGGTAAATTCTCGCAACTATCGAGACCACCGCGTCGTCCCACCGGCCATCTGGGTACGCGAAGAGACGTCGTGAGCGCCCGAGCCGGCTCTCCAGCACCGCCAGCGATTCCCAGATTTCCGCGACCGCCGCACCTTCGTCCGCTGCGTAAAGCGTATCGAGACGGGGATGGTTATGGGAGTGCGACTCGACCTCGTGCCCCCGTTCCTTGAGCATACGCGCCTGGTCCCACGTCATGTAGCCGGCGAGTGCGCTCAGATAGCGCGTAATCACGAAGAATGTCGCCGGGACGTCCTCTGCCTGGAGCACCGGCGCCGCGTTCTGGAACTGCGACTCCCAGGCATCGTCGAACGTGAGCACCAGCGGATCGGGCGGAAGCGTCGCTTCGCCGCGCACGGCGTCGACGACTCGCCCCAACGGGACGATCGTGCGCCCCGCGCGCTTGAATGCCCGAATCTGCGTGCGCAAGGGCTGCTGGCTGGGCACGTGGTGGTAGTAGAGGATCGGCACGAGCAACGGCGGTTGCGGCCGGGCCGGTGGGGGCTGGGGCGGCGGGAGGATCCACTCGCGCACGGGTTCGAGCGGCGCCGCCCGGCGCACCGCCGCCGCGGGGACCTGCTGCGCCGTGCGCCGTAAGTGCTCGTCTCCGAGCAGCCCGAGCTGCACGCGGTGCGCCGGCGGGTGTTCCGGCCACCACTCCAGCCTCACATACTCGAACCACTGCACGACGTGCTCGTTTTCCTCGACCTCCTCCGAGATGGGGTACCCCAACACCTCGACGCCGCCGGCTGTCTCGAAGTGCCGCAGGAATGCGTTCATCACGTTGTGCCCCGTCTCGGTGAAGAAGCGCGCTTCCGGCGCGGGTGACACCGCCGGCTGCGGGCGAACGAGCAGCTCGCCGAGCGGACTGCGCGTGACCCGTTTGGTCACGAGGTCGCACTCGAGCCGCGCGCGCTGAAAATACTGCACCATCCGTCCGGCAGCGCTGGCGCCGGATGGCTCCCAGAATTCTTCGGTCACCGGGTAACCGAATTCGCCGGCGCCGCCGTTGTGGCGTACGTACGCCAGGAACTCGCCGTCGACGTTGTGGCCGGTTTCCGGGAAAAAGCGGGGCACGAGGGCGTAGCCTACATAGTCGCTGGGCACCGAGTCGGCCGCCACGGCGGATGACGGCGAACCGTCGGCGAGCAACGGTCGCGCGGCGGATGCGACCAGGCGGGTGGACGCGACGCTTCCTGCCAGGCGAAGCAGATGTCGCCGGTGTAGTGCCGGAAGCACCGCGCGCGGCAGTGCGGGCGGTGCGTCTGTGGAGTGTGAAGCGCGGAACGCGGGCGGCCAGAGTCGGAGCATAAGGCGGCGGCGCGCTAGTATAGCGGCTCTGTGGCCGCCTAGCCTTCGATCCGTACCAGCGGCTGGCGTTGCTGCACCGTCTGGCCGGCGGTGACGAGCACCTCGGTCACCGTACCGGTGTGCGGCGCCGTGAGGCTGCTCTCCATCTTCATCGCTTCCAGGGTCACGATCGTTTGCCCGCGCTCGACGGTATCGCCCGGCGCAGCGAGCACCGAGACGACGCGCCCCGGCATCGGTGCGACGATGGTTGCCGTGGATATCCGGCCGGCGGTCACGCCGCGTGCCTGCTCGGCGGCACGACGCGCACGCTGCCGCTCGTCTTCGACCTCGACCGGCAGCGCCGTCCCGTCGACGGTCACCACCAGTGACCGGGCATCGTCCGGCAACGCCTCGACGGCGACTTCGTACGAGCGGCCGTCGACCACCAGGCTGTAGAGCCCCGGGCGCACCGTCACCAAGTCACCTGCTATAGGTATTCGATCGATCAGCGCTGGCGCATCCGGCGCACCCGGCGTACCCGGTTCGTCCGGTAGCTCGATCACAAGTTGCCGATCGAGGACGCGCACCGCCACTTTCACCGCAGCGCTTCCCGACGGGCCACACGGCGCCACTCACTACCGGTCGAGCCGGGCGCCGCCGCATCCGTTTGAATCGTCGGCGCGGCCGCGTGCCGGCGCGCGGCAAACGCGTGAGCGGCGACGAGCGCCGCGGCGCGCACGCGCTCGCCGGATACGGCCGCGCCGGACGGCGCCGCCGGCCAGCGCTCGGCAATGAAGCCGGTCGAGAGCTCGGCGCCAAGAAACGCTTCGTCTCGCACCAGCCAGCGATGGAACGGCAGCGTCGTGCGCACGCCGGTCAGGACGTATTCGTCGACCGCGCGCCGCAGGCGGTCGAGTGCCTCTGCCCGCGTGCTCCCCCAGGCGATCAGCTTCGCCAGAAGCGGGTCGTAGTGGACGGTGACCTCTTGCCCGGATTCGCACCCGCTGTCGACGCGGATGCCCGGGCCGCCCGGCTCGCGCACGAGGCGCAGCGTACCGGTCGACGGGAACCAGTTGTTGTCCGGGTCCTCGGCGTAGATGCGCGCCTCGATAGCATGGAGTCCAACGTCCGGAGTCCAAAGCCCAAGGTCGTCATCGCGCCGGGCACCGACTTTGGACCCTTCGGCTGCGCTCAGGGCATGCTTTGGACTTTGGACTTCGGACGCGCTCCCCAACGCCGCCTCGAGCGATGCGCCGGCCGCGAGGCGGAACTGCGCTTTGACCAGGTCGACGCCGGTCACGGCTTCGGTGACGGGATGCTCCACCTGGAGGCGGGCGTTCATCTCTAGGAAATGGACCTGCTGCGTCGACGGCTCGAAGAGGAACTCGATCGTGCCGGCGCCGGCGTACTTCACCGCCTCGGCAGCCGATACGGCCGCCGCCCAGAGCCGGCGCCGCACGTCGTCGGGCAGGTGCGGCGCGGGGGCCTCCTCGACGACCTTCTGGTAGCGCCGCTGCAGGCTGCACTCGCGCTCGCCAAGGTGGACGACTCGGCCCTTTCCGTTGCCGAAGAGCTGCACCTCGATGTGGCGGGGCCGCACGATCAGCTTCTCGAGATAGACGCTGCCGTCGCCAAAGGACGCGACCGCCTCGCTGCGTGCCTGGGCCAGCGCCGGCCGCAGGTCCTCGGGCGTACGCACCGCGCGCATGCCTTTGCCACCACCTCCGGCCGCCGCCTTGATGAGCAAGGGATAGCCAATGTCCGTGGCGGCCGCCGCCGCGCTCGCGTCGTCGCGCACCGGCTCGGTCGTGCCCGGCACCACCGGCACACCGGCCGCCACGGCGGCCCGGCGCGCTTCCACCTTGTCGCCCATCAGCGCCATCGCCTCCGGCGACGGCCCGACGAAGACGATCCCGGCATCGGCGCACGCTCGCGCGAACGCCGGGTTTTCCGACAAGAAGCCGTACCCCGGATGGACCGCCTCGGCACCACCCCGGCGCGCAGCCGCCAGGATCGCCGGCACGTTCAGATAGCTCTGCGCAGCCGGCGCGGGACCAATCGGATACGCGCAATCGGCCAGCCGGACGTGCAGCGCCGCGCGATCGGCCTCGGAATAGACGGCGACGGCTTCGGCGCCAAGCTCGTGAATGGCCCGAATGATCCGTACCGCGATTTCGCCCCGATTGGCGACGAGCACCCGCTTGAACATTGCCTGTCTACAAGGGTATGTTGCCGTGTTTCTTGGGTGGGTTGGAGTCGCGCTTGTTCTTCAGCATCTCCAGCGCAGAGATCAGCTTGCGCCGAGTCTGGCGCGGTTCGATGATGTCGTCGACGTAACCGCGCGCGGCCGCGATGTATGGGTTGGCGAACTTCTGGCGATACTCCTCAACCAGGCGGGTGCGGGTTGCTTCGCGGTCGGGCGATTGGGCGATCTCGTCGCGGAAGATGAGCGGCACGGCGCCTTCGGCGCCCATCACCGCGATCTCGGCGGTTGGCCAGGCGTAGTTGACGTCGCCGCGGATGTGCTTCGAGCTCATGACGTCATAGGCGCCGCCGTACGCCTTGCGCGTGATCACCGTGAGCTTGGGCACCGTCGCCTCGCAGTAGGCGTAGAGCAGCTTGGCCCCGTGGCGGATGATGCCGCCGTGTTCCTGTCCTACCCCCGGCAGAAAGCCCGGCACGTCGACAAACGTCAAGATGGGGATATTGAAGCAGTCGCAAAAGCGCACGAAGCGCGCCGCTTTGTCCGACGAGTTGATGTCGAGCACGCCTGCCAGCACGGCGGGTTGCTGCGCGACGATGCCGGCCGAATGGCCGTTGAGCCGGGCGAAGCCGACGATGATGTTCTGCGCGTAGAGCGCCTGCACCTCGAGGAAGGTGTCGCGGTCGACGATGCGCCGGATCACGTCGCGCATGTCGTATGGCTTGTTCGGCTGCTCCGGGACGAGCGTCACGAGCTCGGCGTCTTCGCGCAGCGGCAAGTCGCCGGTGTCGACGTACGGCGGATCGTCGACGTTGTTCGAGGGCAGGTATGACATGAGACGGCGGATCAGATCGAGGCACTCGGGCTCGGTCGCCGCCAGGAAGTGCGCCACGCCACTCGTGGTGTTGTGGACCTCGGCGCCGCCCAACTGTTCGAAGTCGACGTCCTCGTGTGTCACCGACTTCACGATGTTGGGTCCGGTGACGAACATGTAGCTCGTCCGCTCGACCATCAGCACGAAGTCGGTGATCGCCGGCGAGTAGACCGCGCCGCCGGCACATGGTCCGAGAATGGCCGAAATCTGCGGGATGACGCCCGAGGCGAGCGTGTTGCGCAGGAAGATGTCGGCGTACCCGCCGAGTGAGACGACGCCCTCCTGGATGCGCGCGCCGCCCGAATCGTTGAGCCCAATCACCGGGGCGCCGTTCTTCATCGCCATGTCCATGATCTTGCAGACCTTTTCGGCGACGGCCTCCGAAAGCGAGCCGCCGAAGACGGTGAAGTCCTGCGAGAACACGTACACTGGCCGCCCGTCGATGCGCCCCCAACCGGTCACGACGCCGTCGCCCAGGTAACGTTGCGCCTCCAGGCCGAAGTCGGTCGCGCGGTGGGTGACGAGCATGTCGGTCTCCTCGAAGGAGCCCGCGTCGAGCAGGAGGTCGAGCCGCTCGCGCGCGGTCAATTTGCCGCGGATGTGTTGCTGTTCGATGCGCTTCGATCCGCCGCCGAAGCGCGCTTGGGCTTTGCGCTCGCGCAGCTCACGAATCTTGTCGGGAACATCGGCGTTTGTCATAGGTACCGGCAGGTTAGCGTAACACGCACGCGCGCGGCGCGATACACTGAATTGGTATCCACGTCAATCGGGGCGTGCTCGAGAAGCGAGCACGTCGCGTCGTAGGTTCGCCGGCAATGCAGCGAAGCATCCCTATCCGCCTGGTGCTCCCCGCCCGAGCGTCTTTCCGATTCCTGTTCGCCGCCGTACTGGCGGCGTCTGCGCTCCTCGCGCAGGCGCCCGCGGCCACGCTGGCGCAGCGCGCCTCGTCCGAGGTGCAGCGCAACTTCGAGATCGTCAACGGCCACTTCTACACCGAAACCGGTGCCAGCCGGACGGGGGACCAGGGCTACAGCATCACCGACGAAGGCGGCATCCCGCTGTGGTCCGAGTTCCAGCGCCTCGGCGGCGTCGACGTATTGGGGTATCCCGTCTCGCAGCGATTCATGTGGGATGGGTTCGTCGTCCAGGCGACACAAAAAGTGGTGCTCCAGTGGCGGCCCGACCTGGGCCGCGCCGTCTTCGTCAATCTGTTCGACGAATTGAGCGCCGCCGGCAAGGACGATTGGCTGGCGGCGCACCGGCTGATTCCCAAGCCGGCGGCGTTTACCGACGAAGCGTCGCTCTCGTTCGACCAGATCGTGCAGAAGCGTCTGCGGCTGCTGGACAGCTATCCGGCGCTGCGCGCTGCGTACCTCACCGCGCCCGATCCCATCGCGATCAACGGTGTGCCGGTCGCACCGGTCGCCGATATCGGCCCGGCGCTCGTCTTGCGGGCGCAGCGGCGCGCATTCCAGCTCTGGAAGGTGGCCACGCCATTCGCGCGGCCGGGCGACGTCACCGTCGTCAACGGCGGCGATCTTGGGAAGGAAGCCGACCTCTATCCGGCACCGGCCATGCAACCCGAGCCGGCGTGGCGGCAGATCGCGGCACCGCCGGCGAGCAATACGCGCCTTCCGGTGGACGAAGTCGCGGCGCTGCGGCAGTTGATTGAGCGCGCGCGGCCGGCGGTGGTCAAGCTGACCGATAACCAACAGGGGTTTGGGACGGGCATCATCTACGACCCCAGTGGGCTCGTTCTGACCAACAGCCACGTCGTGGCCTCGCTCGCGGGAGGCCGGCTGCGGGCGCTGCTGCCCGACGGGCGCAGCCTGGCCGCCCAGCCGCTCGGCGCCGACGATTGGACCGACGTCGCGGTCGTGAAGATCGAAGCGCCCAATCTGCCGTACGTACCGCTCGGCAGCGCGCAGTCGCTGGCGCTCGGCGAGCGCGTGCTGGCGCTTGGCTACGCGCCGCTCTTGCCCGGAGCACCGAGCGCCAAGACCGGCGTGATCCGCTCGCTCGCCGGCGAGATTCAGACGTTCCAGGACTATCCGCTGTTCAACCTGATCACGACCAATGCGCTGCTCTACCCCGGCGACAGCGGCGGGCCACTGCTCAACCGCAGTGGGCAGGTCGTCGGTATCAACACCGCGATTCGGGTCAGCCGCCGCGGCCAGGACCTGACTGGGTTCTCGATCCCCATCGAAGGGGCGCGGCAGATCGCCGAGCAGATCGTCGCTTCGGGCGGCGTCGCGCGGCCGCACTTCGGCATCTCGGTGGCCGACGTGACGCCCAGTCTGGCGCTCACGCTCGGCGCACCGGTGAGCCGCGGCGTGCTCGTCCGTGAGGTCACGCCGGATTCGCCGGCCGCCGCGGAAATCCAACCGGGCGACATCATCGTCGCGATGGATGGCCAGGACGTTACCGGTCTCGACGACCTGCGCCGCCTGATGGTCAAACACAGCGTCGGCGATGTCGTGCCGCTTACCATCGTCAGCCCCGGCGCACCACGACGCACCGTGTCGCTGACGCTGGCCGAGCGCGCCGCCGTCCGCCGGGCGAGCTTCGACGAATCGCGACCACCCTCCTATGACGCACTGGACAGCGCAGATTCGCTGGTATAAACGATCCATGCTTCGGCGTTCATTCGTTTTCCAAGCAATTCACGCGGGCGCGCTCACCGGGTCGGGCGCCCTGGCGGCCCTGGCGGCGGCGTGCGCCATACCCGGACTGCCCGGTCAATCGAAGAGTAGCGCCGCCCAGAACGGTAAGGGCTCAGGCAAGCGCGCCGTCGTCGAGCTCGAGAAGGGCGGCTCGTTTACGATCCAGCTCTTCCCCGACGCCGCGCCCAAGACGGTGCAGAATTTCGAGCAGAAGGCGAGCCAGGGCTACTACAACGGCTTGACCTTCCACCGCGTCGAGGACTGGGTGGTGCAGGGCGGTGACCCGCGCGGCAACGGCACCGGCGGCGGCACGATGCCCAGTGAGCTCAACGACAAGCCGTTTGTCGTCGGCGCCGTCGGTGTGGCGCGCGGCCAGGACATCCGCATCAACAACGATTCGCAGTTCTTCATCTGCACCAAGCCGGCCGAATGGCTGAACAAGACCTACACCAACTTCGGCCAGGTCTCCGACGGCATGGACGTCGTCAACGGCATCAAGATCGGCGATAAGATCAGGAAGATCACGGTCTTGGGGTAGCTGACCGCTGACCGCTCATGGCAGAACGCCTCACCGACAGCGGGATTCCAGTGAAACCCGTGTACCGCCCGGATGACATCGCCGGTTGGTCGTATGAGGCCGCGCTTGGCGATCCAGGGGAATTCCCCTTCGCTCGTGGGATCTATCCCACGATGTATCGCGGCCGGTTGTGGACGATGCGCCAGTACGGCGGTTACGCGACCGCCGAGGAATCGAACCGGCGCTACCGCTACCTGCTCGAGCAGGGGCAGACGGGGTTGTCGGTCGCATTTGATCTGCCCACGCAGCTCGGCTATGACGCCGATCACCCGCTCACCGAGGGGGAGGTCGGCCGCGTCGGCGTCTCGATCTGCAGCGTCGAGGACATGCGGCAGCTCCTCGACGGCATCCCCCTCGACCGGGTGAGCACGTCGATGACGATCAACGCGACCGCCGCGATCCTGCTCGCGCTCTACGTCGTCGCGGCCGAAGAGCAGGGCGTCCCTCCGGAGAAGCTCTCCGGGACGACGCAGAACGACATCCTCAAGGAGTACGTTGCCCGCGGGACGTACGTCTACCCGCCCCGGCCGAGCCTGCGGTTGGTGACCGACAGCATCGCCTTCTGCGCCGCGCATCTGCCTCGCTGGAACCCGATCAGCATCAGCGGCTACCATCTGCGCGAGGCCGGTTGCACCGCGGCGCAGGAGCTCGCCTTCACCTTTGCCAACGCCATCACCTACACGACCGCCACGCTCGACGCGGGGCTCGAGATCGACGCTTTCGCGCCGCGGCTCTCGTTCTTCTTCGCGTGCCACAACAACCTCTTTGAAGAGATCGCCAAGTTTCGCGCGGCGCGGCGCATCTGGGCGCGACTCGCGCGCGACCGGTTCGGCGCCAAAGACCCCAACTCGTGGAAGCTGCGCTTCCACACGCAGACCGCCGGCAGCACGCTCGCGGCGCAGCAGCCGCAGAACAACGTCGTGCGTGTGACGCTCCAGGCGCTGGCGGCGGTGCTTGGCGGAGCGCAAAGCCTCCACTGCAACGCGCTCGACGAGGCGCTGGCGCTGCCGACCGAGGCAACGGCGCAGCTCGCGTTGCGCACCCAGCAGGTGATCGCCTACGAGAGCGGCGTCCCCGACAGCGCCGACCCGCTCGCCGGCTCGTATCTCGTCGAGCGCTTTACCGACGAGCTTGAGGGCAGAACCGAAGAACTGCTGGCCGAGATCGAGCAGATCGGCGGCGGATTGGTGGCGGTCGAAAGTGGGTACTACGCGCGCCGGATCGAAGAAAGTGCGTACGTCTATCAGCGCGCGGTCGAGAGCGGCGACAAGACGATCGTCGGCGTCAATCGCTTCCAAACGGCGGCCGGCGGCGAGAGCGCCCCGATGAAGATCCTCAAAGTCGATCCGGCCGTGCGCGAGCGCCAGATCCGCCGCCTCGAGCAACTGCGCCGCTCGCGCGATGGCGGGCGCGTGACGGCTGCGCTCGACCGGTTGCGCGCCGCCGCCGCCGCGACGGAAAACGTCCTCCCGCCGCTCCTCGAATGCGCCCGCGCCCGTGCCACCGTCGGCGAGATGGCCGGCGCGATGCGGACGGTGTTCGGCGAGTATCGGGGGTAAGAACGAAGAACAGAAACCGCAGATGAACCCATTCGACGGAGTGTATCCTGAGCGCAGCCCTGAGCCTGTCGAAGGGGCTCAGGGCAGGCTCCGATGAACGCAGATAGCCCAGGAGGCTGGCTGAAGAGATCTGCTTGCGGGAGCGGCTATTGTGAGGCGCTGTAAGGGGCCAGGGGCCGGGAAGTCGACATGATTCTGGGTGTCGATCACGTGGGGATCGCCGTGGCCGATGTAGAAGGCGCGGCGGCGACGTTCCGCCGGCTGCTCGGCCACGCGTCGACCGACGTCGAGCACCTGGCGGCGCAGGGCGTCCGCGTCTGCTTTGTGCCGGCAGGAGGATGGATCGGAACGCGGTCCGCAGCGGCGAAGCATTTGCCTGCCCAATCCGGCGCTGATACTGAGCCGTCCCGCGAGGGCTTCGCCCGTCCCACGGCTGCGCCCTCGGCCAGGCTAGAGCTGCTCGAGCCGCTTGGCGGCGAGTCGTCGGTGGGGCGTTTTCTTACGCGCCGCGGTGAAGGGATGCACCACGTCTGCTTCGCCGTCGACGACATCACCGCCGAACTGGCGCGCCTCGAACGCGACGGATTCGAACCCATCGACAAAGCGCCACGCCGCGGCCACGGCGGTCTCGTCGCCTTCCTCCATCCGAAAAGTGCCCACGGCGTCCTTATCGAGCTGCTGCAGCGTGACCCCATCTCCCTGCCTACATCGACATAATCGCCATTCATCGGCGGTCAGCGGTCAGCTTTCAGCGGTCAGCTACCCAACCACCGACCGCTGACTCCGAGCAGCGATCACGGGCTCTTGGATGGATTATGCGGTATCTGAAGGCGGTTCCTCTCTAGAGTTCGGCGTCCATCGGCGGTTTCTCCTCGTTCCCCTTATTACCATTCATCTGCGGTTCCATCCCATCCCCACGTTCTGTGTGCATCTGTGTGCATCTGTGGTTTCAAACTCCAATTCGGGCGGCACCTTGAACGGCGCGCGTGACGACGAGCTGATCCGGGCGGCAGTCGGTGGTGATCGGCGGGCGCTGGCGCGGCTGCTGAGCGTCATCGAGACGGGCGGCGCACGCGCCGATTCCATCGTCGACTCGTTGTATCCCCAGGCGGGTGGTGCGCATCTCGTCGGCATCACGGGCGCCCCGGGGACGGGTAAGAGCACGCTGGTCGACCGCATCGCCCGTGAGCTGCGCCGTCGCGGGCAGCGAGTGGCGGTCGTCGCCGTCGACCCGAGCAGCCCTTTCACCGGCGGGGCGCTGCTTGGCGACCGCGTGCGGATGGGCGAACTGGCCGGTGACCCGGGCGTCTTCGTCCGCAGCATGGCCAGTCGCGGCGCCGCCGGCGGCATCGCGGCGCAGACCATGGCGGTAGCGATCGTCCTGGCGGCGGCCGGCTTTGAGACGATCCTGATCGAAACCGTCGGCGTTGGCCAGGACGAACTCGCCGTCGCCCAGGAGGCCCACACCACCGTCGTCGTGATGGCGCCCGGTCTTGGCGACGAGGTGCAGGCGATCAAGGCCGGCATCCTCGAGATCGCCGACGTCCTCGTCGTCAACAAGGCCGACCGCGAAGGCGCAGACCGGCTGGTAGCCGAGCTGCGCCTGGCGCAGGGGCCGGTGGATGGGCTGCCTCTCCCAAAGGGAGAGGGCAGGGGTGATGGCTCCGCATCCGGAGAGGACCGAGGCGAAGGGTCCCCACCTCACTCTTCACCCGTCGGTGTTCGCTCTTCACTCCCCTGGGCTGTTCCGGCGCTCAAGACCGTGGCGACGACGGGCGCCGGTGCGGCCGAGCTTGTCGAAACGCTCGCCGCGCATCGCACGTGGCTCGGGGCGAGTGGCCGAGGCGCGGCGCGAGCGCGCAGCCTCGCCGAACGCCACGTGCTGCGCTCGATGGCGGCGAAGGCGCAGCGAGAGGCCGAACGCCGAGCACGTGCCTCCGGCCAATGGGCGGAGCTCGTCGATGCCGTCGTCGCTCGGCGCCTTTCGCCACCGGCGGCGGCAGACCAATTGCTGGCGAAGCAGCCGTGACGCGTTGACCGCTCCACCGCGTCGGCGGCGCAGTAGGGGGTAAGTGGAGCGGTTCCCTCGTCGCGATGGCCAAGTGAAGCGCGGCGCGCGGGTTCCGATGTACGATTGCGCTAGAGGATGAGCGATCTCCCGCCGACAATCGGCGAGCGGCCCGACGAAGGCGATGCGCCCGGAGCACTCGGGAAACCGGATGCGCCGCGTGCGATGACGGTGCCGTGGGGTACCATCGCCTCACTCGGCGCCGCCGGTGCCTTGCTGATCGCGTTCTTCGTCGCGCAGCCGGGAAGCGCCGTCGCGCTGACCATCGCGTTGCTCTTTGCCGTGGCGCTCGGTACCGTCGCCCTCGTGATGGCCGTTGCGCGCGTACGGCGCGAGCGCATTACGGCCATCGTTCAGCATCGCTTGCCGGCGACCGCCGAGGAGCTCGGCAGCGCCGTGGCACAGGAGTCGCTCCGCCGGCTCAACGCCCCCGCGGCCGCCGTGCTCGTCCCGCGGGGCGGGCGCCTCGTGCCGGCCGCCAGCGCGGGTGACTGGGCGCTGGCGCGGCAGCGGCCGGCCGACGCCACGGCGAATGTGCCGGCGACGCAGCTCGACGATCGCGCGCCTCCCGAATTCCCGCTCGACGACGTGCTGCCTCGCCTGCTTGGTTTGTACCCGCGCGCGATACCGGTCGAGCGCTGGCGCGAGCTCTCCGACGTGCCGGTGGCTCTGCTGCCGCTGGCGGCGCTCGCTAATCGCGGCGCAGGCGTGGCGGTGACGCTGCGTCACCGCCAACGCCTCGTCGGCCTCCTCGTGCTGGCCCGCCGCCCTAAAGGCAAAGCCTACACCGACGCCGAGCTGCGCTACCTCGAGCGCCTGGCGCAGCAGGTAGGGCCGGCGCTGGCGGGCGCCACGCGCCAGTGAAAAGTGCAAAATGCAAAGTACAAAGTGAACGAGGCGCCCCAGATGAGACGACTGGTTGGCTTCGAATATCGCATTTTTCATTTTGCATTTTTCATTTTGCACTTTTCGCTCTGCACTCCCAACGGGCACTCGCCGCACCGCAGTTCCCGGCAGGGGCCTTCGTAGATGGCGATCAGGCCTTGCTGGGCGCGCGCGCCGGCGACGCGATCACCGCGTGCGGCGCTGAGGCCGGTACGCTCGCGCACCAGGCGGGTGATCCAATTTTCGGTGAGGAGCGGGTGGGTGCGGTAGGCGGCGACGGCGCGGGCGTGGAGCGCGGCGTCGCCGCCGGAGACGGCCATCGCGACGGCGAGCGGGAGGAGCACATTGACCACCGCGTCGGCCGCCCGCGAGTGACCGATCAGCGCGGTCGCTTCGGTGCCCGGTTGCTTGACCGGCACGCCGAAGTCCCAGTGCTCGGCCCAGTACCCTTCCGGGCACGGCAACGTCACGCGGCGCGCCAGGTTCCGGTTGGCGGCGAGCAGCACGCGGGCACCGGCATCGGGCCGCCGGCTGTCGTGCAGCTTGGCTCTCTCGTGGGGTCTTGGTTCCTCGGCTGGCGTATTTCGCCTGCCGCCGCGCCCACCGCTGCTCTGGCTGGGCCGGTCGGGTGCACCAATGACCTCGGCAATCGCGGCGAACACGCCCGCTCGCGGCCACTCCAGCGCCAGTTTGGCGAGCGCAACGACGCGCCGCACCGGCGCGTTTTCGGGCCGCACGTGGGCGAAGTCCCAGCGATATGACCGCAAGGCCGGTGCTCGGCCGGCGACCTGCCACGCCCGCTCGAGCGCCTCGACGTAGGCACCACGGCATCGGGCTGCCGGCAGGTGCCGCTGAGACGGGAGTAAGCCGGCCGCACCAAGCAGCAGCGCTTCGGCCCGCGTGCCGGCCGTCTGCCGCTGCGCGCCGGCGGCGCAGCGGCGCACCTCGTCGAGCGGCACGGCGGCCGCGAGCTCGTGCAGCGCCGTCGTATTCTGGCTGTATCCCAGCGCCTCGGCCAGCAGCACGTAGGCCAACTGGTCCCAGTCGGCTGCGGCAGCGCCTGCTGCGCCAGATGGTCGAGCGAAACTGTTCTGTAATTCCTGGATTCGCCGGATGCCGGCCTCGAAGCGCGCATCGCCCGCCGCTTCGAGGAGAGGCAGCGGATCGCGCCCGGTGGTGATGTTGGCGGCGCAAGGCAACGGCGGCGCGGCGTCCTCCCCGCCGGTCCAGCTTCCCCCGACGAGCTCGAGCAACGGCAACTGGGCGCCGCCCGGCGGCCGGCTGGCGGCGCCGTCGTGCCGGCCGACGACGTGCAGCACGACGCCGCTGTATCGCGGATCGGCGCCATGCCCATGCCGTTCCCAGTCGCTCGTCCGGCGGTGAAGCTCGACGGCGCCGCGCACCTCCCCGTCGCCGGTCTCGAGCACCGCATCCAAGAAATCGGGACCGGCGGCCGCGTTCGGCCGGCCCGGGTACACCACCCGAACCTTTTCGCCCTCCACCGTCGTAAGCGTCCCCGCCGCCGGCGCGACCCGCCACGCCTCGCCCAGCTCTCGCTCGACCGGAAGAGGGTCGCTCTTTATCCGTTTCCGCATAGGGCGATCATACTGGATGCCAAATTCACACGCAAGCGGAAGTGCAGGAGGGGTGCAGGCAGAAGTTCCGGGGACCGCCACTGGCTGTAGGGGCGTAGCGAGATGCGCCCGACCGCCGCCCCTGGGCGTATGTCGATACGCCCCTACAAAGATTCGACGCCGCCGGCACTTTGGCCTGCGCCCTGCAGGCGGACCTCACCCGCTAGCCCCTCTTCGTGTCGGAGAGGCGGACCGGTCGAGCGCCGCGCCGCGGACCGACTCCCCGCATCGGGGAGGGGTTAGGGGTAGGGGCCGCAACTGTGGTATGGTGGGACAGGCGGCGATTCGTGGCCATGAAACGGTGCCTTGCGCTTGTGCTCGCGCTGGCGGTGAACGTCGCCGCCCTGGTCGCGTGTGCGCGAGCTCCCGACGTTGCCGAGGTGCGCGCCAGCGCACTCGGAGTCGCCCGCGGTGAAGTCGCGAACCCGCCTGTGGGCCACACCGCGACCGATCCCGGCAGCAGCCGTCTCGCCGCACCCGCGGCGCTGTCGGCGCGCGCGACGCGCGACCTGCTGCGCGCCGTGACGCCGCCGCCACGCGACGAGGCCGATATCGTACGCCGCTTCAAACAAGTGTGTGGCACTCCGGCCGCTGCGCGCGTGCCGCTGTACCGCGACGAAGCCGTTGGCGAGACACGCACGTTCTGGGTCCTCGATGAGCCGAACCACCGCTTCTTTGACGTGCGGGCGACACTGCAGTACGCTTCCGAGCACCTTCTGCTGTACGTGCAGGATGGACTGGCGGCACCACCGGCGACCGACAAGCTCGAGGCCAGCGCGCGCGTATTCGAGGAAACGACGTACCCGGCGCTGCGCCGCTACTTCGGCGAGCCGCCCGAGGCGCCGCGAATCACCGTGTTCAACGGCCGCGTTCCCGGCGTCGGCGGCTACTTCTCGGCCAGCGACCTCTACCCGCGCGAAGTCAACCCTTACTCCAACGAGCGCCCGATGCTGTTCATGAACCTGGACGCGACGCGGCCGGGGACGGCGAGCTACGACTCGGTGTTGGCGCACGAAGTGCAGCACTTCATCCACTGGGCGATCCACCCTCAGCAGGACTCGTGGCTCAACGAGGGCGCCTCCGAGCTGGCGATGTCGCTCGCCGGCTTCGATCAGGGTGGCGTCGCGCGCAGCTTTCTCACGCGGCCGGAGACACAGCTCAACGGCTGGGCTGAGCGTCCAACAGAGACCATTCCGCATTACGGCGCCGGCTATCTGTTCCTGGAGTACTTCGCGCAGCGGCTGGGCGGTTACGAGAAGGTCAAGGAGTTGATTGGCACGCCCGGCGTGAGCGTCGCCACGGTCGAGAATTACCTGGCCGGCCAGCAACCGGTTGGTCCCGCCGGGTCCGATGGGCAGGCCACACCGCGTACGTTCGACGAGCTGTTCCGCGACTTCGTCGTCGCCAATCTCGTCAACGACCGGACAATTGCCGGCGGCCGGTTTGGCTACGAGAAGATCAGGACCCGCGCGGCGACGTACGAGTCGCACGCGACCTATCCGGCGGCGGCGACCGGTAGCGTTCGGCCGTACGCGATGCGCAGCATCGAGTTCCGCCCGAGCGCTTCGGGTGACCGGCGCGGCGCGCTCGAGCTGCGCTTCCGCGGCGCGGGCGAGGCGCCGCTCTACGGCGGCGCGCCGCGCAGCGGGCAGGCGCAATGGTGGGGCAACGCCGCCGACGAAATGGAGAGCACACTCACGCGCGAGGTCGACCTGACCGGCGTCGAGCAGGCGACGCTGCACTTTGCCGCGTGGTTTCACACCGAGAAGGACTATGACTACGCCGGCGTCGCCGTTTCGACCGATGGCGGTTGTAGCTGGCAAACGATGGCGGGACAGCACACGGCCGATTCCGATCCGGTAGGCCAGAACCTCGGGCATGGGTTGACGGGGAGGAGCGGTGGTGGGGACACGCCTACCTGGATCGAAGAGGCGATGGACCTCACGCCGTACGCCGGCCAGAAGATCGTGCTCCGCTTTTTCTACATCACCGACCAGTCGTACCACGGTTCGGGGATCGCCGTCGACGACATCTCGATCCCGGAGATTGGATTTCACGACGATGCGGAGTACGATCGCGGCTGGCAAGCGCGTGGCTTCCTGCGATCGGTCAACGCCGCGGCGCTCGACTGGGCGGTCCAGGCGGTGGTGTTCACCGACTCGGGCGTCGAGGTGCGGCCGCTCGTGGTGAAGCCGGTGCGCGGTACGACTGAGGTCGAGGGCAGCGTTACCATCCGCGGTTTCGGTGACCGTATGCAGCGGGTCGTCGTCGCGGTCTCGCCGCTCGTGCCGGTCACGCTCGAGCCGGCGACGTTCACGCTCGAAGCCGCGCTGCGCTGATTCGTCGGGTCGGCGTGCCTCACCGCAGCCACGCAGCGACGCGGAGACCGAGTGCGCCGTGGTGCCCCCTGCGGTTGACCGTCGCTCTCTGCCTCGCCCTCTCGCCCATCACGGCCCCGCCCGCGCTCGGGGCCGGGTGCGAAACGAGCGCGCCACTCGCGCACGAGGCCGGTCTGCCGGTCGCGGAGCGGGCGCTGCTGGCGGTCGCGCGGCGGCTGCCGCTCGAGGTCAAGGCGGGCCAACTGCTGATGGTGGGCTTCGCCGGTAACACTCCCGACGCCGGCTTGCTCGAGCGGGCGCGCCGCGGCCGGATCGGCGGGTTCTTCCTGCTCCGTCGCAATGTGCGCGATACCGCGCAGGTGCAACTCCTGACGAGCGCGTTGAGCGCGGGCGCCGCCGAGGCGAGTGACGGCATCCGTCCGTTCGTGGCGACCGACTTCGAGGGCGGCACTGCCAACGCGCTCCGCGCGATCACGGGGAACACGCCGCCGGCGGCGGCCAGCGCCGCCGCCGGTGTCGCGGGCGTCGATCTGCGCGGCGTCGAAGACGCCACGACGCTGCGCTGGCTCGGCTTCAACCTCGACCTGGCCCCGGTCGCCGACGTGCTGTCCGCGCCGAGCGCCGTCATCGGCACACGCGCGTTCTCGTCCGATGCTTCGCGGGCGGCGGCGCTGAGCCGCGCCTACCTGCGCGGCCTGCAGCGCGGCGGCGTGCTGGGGGTGCTCAAGCATTTCCCCGGCCATGGCGCGACGGCCTGGCAGGCGACGAGATCGTGTCGCTCTTTGACCAGGAGGTCGCGGCGCTGCGACTCGCGCAAGAGCTCGGCGGTAGACCGCTGAATACGCTCACCGGCGACGCGGCCGGGCGTCTCTACGCCGAGGCGGCCGGCGATGGCGAGTTCGGCTACGCAATCGCCGATGAAGGCGGACCCGAGCTGCTCGCTCGACGGCTGGCTCGAGCCGAAAGGGATACCGTCCCTTGCTACTGACTTCGGGTCAGTCTCACCGGCCACCGGCCGGTTGTGCTGGCACGCTTCGTGCCACAGGCGGCGGTGGGCGCGGGTCAGCGGCCGAACGGCCGTTCCGAGCTGAGATGTTGGATTGGAAAGGGGAACGTGGGTGAACCGGAATGGGCCGATTCAGCCGATCCTGGTTGCGGACGACGACAAAGCCATCCGTGACTTCATCCGCCAGGCGCTGGAAGACGAAGGCTACGCCGTCGTCACCGCTGCCGACGGCCGCGAAGCGCTCGAACTGTTGGCCGTGGTGCGGCCGGCGGCGATCCTCGTAGACGTCGCGATGCCCAACGTCGACGGCGTCCACCTTATCGATGCCTACCGGCGGCGGCCGGCGCCGCACGCCCCGATCGTCCTCTGCAGCGCCCGGCTCGACCTATCGCTGACAGCCGCGCAGATGCACGTAGACGCGCTTCTGGCCAAGCCCTTCGACCTCGAAGAACTGCTCGACGTGTGCAAGCAGGCGGTGGCGCGGTCGGAGCCGGTGCCCGCCTAAACCAAATGATAAGGGCGGGTCTTTGACCCGCCCTTGCCGTTGCCCGATGGTCCGCTAGACCGGTGCCGAGGCTAAACCAACGCCAAGGTGCAGCCTGCAGTCACCCTCACCTTACACTTTGCACTCTGCATTTTGCACTTGGGTTAGTTGCCCTGGGCCAGCAGGATCAATCGGCCAATCATGGTTCCAAAGCTGTAGGCCATGATGAGCCAGACTGCCTTAGTCATGTAGCCCAGCAGGCGCTCGACCGTGCGCGGATCCGACATCATGCGGCTGGAAGTCTCCTTGTGGATGTGTTCTGACGTGAAGTCGGCGCCTGCGGAAATAAGACCAGACCCCTTCCCCCGAGACGCTTGCGTCGTTGCACTGTACCGAATCGTACCCGGTTCTCCGCCACCCCATGGGCGACTAGTCTAGTTGTCAGCGATCAGCGGTCAGCAGTCAGCAGCCGGTGAGGTGTAGCACTCGGTGGGGCCGGGCCGGGAACTGATAGCTGACCGCTGACCGCTGATCGCTGACTGCTGCCTACTTCACACGAGCGGCGAGCTGCCAGGCGAGGGCCTCGGTGCGATGATGCCGAGCGGAGGCACGCCACGCCGCCTCGCGTTCGGTGGTCTGTGCCCACAGATCGGGGTTGCGCGTGACCGCGGCATCGCGGTAGGCGAGGCGTAGAGCACGCTCCTCGCGCCAGTCGTCCAGTTGCTGAAAGTGGTAGGCCTCCACCGTTCGCGGCACGCTTGAGACTTCCTTGAGCCGGCCCATCGCGGTATTGAGCTCGGCCGCAAACTGGGTGGCGACGTTGGGAAACACCGGGTTCGCGATGGCAGCTTGGTACGCCGCCGGCCCGCTCTCCCCACCCAGCACCTCGACGTAACGCTGGCGCGCGACCTCGACGTCCGCCTTCGCCGTCGCGGCCACGCGCCAGTACGCCGCGAAAGCGCGATCGTCGCCACCTCGAGCCGCCGGCAAGGCCCGCGCACCAAGCGCCACAAACGCGACGGCGCCGAATACCACAGCCGCAACGAGGAAGGCCGGCTGTACGCGGCTGCCGCCTGCCGTGGGACGGCCGCCCTCCGCCGCCGACCCCTGGCCCTTGATCCGTCCTACGAACCCCTGCCAGGTGTCGGCCAGAGCGGCACGGTACAGGTCGATTGGCCGGTCCGGGGTCAAACGAGCGCGAAGCTCGGCATCGGTTACTGGTGCGGGTCGGGCGGCGCCGGGGCCGCTGCGCGTAGCGTCGAGCGAAGCCCGGCGAGCGTCGTCGTGGAGGACGGCGTAGGCTTCATTGATCTCCCGAATCCGGTGCTCTGCATCCGGGGTACGATTGACGTCGGGATGGTACTTGCGTGCGAGCGCACGGTAGGCGGCTTCGATGACCTCGCGCTCCGCAGAGGGATCGACTTGAAGAATCCGGTACGGATCGGTCGACGCCATTATGGGAGACGCCGTCGGTGCTGCGGTCTTGCGCGTGCGATCAGCCATGCGTAAACTCAGTCCAGAGCCCAAGGTCCAAAGTCCAAGGTAGCCTACAAGATGCGACGTGCTTTGGACTTTGGACTTTCGACTTTGGACTTGCTTTAGCTCTCACCCTGACCCTCTAGAATGGGGAGAGCAGGGTATGGCGTGAGCATACCGGCTTCTGCCGCGCGCACAGGAGCAAGGGGGACCAGAGTAGAATCTGGTAACGATGACCGCGAAACCAGCGACGGCGGCGGCGGAACACCGCACGAGCGGCGATGGGCCGCGGGAGATGGTGGCCTTCTGCCAATGGCTTCTGAGCGAAGAGACGGCGGAAGCGTCGGGTGGGGCCGGCGTTTCCGCAGATGCGCGGGGGCACGCGGCGGGCAGGGCCGATCTGGACGAGGCAATCACGGTACGGTGGCACCGCCTGCTGCTGAACGCGGCCGACGACCAATTCAGCCGGCTGCTGCGTGTCGTGCATCGCGAGGCGGCGCTGCTCGTCGAGCGCACCGCGCAGCCGTGGGAGGATGGCCTGCCCGCCGGGCAGCCCGATCCGCTTTCGCGCGCGGTCGGCCGCGCGGCGGCCCGGCTCAGCGCGCTGGCGGCCGGCGCCGCACCCGGCAGCCGGGAGGCGGCGCTGTTGCGTGAGCTGCAGGGGCCGCTCTTGCGCGAGCTCGTCGCCGGCTTCCACGAGGCGAGCCGCCCGGCCGGCGAAACCGAGCGCCGTCTGACGAGCCGCGTCGCCGAGCTCGCGGCGCTGCAGAAGATCAACTCGGTCGTGAACTCCAGCCTCGATCTCTCCGAGGTGCTCGCTATGACGGTCGACGTCGTGGCGGAAGTCATGCACGCCGACGTGACGGCGATCTTCCTCCTGGAGGAAAACGGCCGGCTCGTGCTCCGCGCGACGCGCGGCCTCAACCCGGCGGCGGTAGGGCAGATCTCACTGGCGCTCGGTGAAGGAATCACCGGCTGGACGGCGCAGTACGGCAAGCCGGTCGCCGTCGCCGATTCGTGGCGCGACCGCCGGTTCGCCTACGTGCCGGCGCTGATGGAAGAGCCGTACCACGGCTGGCTCTCGGTGCCGATCATCCTGTTCCGCGCCAATAATGCCCCCAACAAGCTCATCGGCGTGCTCAATATCGAGACGCGCGCCGCCAAGGAGTTCGCGCCCGAAGAGGTGGCGTTTGCCGAGACGGTGGCGGGGCAAATCGCCATCGCCATCGAAAACGCGCGCCTGTACGGATTGACCGATGAAAAGCTGCGCGAGAAGGTGCACCAGTTACAAGTGCTGCAGCGCGTCACCGCATCGCTCGTCTCGAGCTTGGACATACGCGAAGTGCTCACGTCGATGGCGCGCCAGGCGGCGATGATCACCGGCACCGACATGGCGGGGATTTTCGAGCTCGACGAGGAACGACAGCGGCTGCGGATCGTAGCACACCACAAGCTCTCCGAGCAGTATCTGAGCGTTGAGGTCAGGGTCGGCGAAGGGGCGGTCGGGCTGGCCGTCGCCGAGCGCAAACCGATCGTCGTGCTCGACGCGCAGGCCGATCCACGGCTGGCGCAGTCGTCGGCCGCGCGCTGGGTGGCCGAGGAAGGCTATCGGTCAATGTTTTCGGTGCCGCTGATCAGCCGCAACCGCGTGCTCGGCGGCATCTCGGTGTACACGCGCGAGCGGCACGAGTTCAGCGGCGACCAGATCAACCTGCTCTTCACGTTCGCCAACGACGCCGCGATTGCGATCGAGAACGCCCGCCTTTACGACGAGATGCGGCGCGGCCTCGAGATGAAAAGCACGCTCCTGCAGGAAATGCACCACCGCGTCAAGAACAATCTGCAGATGATGGCGTCGCTGTTGCGCCTGCAGATGCGGCGCACCAAGAGCAAGGAGGCCGAGAAGACGCTCGCCGTGACGCACGCGCAGATCGAGAGCCTGGGGGCGGCGCACGATTTGCTCTCTCAGGAGAGCATCGGCCTGACGACGGTGAACGAGATTGCCCGGCGGGTGGCCGACATCGCCGTCGCCGACCTGTTGCCGCGCGACAAGCGGATCGTGGTCGAGACCGGCGGCGAGCCCGTCGCCGTCGCCTCGCAGAGCGCGACGCTGCTCGCGCTCGTGCTCAACGAACTGATCTGCAACGCCATCCTACACGGCCTCGATGGGCGCGACGAAGGCCGGGTGATCGTCACGGCGTGCGAGGTCGCGGCCGGCCTTGCCGGTACCGACCACGCTGGCGGCGCCGCCGCCACGATGGGCGCTACCGGCACTCCCGGGGCCGCCGGCACGGCGGCGCCCACCCAGCCGGCTCCGGCGGCTCCGGCGGCTCCGGCGGCCGGGACCAACGGCACCGATGGGTGGGTCGAGATCGAAGTGGCCGACGATGGGGACGGGCTTCCCGGTAGCTTCTCACTCGATCACAACGCCGGCCTCGGCCTCTCGATCGTGCAGCGCCTGGTCGTCGAGCAGCTCAAAGGGGCCTTCGAGCTCGGCTCCCGTCCCGAAGGCGGCACGCGGGCGCGTGTCCTCTTGCCACGCTAATACAGGAACATCGGCTTCCCGAGCATGGTGCGGACTTTTGGCCGGTACGCCTCGGGGTCGTAGAGCTCCTGGACGTCGACGCGCTTGACGCCCTGGCTGGTGATGTTGAGCGGGACGGTGGTGTACTGGCCGCTTTGGAGGGCCACCATGCGCCCGCTGTGGCCCTGCAGGAGCTGGTCGACGGTCAGGTTGCCGAACGAGATGGCCACCATTCGATCGAGCGAGTCGGGCGCGCCGGCGCGCATCAGATAGCTGAGTGGCTGGTAAACTATGTCGATGCCGGTGAGTTGTTTGATTGCCTCGCCGGTAATCTGGCCGATGCCGCCGAGCTTGCGGTGGCCGTAGGCATCCTCCTGGCCGTATTCGACCACCTGGCCGCCGATCATCGACGCGCCCTCCGAGATGGCCAGCATCGCATAATTGCTCGGGTTGCGCCGGCGATCGTCCGTCAGAAACCGCGCCAGCCGTTCCACGTCGAACGGCACCTCGGAGATGGCGGTGCGGTCGACGTCGGCCAGGTACGCCGACACCAGCGCCGTCTCGCCGCAGTTGCGCCCAAACAGCTCGACGATCGCGATGCGCTCGTGCGAGCCGGCGGGGGTGCGTAGCGAGTTGATCAGGTCGACGCTCCGGGTAATCGCCGTCGAAAAGCCAATACAGTAATCGGTGCCGAAGACGTCGTTATCCATCGTCTTCGGGATACCGATGACGCGCACGCCTTCCTGGTGCAGGCGCACGGCGTAGGAAAGCGTGTCGTCGCCGCCAATCGGCACGAGGGTGTCGATCCCCAGGTGCTCGAGCACGCGCAGCACGTGTGGTGTGCAGTCGGCGGTGCCCTTCGCGCCGGTGAACGGGAACATGCCGCTGAGGAACGCCGGCATCATCGAAGGGCCGACGCGCGCGGGATTGGTCCGCGACGAGTGCAAATGGGTGCCGCCGTAGCGGTCGATCGTCCGCACGTCGGCCTTGGAGAGCGGCTGCACCCATTCGGCGTTGCCGCGTGGATCGTCGAGGGTGTAGTTGAGCAGCCCGCCCCAGCCGCGACGGATGCCGGCGATCTCGAGGCCGGCGTCGATCGTTCGGGTGACCACTGCCTTGATACACGGGTTGAGACCGGGGACGTCGCCGCCGCCGGTCAGGATGCCGATACGCATGGGCCTGTAAACTGGCTTTCTAGTGAACGAGATTCGCTCTTCTCTCAAAGTTTAAGCGGCCTGGAACGGATAGAGCAGGTCACGCGCGACCAGTAATGCGCCGAGCACCCCGACGTCGTCACCGAGCGGCGTAACGACGATGCGGCGCGGCACGACTCCCAGGAGCGCCGCTTCCTGCTGGACGCGCGCACGCACCGCCGGCAGCAGGAAATGCGCGCGCGCCAGCGTTACCTGTCCCATGAGGGATACCACTTCGAGGCGCTGTCCCAAGAGACAGAGCGTGACGACCAGCTCGCCCAGGCGGGCGCCGCACTCGGTCCAGAACGCCGGATCGTCGGGGATTTCCCGCGCTGCGGTGCCGGTGAAGTCGGGGTGCCGCTCCTTGTACCGCAGCGGGAGCGCCCAGCCGCCTAGAAAGCTCTCAAAGCAGCCGCGGTGCGGCCGGCCCAGGCACGGCGGGCCGTCGAACTGAAGCACGCTGTGCCCCAGCTCGGTCGGCGTCTCGCGGCCGCCGACGAGCCGCGCCACCCCCACGCCCGTACTCAGGCTGATGAGGGCGCCGTCGTTGGCGGCGATCAAGCCGCCGCGCCGCCGCTCGGCCTCGAGCGCCACGGTGGCGTCGTTGCGCACCGTGACCTCGCAACCGAGTCGTGATTCCAGCAGCCGCCGAAGTGGGACAGTGCCCGTCCATTCGGGACCGAGGTTGGCGGCCCCGGCGACGTCGCCGCTCGCCGGATCGACGTGACCGGGTGTGGCGACGACCACCAGCTTCGGCGCCGGTTCTACCCTCACGACCGCGGCGACCATCGCCTCGCAGGTCGCCTCGACGCCGCCCGCGGGCAGCGCCGAGCGCCAGATCCCTTCCGGCGCCAGCCCGGCGGCCGCGCGGCACACCGTCCCACCGGTGTGGACCCCCACCGCGCCGCCAAAGCGCCGCCGCACCGCGGGTCCCGCGATAGCAGTAGGCCGGTGTTCGCCGGCAAGTTTCGTGTTCATGCAGGTATTCTACGATCAGACGAAGGAACATCGAAGACGAAGGCCGAACGACGGACGACGAAGAAGGCTGTCTCGTCAGCAACAACATTGGCCGTTCGTCGCTCGTCGTTCGTCGTTCGACCGGTTACCACAAGGGGAGGGCTAAAGGGGAGGACTATGGGAGCATCGACAGGCGATGTGCGGCGGATCGCCGTATCGACGGGCGGCGGCGATTGTCCCGGCTTGAACGCGGTCATTCGGGCGGTCGTCAAGACGGCGATCGGTGTCTACGGCTGGGAAGTACTGGGGATCGAAAGCGGCTTCGACGGGCTCTTGGGACGTTACGGCGCGCGCGTGCGGCCGCTGACGGCCGAAAGCGTACGCGGCATCCTGCCCTTGGGAGGCACGATTCTTGGCACGAGCAATCGCGGCAATCCGTTCGCTATGCCGACCGAAACGGGTGAACCAATCGATCGATCGCCGGAGGTCGTCAACCGCATACGGGAGCTGGAGATCGACGCGCTGGTCACCATCGGCGGCGATGGCAGCATGCGTATCGCCTCGCAACTGCTCGAGCTCGGCATCAATCTCGTCGGCGTGCCGAAGACGATCGACAACGATCTGGCGGCGACCGACGTGACGTTCGGTTACGACTCGGCGCTGCACGTCGCCACCGATGCGATTGACCGGCTGCACACGACGGCGGAAAGCCACAATCGTGTCATGGTCGTCGAGGTGATGGGGCGCGATGCGGGTTGGATCGCGTTGGAGGCGGGTATCGCCGGTGGGGCCGACGTCATTCTTATCCCCGAGATTCCGTACCGGATCGATGCGGTGGCGTCGGCGCTGATCAACCGCGCCCGCGCCGGGCGGAAGTTCTCGATCGTCGTCGTGTCCGAAGGCGCCGTGCCTGAAGGTGGCGCGCAGGTATACCAGGAAGAACGGCACGGCGCGCCTGGCGCGCGGCGCCTGGGCGGCATCTGTATCCAGGTAGCCGAAGACATCGCGCTGGCCACCGGCGCCGAAACGCGCGCGGTTGTGCTCGGCCACCTCCAGCGCGGCGGCTCGCCCAGCCCATTCGACCGTACGCTGGGTACACGCTTCGGTGCGGCGGCTGTCCATCTCATCGCCCGTGGCGGGTACGGTCGGATGGTCGCCCTCCGCGGCCGGGACATCGTCGACGTCTCCATCGCCGATGCGATCGCCCGCCCGAAGCTGGTCGACCCCAACGGCGAAATGGTGCAAGCTGCCCGCAGCGTGGGGATCAGCTTCGGCACGTGAAACGTGACGCGTGAAACGTGAGCCAAAAGGCGGCGCTTGTACCAAAATGGCACCCCTTACCATGGGGATCTGCTCGGAAGCTCACGTTTCACGTTTCACGTCCGGGCAAGGGAGATGGCCGGGTTGCGCCAGCGCCTCCCACAGCGCGTCGAGCGCGCGGTGGAAAATGAGGCCCCACGCCAGCGGTCGCAGCCGGCGCCACCGCCACGAGACGAGCAGGAACAAGAGCAGCGCCGCCGGTACGTGCAGCGGTCGCGTCGGCTGGAAACCCAGATGGGGCCAGTGCAGCTTCCAGCGCCTCGGGGACGCGTGAGTGCGCCGTCGGTGCCACCAGTAGGCGTTCCACAGCGAGAGGTCGCCGGTCCGCCAGACGTAAGAAAGGTAGTGGTCGGCGTCGATCAGCACCGCCGCGGCAAAGAACTCCAGCCGCGCCGGGCCATTCCAGCCGCGCCACGCCAGCGGCACCGTCGCGGCGGCGGCAAGGCCGGCGTGATGAGAAGGCAGCACCTCTCGTTTAACGCACCGTGCCGCCGGCCGGCCCCACGTGGCGAGAGGGCGAGAGGGCGAGCAACGGGCGCCCCATTGCCCCATTGCCCCATCGCCCTCTCGCCGCGTCGGGGCGGGGCTGAGCGGTGGGCTAGGCGTACGCCGGCGACAGGGCGACGAGGGCCAAGTAGACGGCGATGGCTACGGTGGCGAGCCGCACGAGCTGGGTGGTGATGCCGCGCAGACGGATCGGCGTATTCATCGGGTAGATCGTGTTCATCACCGGGATCAACGAGCGGCTGTCCAGATTTGTGACTGGTCCGCGCGAAAATCCGTCCACCCGGGCAGCGCCCGCCTGCTGACCCATCGCAGGTGGTACCGCGGCCGCTCTCCAGGCGTGCGCCCTCAACCAAAGGTCTACCGCCACGCGGTTGCGTGGCGACGGCCGGTGTGGCATTCGGCTTCTCAGCGGCCGCCCAGGCTGCCATCTGCTGGGCGAGGCAGTTGACGCCTTTTCGGGAGCGGGATGTGCTCGCGGCCCCATCGGAGGGCGCGTGCGTACCAGGTAAGCTCGCGCAGCATCAGGTCGATCCTGCGGATGAACTCTGGTCGCAGCAGCGTGCCGTCCTCATCAAAGATCGTTCTCGCCTCGCCGAAGTACACCGAATCGCGGATGGTGACGGCATGCAGCTCGATGAGCACGAGCTTGAGTTGCTCGACGCAGCGCGCGCCCCCGACCGCGCTGCCGGCGAGGCCGCAAACGCCAACCGGCTTGCGGCGCAGTTCTTCGTCGACAAAATCGATGGCGTTTTTTACGGCACTGGTGAAGGAGTGGTTGTACTCGGGCGAGAGCCAGACGGACGCGTCTGCTCTAGCCAGTGCGCCACGCAGGTGCTTCACACCTGGGTGCGCCTCGGTCACCGCCTCCTCGTCGTACATCGGCAGGTTGAGCTCGCGCAGGTCGATCAACTCGGTGTGGTGCCCGGCGGCCGCCACGCGTTCGGCGAGCAGGCCAGCGGGCCGGTAGCTGCGCCGGTTTCGGCGGATGCTGCCGAGCACGACCGGGATAAACAGCGGCGTGTGTTCAGAACCCATTCAGTTGGCCTCCGGCGTTGAAAGCTAACACGCCGGTGAGCGTCACATCACGAAATGACCGGTATGTACTCGCATGCTCGGAGTGCGAACGGCACCGACCAACCGTACGGTTTGCCTGCCGCCGCTAAAGAACGTGATCGACTGCGTGCTCGCGCCCTCGCGCCCTCGCGCCCAGTTCGGGATTGTGTACACTGGCCCCGTTGTCCGTCCTTGTCGGTCGTCGTCAGTCTTTCCCCTGGACGTGATGACCGGCAGGCGTCACACTAGGTACCAGGCACGCCGGTGAATCAGCATGTGGGGCTCGCCCTCGATCCCGACGACCGTCTGCGGTTCGAGCGCTTGCTGCAGTGGCTGCGGCTGAGCTTTCTGGTCGCGCCGGCGCTCGTGCTCGTGGCGTTCGGCCGGCCGGCCGCGTTGTACGCGGCGTTGATTGCCATCGCCGTCGCCGGCTCATACACCTGGGTCTGGCTGCTGCTCCGGTTCGCGCCGCACGTCTTGCTGCGGTCGCAGCCCCTGCTCCGCCTGCTCGATTGCGGGTTGGTCTACCTCGTCCTGGCGAATTACCACGGCTTCCTCCGGAACGCCTATTACGATTCGGTCTACCTCCTGTTCGTCGTGGCGGCGGCCGCCACGCACGGTCGGCGCGGCACGGTGTTGGTCGCGCTCGTCTCCGGGATTGGCGTGCTGGCCGGCCGGCTCCAGCTCATGTTTCTGGACGGCGTACCGTTCGAGCTCCGCCACCTTACCGATAGCGTCTTCTTTACGATCTTCTTCCTCATCACCGGCCTGGCGGTGGCGTTTCTGATGGATCGCAGCGGAGAAGTCGCCGCGCGGCGCGACCGGGCGTGGCGCGCCGCGCTCGCCGAGCGCAATCGCGTGCTGCAGGAGATCGCCGATGCCCGCGACCGTGCGCTGGACGATGCCCGAGCGGCGATCAACACCCGCGACGACGTGCTGACGATCGTCTCGCACGACCTCAAGAATCCCCTCACCGCGTTCTCGGCGACGGTGCAGAGCCTGCAGTTGGAGCTTTCTCGTAAGGGTGCGGTGTCACCCGATCGCCTCGCCGCGAGGGTGAGCCGGCTCGACGTCGCCGTCCGCAAGATGCGGCGAATCGTCGACGAGCTGCTCGACGTGACGTAACTGCGCGAAGGGCAGGCGTTAGAGCTGCGCCGCGAGCCGGCCGACCTCCTGGCGCTGGCGCGCCAGACCGCCGCCGACCACCAGGCGCTGGCCGAGCGCCATCGCATCGTGGTCGAATCGACACTGCCCGAGGTCTGCGGTTGGTGGGACACATCCCGCCTCGAGCGACTGCTCGACAATCTCCTCGGCAACGCCGTCAAGTACAGCCCGAACGGCGGTACGATCACGCTCTTGGTCGAGACCGAACGCGAGTTCGACGGTCGGTGGGCGGTGCTCCGCGTGCGTGATGAGGGGATCGGTATCCCAGAGGCCGATCTCGAGCGCGTCTTCGATCGCTTCTACCGCGGCTCGAATGTGGTCGGACACCTCGCCGGCACCGGCGTGGGCCTCGACGCCGGCCGCCGAATTGTCGAGCAGCATGGAGGAACGATCGCGATCGAGAGCCGTGAGGGCGAGGGCGCCACGATCACCATCCGTCTACCATTGGACGTGGCCGGCGATCCGGCTGTGCCGGTTACCGGCCCAGCTTCCGCCGCAGCCGCAGGCGTCGCTGACTGAACTGCGCCTCGGACGGCTCCCGGCCGGGGACGGTGAAGTCGATCTCGCGCAGCACGCGCTCGCACAACGCCAGCGCCGCCTCGTAACGGCGCCCCCGCTCGAGCAGGATCGCCGGCGGCTCGAAGTACGACAGATCGACCGGATCGAAACGCGCCAACGCCTCCAGATACAGCTCCAGCGCCTGCGCGACGTCGCCCGCCGCCTCGCACCGCTGCGCCTGTCGAAAGAGCGCATCCAGCTCGACTTGACGGTCCTGCAGCGGCGCCTCTCGTGACCGTTTCACGCGTCTAAGGATACACCGTTGGTGCCGAGCATTTCGGTACCCCTGGGTGCAGGCAAGCGTGCCGGAGGCGTGGCTTTCCTGTAGGGGCGTATCGACATACGCCCAGGGGCCGCGGTCGGGCGCATCTCCATACGCCCCTACAGGAAAGCCACGCGCCCGGAAGATTTGCGTGCACGCGCAGTCCCCGGAACTCTTGTACGCGCCCGACTCCCCTCGCCACTTTGGCTCGCCGTTCGCTAGGCTCTTGGGGGCAAACGACCCGAAGGAAGGAGACGATCGTATGGGAAAGCTTGACGGGCTGGTGGTCCTGGTCACCGGCGCCAGCAGCGGTATGGGCCGCGCGACGGCGCTGCTCTTCGCCGCGGAGGGGGCCGACGTCGCACTCGTCGCCCGTCGCGCGGCGGCGCTCGAGGAGGTCGCGGCAGAGGCTCGCCACCACGGGCGCCGTGTGCTGGTGCACGCCGTCGATCTTGCCGACGGGCCGGCGACTCGGGCGGCGGTCGACACCACCGCCGAGCGGCTTGGGCGGCTCGACGTGGTGATCAATGCCGCCGGAACCAACATTCCGCGCCGAGCCTTGAGCGTCCTCGATCCGGCCGACTGGCACGACATGGTCGAGAGCAACCTCTCGGCGTGCTTTCACACCACACAGGCGGCGCTGCCGCACATGCGCCAGCAGGGCGGCGGCCTGCTCGTGTACCTCTCTTCGGCGGCCGTCCAGCGACCCGATCGTTCCGGCGTCGCCTACCAGGCGACGAAGCACGGCCAGGTCGGATTGGCGCACGGCACGATGGAGGAAGAGCGGGAGAACGGGATTCGGACGACGGTCATCTTCCCGGGCCTGACCAACACGCCGCTGCTCGAGAAGCGGCCGGTGCCGACGCCGCCCGAGATCGTCGCCAAAGCGCTCCTGCCGGAGGACGTCGCCCAAGCGTGCCTCTTCGTTGCCTCACTCCCGGCGCGAGTCCGCGTGCCCGAGCTGGCGATCGTCCCTAGCGGGATATAGCCGATTCCCCTCACCCCCTACCCCCTCTCCCACCAGGGGAGAGGGGAATCCAGCGGATCAGACTCCCAGCGCTTCCCTCAGGTACCGCCGGCTGACGTCGGCGGCCTCGCCGGGGGGCAACTTGGAGCGGTCCTGCTCGTAGACGGCCCATGGCAGGTTGAGCGGCTCGAGCACGCGCCAGATGGCGGGGAAGTCGACCTCGCCGCGGCCCAGCTCGACGAACTCGGCCTCTTCGCGCAGGAGCGGCCCCCGCCGTCGAGGCTCCTGGCCGAGATAGCGCATGTCCTTGAAGTGCGGGTAGCCGATGCGGTTCGCGTGCCGCTGAAGAAACGCCGCCGGGTTCTCGCCACCGTGCTGCACCCAGTAGACGTCGACACACCCCTTCACCAACTGCGGATCGGTGAGCTCGTACAGCCGCTCGAGGCCGGTGACGCTCCCCGGCTCGCCGGGCGCCACCGGCTGACCTGTCGCCCGATCGTAGGCCTGAAACTCCCAGGAGTGGTTGTGGTAACAAAACTGGATGCCGGCAGTCTGGCAGGTACGTCCCGCTTCATTGAAAAGCTCAGACGCCTTCTCGTACGCACGCAGCCCCTCGGTCCTGTGGTCGCCCACGCCGGAAACCATGATGAACTTGCCGCCGAGTGCGGTGATGTAGTCGATCGATCTGCCGACATCTCCCAGGCTGGCGAAGCCGGTAGACAGGCTCCACTGGATGAGCCCGTATTCCTCGAGTTTTGCCTTCGCCTTGGCGGCGTCGCCGCCGGCGAGCATCCCGCGCTCGATCCCATCGTAGCCGGCCTTCTGCACGTCGGCCAGCACGCTGTCTAGATCGTTCTCTTCCGTCCTGCCAAAGACAATCAGGTGGCACGCCACCTTTGGTTTTGCCACGGTTACGACTCCTTCCTCTTCATCGGCGCCCTCGCTTGAGACGCGCCGCAGCCATTCTAACTATTGGCCGCTCCACCGACTGAGGCGCGTCAACAGTGCGGTGCCGGCCGGGACGACGCCGGCGGCGAGCGCGGCTTTGAGCACGTCGCCGGCGAGGAAGGGGAGCAGACCCTGGACGATGGCGATGGGCAACGGCCGCGCGGCCGCGACGGTGAGCCAGGGGACGCCGACGGCATAGATGGCGGCGGTGGCCAGCAGCATCCCGGCGAATCGGAGCCACGCCGGCCGGGATGCGCCGCCGAGCCAGCCGGCAACGGCCGCGGCGGCGATGAACCCGACGAGATAGCCGCCGCGCGGACCGAGCAGGATGGGCAGACCACTCGCGCCGCCGGCGAACACCGGCGCACCGGCAAGACCTTCGAGCAGGTAGACCACCAGCGCCAGCGCGCCTCGCCAGGGACCGTACAGTGCGCCGGTGAGCAAGACGCCGAGCGTCTGCCCGGTGACCGGCACCGGCGTAAACGGTAACGGCACACTGATTCGGGCGGTCAGCGCCAGGAACACCGACGCGGCAGCCAGCAAGATGATCTCTCGCGCGGCAACGGCGGCCAGGCGCCGCCACTGCGGCGTTGTCTGCGTAGAAACGTAAGCAGTGCGATTGAGCATGGACGGATTATGCCCCATAGCCGAACTCCAGAGTCCACATTGCTCCCTCGTCCGAGAACCAACCAACCGGCGCCGACTTGACACTCGGCGCGCCCGGCGCTATGGTTTGAACGGCTATTCAACCACAGGCCTTCACCAGCGAGGCGGTGCCGGAAGGGGCGCGGGCCGCCGTCGAGGGGTACGGGCGGCAGACGCTCCAGGACATCGTCGCGCTCATTCGTGAGGGGCAAGCGGAAGGCCAGGTCGCCGGCGGCGACCCCGTCGAGCTCGCGCTCGCCTTCACCGCCTGCATCCAGGGTGTCGCGCTCAGTCGTCTCCAAGCCACCGCGCCAGACGCGTCCTGCTCGTCGGCGGCGAGAAGACCGGCCGCTGGGAGTGGTACGCGAGGGTTGCCCCGTGCCGAGACGATCCTCCGGCTCCTTACAGCCTGACGCGAGGAGGTGCCATGCCACTCCTGTCCGCCGTGCTCCTCGGTCCAAGCGCGCCGCCCCCGCCGACGCTCGCGGGCGCGCGGCCGCCGGACTGGGCCGGCTGGCTCGGCCTGATCGTGCTCGTCGCCGCCTCCGGTCTGCTGGCCTGGTGGCTCTTCGCGAGCCCCCTCCCGCGGCCGGTCGAGCCGGTGGCCCCGCCCGAGCCGGTGCTGAGGGCACTGCAGGTGCGGCGCCATGTGGCCGCCGTCGTGCTCCTGAGCGGCCTGCTCCTGCAAGTCGGCGCGCGCTGGGACGAGCTCTGGCACCGGCTCTACGGCTTGCCCTTCGGCGAGGACCTGCTCTGGCCGCCACACCTCCTCATGTACGCATCGTTCGCGCTGAACTTGCTGCTCGTCGCCTACGGGCTCTCGGTCGCGCTGCGCGGCCATGGGAGCCTGCGGGCGCGGTTCCGCCGGGAGCCGCTGCTCGCCCTGCTCGGACTGCTCTCGGCCTACATGTTCGCGTTCATCCCGGTGGACATCGTCTGGCACCAGGTGATCGGGCCCGACCTGTCCGCCGAGAGCCCGCCGCACGTCGTCATGGCGCTGTCGGTCACCGCCGTGGCGCTTACCGGTGTGGCCCTCGCGCTCTCGACCGCGCCGCGGCCCGCTTGGCGGAGCCTCGTCGACCGGCCGCGCACGGTCGACGTGCTGGCGTTGGGCATCCTGGCGCTGCTCAGCCTTAACTGGCTCCAGCTCCTCACGACGAGTTGGGAGTGGGCCGACGACATCGTCCTCGGGCGGCCCGGCTGGACCTACCCGGTCACCGTGCTCGTGATCGGCGCCGCCTTTGCCCACCTGGCGCTGTACTCGACCCGCCGCGTCGGGGCTGCGACGGCGATCGCCCTGGTGGACCTGGCGGTCTACGCCCCGACCGTGGCCCTCTATCGGCTGTTCCTGCCACCCGGCCCGGTCGTCGCCGCGCCCGTCCTGCTGGTCCCCGCGGCGGTGGCCCTCGACGCCTGGTACGCGCTGCGCGCCAGGGGCGAGGCCACGCGGAGCTGCTTCTCCTTCCCGGGCGCCACACACTGGAGAGGTGCCCTGCTCTACGGCGCCGTCTTCCTTGCCGTCGCCTTCCCGTACATCGCCCGCGCCATGGCGGTGCCGGCGCTCGACCCGCCCACCGCGCTGGCGAGCGTGGCGGCCGGCCTGCAGGCCGTGCTGATCGCGAGCCTCCTCAGCGCGCGAATCGGCACGTGGCTGGGCGAGGTGGGGCGCGGGCCGGCGACCGAGCCGAGGAGTCTGCACCCGCACACTCGTGCGCGTGAGTAGCGGCGCTGTTACCAACCACGAGCCGAGTGACATCAAGGAGCCAGTGACATGAAGGCCGAAGCCCCGGCGGCGCACGAAACCGAACGTGTGCGTCGCTTCTACGACAAGTCCGCTGCGGACTACGACCGTTGGATGCAGGTCTTTGACCGGCTGCTGTTGGGTGACGGCCGAAGCAGGATCTGTTCTCGTGCCGGCGGGCGAACCCTGGAGCTCGCGATCGGCACCGGGCTGAATCTCGCCTATTACCCACGCGACGCGCACCTCACGGGCATCGATCTGAGCCCGGCGATGCTGGCCGTCGCCCGTCGGCGGGCACAGGAGCTTGGCCGCGAGGTCGAGCTCCGGCTCGGCGACGCGCAGGCTCTCGATTTCCCGGACGACAGCTTCGACACCGTGGTCGCCACCCTCTCCCTGTGCACGATCCCGGACGAGCGTCGGGCGCTCGCGGAGGCGCACCGGGTGCTTCGACCGGGCGGGCAGCTCCTGCTGCTCGAGCACGTCCGAAGCCCGGTCGGGCCGGTGCGCTGGGTGGAGCGGCTGCTCGATCCGTTGGCGCGGCTCACGGGCGATCACCTGCTGCGTGACCCGCTCGATCACCTCGGGGCGGCCGGTTTCAGCGTCGAGCGCTGCGACCGCTCCAAGTGGGGCATCGTCGAGGAGGTTGTCGCCCGCAAGGGCTGATCGACACGTACTTGATGATCGCCGGCGGGCACGACGTCCACGACGGGCACGACGACGACCATGCCGCGGTTCGAGGCCTATGCCGATCGCTGTCGCACCGACTGGGAGGCCCGCTACGGACAGAGCAAGCCCTGGGCGGAGCACGAGGAGGCCTACCGGTACGGGTGGGAGTCGGCCCTCCATGATCGGTATCGCGACCGTGAGTACCACGAGGCCGAGTCCGACCTCACGGATTCCTGGCCGAAGCGGTTCAGCGCCGTCGATACCACGGGCACGACCGGCGCGCTCAAGCGGACGTGGGAGGACCTCAAAGAGACCGTCCGCGAGGGGTACGACCGCGCCCGCATGGAGTTCAACAAGCGGACGTAGCTCGCCGGGTTCATTTTCAAGACGGTAGGCGACGCGTTCTGTGCGGCGTTCGATACGGCGACTGACGCGCTCGGAGCGGCGCTGGCGGCACAGCGCGCGCTGTTTGCCGAGCCCTGGCGCGACGTCGAGCCTCTGCGGGTGCGGATCGCGCTGCACAGTGGCGCGGCGCAGGAACGCGATGGCGACTACTTCGGCCCGGCGCTGAATCGAGTGGCGCGCCTGCTGGCCATCGGCCATGGCGGCCAGACGCTGCTGACGCTGCCGACCGAAGAGCTCGTCCGCGACAACTTGTCGGAGGGCGCGAGCCTGCGGGACCTGGGGGAGCGCCGGCTCAAGGACCTGATCCGGCCCGAGCGCGTGTTCCAGTTGGTGACGCCGGACCTGCCGCAGACGTTCCCGCCACTGAGGAGCCTGGACGCACGTCCGAACAACTTGCCGGCGCAGCCGACGCCGCTCATTGGCCGCGAGCGCGAGGTCGAAGCGGTGCGCCGGCGGCTGCTGCGCTCCGACACCCGCTTGCTGACATTGACGGGTCCCGGGGGCACTGGGAAAACGCGTTTGAGCCTGCAAGTGGCCGCCGACGCCATCGACGATTTCGATCACGGCGTCTACTTTGTGCCCCTGGAGCCGGTGTCGGACGCCGCGCTGGTGCCCTCGGCCATCGCGCAGGCGCTCGGCGTGCGCGCAGGCGCTCGGCGTGCGCGAAGTCGCCGAGCAGCCGCCGCTGGCGACGTTGAAGGAGTTCCTGCGCGAGAAGCAGATGCTGCTGGTGTTGGACAATTGCGAGCACATCACCGCCGCCGGCCCGGCCATCGGCGAGTTGCTCGCCGCCTGTCCACGACTCAAGATGCTCGCCAGCAGCCGGGCGCCCCTGCGTGTCTACGGCGAGCGCGAGTATCCGGTTCTACCGCGGCGAAGCGGCGGCAAGGTAGGCGAGGGGCACGAGAATGGCGCCGGTGGCGCCGGCCGAGGCGGTGAAGGCGGCAGCAAAACCCAGTTGAGAGTACACGGGCACGTAGACAACCGGGGCAAGGGCGTAGCCCACAAACTTCCACGCATTGAAGATCGAGCTCGCCGTGGCCCTTCGCTCGCTTGACGACGAAACCGCGAGCGTCGTCAAGCCGGCCCACAGCGCGGCGACGGCGATGCCGCCGAGAAAGAGCAGCACGCCGATTGCCGGCGGCGACGGCGCGAGCGGGACCAGCGCCAGCACCGCAGCGGCGCCCACCGTCCCGGCCGCGCTCACCGGTAGCCGGCCGAAGCGGTCGGCCGCCCATCCGGCAGGCCCGGCGGCGAGCATGTTGGCCAGCCCAAAGGCCGAAAGGAGCGCACCGCTCCGCCCCGGATCGAGCCCGAATGCGCCCGCAAGATAGAGCGCGACGAGGAATCCGACCCCGTTGAGCGAGAGATAGCCCAGTAGCGCCGCGAGGCAGAGCGCCGCGAACCGGGAAGGGCGGCCGCCGACCGCCGACCGTCGCTCATCCTGAGCCTGTCGAAGGACGAGCGACGGTCGTGGCAAATCCCCTACTTCGTCCTTCGTCGAGCCTGCCCTGGGCTTGTCGAAGGGTCCTTCGTCTTCTACGGTCGACGGAAAGCCTGTCCTGACCTTGTCGAAGGATCGGTGGTCGGTCGTCGCCCCAGGCATCGCCGCCAGCCACCGGGCGTAGTGAACCGTGAGCCAGGCGCACACCGCGGCCAGCAGCAGGTAGACGAGGCGCCAGTCGACGAGCGCAAGCGCACCCGCGACGAGCGGCGCCAGAAACAGCCCGGCGGTGTTCGCGGCCGCGAACCACCCCAGCGACCGGCCGAGCCGGCCGGCTTCGACGCGGTCACCCAGCGTCGCCATCAGAATCGGCGTCGTACAGGCATTGGCCAGCCCCTGGCCGGCGCGCGCCGCGAGAAAGAGCCCGTACCACGGCGCCGCGCCCGCGACGAGCGACGCCAGGCCGAACGCTCCAAACCCGGCAACCACGACCGGCCGCCGGCCGTAGCGATCGGCCAGCGCGCCGGAGAAGAACTGGGCGGCGGCAAACGGCACCATGTACGCCGTGATCGAAAGCGCCGCTGCCTGAACGTCGACGTCGTACCAGCGCTGCAGCACCGGCAGAAGCACCTGGACGACGTTGCCGCCGAACGGACCGAGAAACGCCCCAAGGAAAAGGCCCCACATGCGTGAGGAGTATCACAAACGCCTCGGGCCGGCGTGCGACGGCCTCCGTACTTCCTGCGTCTGGAACAAGACGCTCAACCTGCTGGCGGCCGGCGGGGCGGCCCCGAACGCGAGCCTGCTCGAGACGCTCGAGCGCGAGGTCGGCGCGATCATGGCCCCGCCGAGACTCACACTTGGCGGGTGAAGCCAGGACAGGGGCCAGCACACGGTCGAGCGGCGCGGCATCCTCAGACGGTGACGGACGTGACGCGCCCGTCGGCGTGCTCCAGGTGGGGTAGCTGGAGCAGCGCCTGCGCGACGTCGGCGTCCGTGACCAACGCATTGATCCATCTGCTACGCAGGGCGGCCGCGATTGCCAGCGTCTTGGCCGCTCCGCCCGCCACGCCGATGCGCAGCGGCACGTGCTGCAGCGCCTCCAGCGTTGGCGCCATCGTCCGGGCGGCGAACTGCGGGAGGAGAGAACCGTCCGCGTCCACGTATTGGCCGAAGACGTCGCCGACGGCCCCCGCTCGCTCGAGCTCCGCCAGTGCCTCGGGACCCAGCGACCCGCTGCGGTAGTAGGCGAGGGTGGGATGCGGCCGCAGCGCGCCGATGCCGGTCAGCGCCACCGTGACTGCGGCAAATCGGGCCACCGTTTCCGCGATCGCGGGCTCACGCAGGAGCGCCTCCCGCGCCTCCACCGTCCGGAGCAGTGCGGGCGCGTAGAGCGGGGAGAAGAGCCCGCCGAGCAGCTCGGCCGCCCGGCGCGCCAGCTCGATGGCATTGAAGGCCAGCTCGACGCTGTGGACGCCGCCACGAAGCTGCACGACGTCCACCGGCCGCGCCGGCCGCTCCGTCGCCAGTGCTTCGACCACGGCTTGCACCGTCGTGCCCCAGCCGATCCCCAGGACGTCCCCGGGCCGAAGGCGCGTACATAGAAGTTGAGCGCTGGCCCGACCGAGGGCGCTGGTGAGCGAGTCGGGATCATCGACACACAGCACGCGCGCGTCGCAAAGATCGAAGCGCCGCTTCAGCTCGCCGGCCAACCGGTCATCCTGCTCGCTGGGTTGGCGGAGCTCGATGCGCACCAGGCCCAACTCCTGCGCGGTCGTGATCAGGCGCGCAACTTTGAACCGTGAAATGCCAAGCGCCTTCGCGATCTCCTGCTTGGTCTCGCCGTCCAGGTAGTAGCGCCGGCAGACGTGGAGGGCCAGCCGTTCGTCCACACGCGGCGGCGCGGCGCCATCCGCCTTGACATCCATCACCGCCGAACGATACCATGCCGCCCGGTCGGAGTGCTCATCTGAGCGAGGTTGTGCACCGATGAGCACGACGGAGATCCATACCACGTCAGGAGCGGCAGTACGTTAACCGGCAGGTTACGTTGGGTGGCTACCATCGGCCGCGGCCCGATCAGCGAAACGACCGGCGATTCTGCTCAAGGGCCACGAGAGGACCTAGAGCCGTAAGCAAGCAGGTGCTCCGTGTACGGAGCAAGGAGGTCAGGTGAGTATGAGCGCTTGGCGCTTTGACACCGATGAGGTGCGGGGAATTTCCCGCCGGCGCGTGGTCGCGGCCGGCATGGCTGCGATGGCCGTCGGACCGCTCGCGGCGGCGTGCAGTCCGCTGGGTGGGCCGGCGCCGTCGGACGGCGCGAAGCAGCGCGCCGAGATCGAGTTCTGGAGCCCGTGGACCGGTCCACAGTACGAGGGTCCCACCGGCATGATCGCCCGGATCGACGAGGCCTTTACGGCGAAGAACCCGCAGATCACTGTTTCCCCGACAACGGTGCCGGGCGGGCAGATGGTGACGAAGCTCGTGGCGGCGGCCGCCGGCGGCACCCCGCCGGACGTGCTGATCTTGACCAACGGCAACGGTGAGGTGTATTCGTTGGCGCACCAGGGCCAGCTTGGTGCGCTGCAGGACGTGGCCGGCAAAGACCTCGGGCAGATGAAGGGCTGGATGCATCCCTCGATGTGGGACCTGGGGCTGTACCAGGGCAAGTTGTACGCCCTGCCGCTGTGGTCGCAGGGGTACGCGCTGATGTGGCACAAGGCGCACTTCCGGGAAATGGGCCTCGATCCGGAGAAGCTGCCGGCCCGGACGCTCGAGGAGGTGCCGGAATTAGGGCTCAAGCTGAACAAGGCGGAGGGAGGCGCCGGCTCGGCGTATACGCGCGTGGGCTTCTGGGACGTCTGGTTTGGCTGCTGTCCGCAACTGATTTTCCCGAACTATCTGCCGGCCTTCGGCGGCCAGTTGCTCGATGCCTCGGGCGCCAAAGTCACCGCCAATCATCCGAACAACGTGAAGGCGCTCGAGTGGCTGGTCGGCGTCCTGCGCCGGTTCGATCTGGCCCGAGTCACCGAGTTCCAGAGCACGTTCGGCCAGATCCCAGGGGGCGCGTACCTGGCCGGGCGCTTCTCGATGTGGCGCGACGGGCCATGGCGCCTCTCCACGATCAAGCAGAACAACCTGCGCTTCGACGACTACGGGATCAGCGCATTCCCGGACCCGGCGGGCATGCCCGGCGGGTTCGCGTACCACTACGGGGACATTCCGGTGATCCCGAAGGAGGCCAAGCAGGCCGCCGCCGCCTGGCGTTTCGTGCGGTTTCTGACCGGGTTTGACGGCGAAGAGACCTATGCCGAGCTGCTCCGCATTCAGCCCCAAATTCCCATCTCCGAGAAGTTCACGAAAGGGAAACCGTTTCAAGATGTGCTCGCCACGTGGCCCGGCTACGACGTGTGGATCAATGCGTTCTTCCGGGCGAAGCACGTCATGACGCCGCCGAAGGCGCCGACGGCGAAGGAGTACATCGACACGCTCAAGACCTACCTCACCCAGGCCTTCAAGGGCGAGCTTACGCCCCGCGACGCCCTCCAGCAGGCGACTGTCGAGGCGCAGCGCCAGCTCGACGCCAGCCGCACGCGGTAGCGAACGATCACATGGCCCAGATTGCTTTTCTGGGAGCGGGGAGCCTCGGCTTTGGACGGAGTCTGGTCGGCGTTCTGGAGTAGAGGCCGACTGGGCAGTGCGACACGTGGAAGGAGAAAGTAAGCTGTGCGGACGATTCTCGTAGGCGCCCACCGTGGGGCGATGTGCTATGCACCGGAGAACACGCTGGCGGCCTTCGAGAAGGCCATTGAGCAGGGCACCTACCGAATCGAGTGCGACGTGCGCCGCAGCCGAGACGGGCACCTCGTGCTCATGCACGATGCGACGGTCGACCGCACGACCAATGGCAGCGGGCGGGTGGCCGACCTGCCGCTGGCGGAGCTGAAGCGCTTGCGGGCCGGGGGCACGGAACCGATCCCCACGCTCTCTGAGGTACTGGCGCACGTCAAGGGGCGGTGCAAGTTGCTCGTGGAGTTGAAGGACGACGGGATCGCCGCCGACGTGGTCGCGCTGATCGAGCAGGCCGAGATGGTGGAGGATTGCACCATCTCGGCCTTCAACGAGGAGATGCTGCAGCGGGTCAAGGAACTGCAGCCGCGCCTCGCCACGGCCTATTTCTTGACGACGCCGCGGCCGTTCGATCCAGAAGAGGTGATCGCTCGGTTGGGCGTCAGCCTGTTGATCGTCTGGCCCCGTGCCGCGGTGCCAGACCAGATCGCCGCCGCCAAGCGCGCCGGGTTGCACGTCCGCTGTGGGATGCCCGACAACATGACGTACGACGAGTCGTACGCCGTCTTCCGCCGCATGGTAGATATGGGCGTAGACGAAGTGGCCTGCGGGCGGCCCGACTGGATCGCCCGTATGGCCGAGGACTGCGCACGAGGCGGATGAGCACCAGACGAGAGGGCATACAGTCAGGGACCGGGCGGTGGCAATATGTTATCCATATTTGCTAGTCTGGATAGTACTTTTCCAGTTTGGGAGGGTGGGGTGAATGAGGCGGGTCACCGGGCGGCGCTGGAGCAGGTGCGGCGGGCGCGGGCCAAGCTCGACCCGGTTGAGGACATCCGTGCTTACGCGGAACTGACCCACGGCATGGTGATCCATGCCGTCGCGGCCGGTGCATTGCGCCGGCACGGGATCGACCTCGACCAGCACCGGGGCGTGACGCGCTGGCTCGACCAGCAAGGATACTCGGCCGTGGCCGAGGCGTTCGGCGAGATCGAGAGCATCCGGACCGGCCGCTGGTACGGAAGACAGGGCAATGGCACCACGGCGCACGACTTGGATGAACTTCTCGCGCAGGTTGAGGCGTGGTCCCTGGCCTGAGGAGGTCGCCGGCCGCCTGATCGACGCGTTGGATGCGCTGACCCGGCGGGTCCGGGATATCGAGGGGGCGGTCGCGCTCGTGCTCTTCGGTTCATACGCACGCGGTGACTTCGGGCGGAAGAGCGACGTCGACCTGCTCGTCCTGGCTTGCCCCCGGCAGGAGCACCCGCTCGCCGGCATCCGGGGCGCGGTCGTCCGCGCCGCCATCGAAACCGAGGGCACGTTCCGGCTCCCGATGCACCTCGCCGTACTCGTGGCCAACGCGGACGCACCCGAAGAGATCGGGGCGGACCTGTTCCACGGCATCTGGTCGGACGGGGTCGTGTTGTTCGCTGAAGCGGCGGCCCTCGCGGCGATGCAGCCCGCTGGTCTTGCCCCTTGGGTGGTGGTCCGCTTCTCCGCTGCGGGCATGCCGCCGCACAAGGGCGTGCGCCTCAGCCGGCGCCTGCACGGCCGTGGGGGCCGGCCCGGGGTGGTCGCCGCACCCGCCGTCCAGTTGGCGCGGGGGGCGATGCTGCTGCCTGCGTCGCAGGCCGGGGCCGTGCGGGACGTGCTCGACGAGACCGGAACGAGCTACGACATGATCCCGGTCTGGCGGCCGGTGTAGCCGCCGAGGGCGGCGCAATCGGCGGTTGGATCTGCTCGCCGACCGCACCCGGCGCCCGCTGCTGGTGGTCTACACCAAAGCCAAGGTGTAACCGGCAGGCAGCCTCACTTTGCGCTTTGCACTTGGTTTAGCTGACCACAATGATCAGATTGACCAGATTGACCAGAACTGATACGCTCTGGCCATGAGCACAGCGGCCCCGGTCCCGTTGCCGGCCGTCGACTTTTCGGAGGCGAAGGCCCGCCTTTCTGACCTGATGACGTCGGTTGTACATGAACATCAACCACGCCTCATCTTTCGTCACCGCGGCAAGGAGGCGATGCTTCTTATGCGGCCGGACGACCTCCTGAAGGCGCTGGAGTCGTTCCACTTTGACGCCCGGGCGGATGTATCGCCAGGTGAAGTGACGATTGTTATCGAGAAGCTGGGCATCCTTGGGTTTGGCGAGTCGCTTGAGGAGGCAACCACGGATGCCGTCAACGAGTTGCGCGTGTACGCCCACGAGTTCTTCGAGGACTGGGCCTTCTACTCCAAGACGAAGCGGGCAGAGCATCTTCCCTGGCTCTTACGGTTCGCCTTGACGCCTCCGGACCGGCAGGTTGACCTGCTGGACGAGCTCCCTCCGGACTTGCGGCAACTGCGGCAGGCAGCGGAGTGAGAACGCCAACCTGGCAGGAGGTAGTCGAGTTCTGCCGCATCGATGGGTGGGAGCTGGTCCGCAGCACCGGGCACACCTTTTACCGAAAGGTGCTTCCGGACGGAACCGTGTTGCGGACTCACACATCGTTCGCGGCTGCCAAGAGCATGCCCCCGAGCCAATTCTCGTTCATCCTCCGCACGCAGCTAATGGTCACGCAGGATCGGTTTTGGGAGACTCTGCTCACGAGACGACCAGTGCGCCGGCCGCCGGCACCGACTCCCGAGCTTGCGCCAGCGCCGCCGCAGTGGGTCGTCGACGCGCTCAAGTACCAGTTCGGCAAGAGCGAGGAAGAAATCGCCGCTATGACACCAGACGAGGCAGAGCAATACGTGCGGGAACAGTGGGACAAGCCACGGGACGGATAGGCCGGCGCCGCCGGCGTGCAATGCCGGCCCACCGGATCAGGCACAGCCGCGACGCGCCGCTACACGCCGAACCCGAGCTGCAGCGCCGGCAGCGCGAAGTAGAGCAGGAAGGCGAGGCCGACGATCCAGACCATCGGGTGCAGCTCGCGCACCTTGCCGCGCGCCGCCTTGACCGCGATAAAGCTCAGCACGCCAAAGCCGATGCCGTTCGTGATCGAGTACGTCAACGGCATGCCGACGATCGTCAACAGCGCCGGTAGGCCGATTTCGACGTCGCCGAAGTCGATGCCGCGCGCGACCGAAGCCATGTAGAACCCGACGACAATCAGCGCCGGCGCCGTCGCCTCGGGCGGGATCATGCCCGCGACTGGCGCGATAAACAGCGCCGCGAAGAACAGCAGCGCCGTGACCACCGACGCCAAGCCGGTCTTGGCCCCCTCGGAGACACCGGCTGCGCTCTCGATGTACGTCGTCGCCGACGAGGTGCCGGCCGCCCCGCCGACGACCGCGGCGAGCGAGTCGACCACCAGCACGCGGTTGAGGCGCGGCAGCCGCCCGTTCTCGTCGAGCCAGCCGGCTTCGGCGCCGATTCCCATCACCGTGCCCATCGTGTCGAAGAAGTCTGAGAGCATCAACGAGAAGACGGCCAGCAGCGCGGCCAGGATGCCCATGAACGCAAACGCTTCGAAGTTGATCCCGGCGCCGAGCGTCGAGAGGTCCGGCAGCGCGAAGGCCTGCGCCGGCAGTGTCGCCGCGGTCGGCACCGACGACACCGGTGCGCCGGTCGCGTAGTGCACGATCGTCGCGATGACGGTCGTCGTCAAGATACCGGTCAGCAGCGCGCCGCGCACGTTGCGCGCGACGAGCGCGACGGTGATCAGCAGCCCAAGCAGCGCCATGACAAACGGCAGCGTCGTGAAGTTCCCCAGCGCTAGCGGTACCGGCGGCGGCGCGGTTACTGATTCGCCGAGCGCCACGGGTACGCGGACAAAACCGCCCTGATAGAGTCCGATGAACAGGATGAAGAGCCCGATGCCGACGCCGATCGCCCGCTTGAGCGTCAGCGGGAAGGCGTTCACCACCGCCTCCCGAAACCCGGTGAGCACCAAGATCGTGATCAGCACCCCTTCCATGAAGACCACGCCCATCGCCGCCTGCCACGACAAGCCGGCACCGGCGACCAGTTGGAAGGCGACGACGGCGTTGAGCCCCATGCCGGGCGCAATCGCCAGCGGGTAATTGGCAGAGAGCGCCATCGCCAGCGTCATTACACCGGCTACCAGCGCCGTCGCGGCCACGACCGCGAAGAACGGCGGGCCTTGCCCCTCGAGGGCCGGAATGCCGGCAAACGAGAGTATCGCCGGGTTGACGAAGATGATGTAGGCCATCACGAAGAAGGTCGTGATTCCCGCACGCACTTCGGTCCCGATCGAGCTCCCGCTGGCCCGCACGCCGAAGAACCGCTCGATCGGTCCCGCGTCGCCCCGCGGGCCACCGGCAGTGGTCGCCACCGGTCTCCTTGCTGGTGTCCTCGTCGCAGCCACGGTGAACCTCCTTTGCTCGCTTGCGAGAAAAACACGCATCCGGAAGCCACGATAGCACGGCGGCCGCTGCGGCCAAAAAGCGGTACGACGCGTCGCGCCGGACAGCCGGCTTCCGCCAAAGTGTATCGTGATAGTAGGCAGCTCGAAGGCGGGGCCCAGGAGCCTTGCGCGACTGCACGACGACACTAAAGCACAGCCGCGGTGGAACCCGCAGGGCTGTTCACTTTGCACTTTGCACCTTGCACTTGGTTTAGGGAGGGCGGTTCATGATCACGTCGATTCATCCAGCGAACGCCACCGGCCGGGCCGGCGAGCACCATGGGGCGCCGGTACCCGGCGACGGCTGCACCACGCGGATGGTGCATCCGGAGGCGATCGAGCGCGCCGAACGGACGCTTCATTCGGACGAGTACTACGTCGAGCTTGCCGAGATCTTCCGGGCGTTGGGGGACGCCAGCCGGGCCAAGATCCTGCACGCGCTGATGGCCATCGACCTCTGCGTCTGCGACCTGGCAGCGCTGGCCGGCATCTCCGAATCGGCCGTCTCGCAGCATCTGCGCGTCCTACGCAGCCTCCGGCTCGTGCGCAACCGCAAGGTAGGACGCGTCGTCTACTACAGCCTGGCCGACGAGTGTATCCGCGCGCTGCTCAGCACCGCACTGACACACCTCGACGACCCCGCCGCCGCGAACGTGTCGTAGTCACCCCGCTCCTAAACCAGGTCCAAAGTCGCAAGTCCAATGTCCAAAGAACGTGGCATCTGGCGGCCGACCTGGGACTTTGGACCTGGGACGGCGGACCGAGTTTAGAGTCGGGCGGCAACGCCGAGCGCGACCAAGCCGAGCGCCAAGATCAGCGGCCGCCAATCGGCCCGGCGCGGCGCGAGCGGGCGCGTCGGACTGAGCCGTCCGTGGTACCCGCGCAGGCGCATCACGTCGTAGAGGCGCGTACTGACGTCGACGGCGCGCACCACGGTCATGGCCGCGCCGGTCGCGGCGAGCGCGAAGCGGCGGCGCCACGTCGTGCCGCGCGCCGGCCACGGCAGGGCGCCGGGCGCCGGGCGCCCGAAGACTCCGCCTCGGGCTTGCAGCGCGAGCCGGAATGCCTCGACCCGCGCCACCAGCAGGAACAAGGCGCGGTACGTGAGCACCAGGCTGTCGGCCACCACCGCCGGCAAGACGCGGGTGGCCGGCGCGAGCAGATCCGGGTAGGGCGTCGTCGCGGCGACGACGATGCCGGCCATCGCCGTGAGTGTCCCCTTGGCGACGATCGTCAGCGGTACGTTGACGTCGCCGTTCCAGCGCGAGAGCGCCACCAGGCCAAACATCGGCACCGGCAGGAGCGAGACGAGCACGAGTGTGCCCACCGGCAGCCGGCACGAGGCGACGGCGAGCACGAGCACCGCGTATCCGGCCAGCAGCGGCCACGGCTCACGCGCCAGGATGGCGAGCAGCACCGCCGACCCGAGCAGCGCCCATTTTGCCACGGGCGACGCGCGGTGCAGCCAGCTCGCGCCCTGCGTCGCCCACCGATCAAGCGAAGCGAATCGGATCATGGAAGACCGACCTCACCGCAGAGACGCAAACTCCACGCAGAGAACACCGAGAAGTTAGCCACAGAGCACACAGAGAGCACAGAGAAAGGACTCAGATGGCCAGGAAACCTCTCTGTGTACTCTGTGCTTTCTGTGGCAAGACTCATGATGCTCTCTGTGCCCTCTCTGCGCCCTCTCTGCGTCTCTGCGGTGAAAAACACCTACCCTTGAGACGAGGCGACCGACACGGAAGCCGGCCGTACGCGCGCCGGCGTCGGGTGCAGGTCGAGCAGTCCCGGTCGGACGCGGGCGATATAGGCGACGATCGCGCCGGTCAGCGTCGCTTCGAGCAGCGCGCCGATCGCCCCCAGGATCAGCGCGGCCAGCGCGAAGCGCGCAAACCCGGCGGACTCACGGGTGGCGTCGCCGTGGCTGTCGTCGTGCCCGGCCGCGCGTTCGGGTTCCGAAAGGTGGATGCTCAGGAGACCGCCGCCAAACGGCGATTCCTTGAAGCCAACCGCCGCCACGTCATAGGCGCCCGTTTCCACGAGCTCGCCCGGCTCAACCGTCGAGATGCCCATCACGCCAATGAAGACGAGCGTCGACAGCAGGAGACCGGCGAACGTCGCCGCACCGGCGGCGACCGCCGGCCGGCCCTGCTGCGCCGGCGGTCGAAGCGCCGCCCAGAATGCTGCGCCGAGTGCGATCTCGATCCACGTGACTGCGGTATTGAGTCCGATGTTGGTGAAGGCGCCGTCGCCGATGAACGCCCGCAACACGTTGAAGAGCAGCGCCGCGATCGCGCCGTACCAGGGGCCGATCACCAGACCGGTGAGCACCGTCAGGTGGAGCTCGTAGCCGATCGGCACCAGCTCGAACGACATCACGACGACCATCAGGGCGGTCATGACCGCGACGAGCGGTACCATGCGTGACGACGTGACGGTGCGCAGCCGGCGCAGCGTCACGCCGAGCAGTCCGGTGGCGATGAGCCAGCCGGCGACAGAAAGCCACCACGGCAGCACTCCATCCGGCACCATAATGTGAGTCATTGCCTGATCGTTTCTTCTTTAACTGATGACAAGCTTTAGTATAGCACTGATGTGTAAAGAAGAACCGCCGTACTTTGTCTTCTTCTCATGCATTCACGTATGAATTTATGGACATATGCACAGTTGCTAAAACGTCGAGATCGTGCGACAATGGCGCTGTCCAGAGGAGGCACGGAGGGACTATGACGAGAATGGCAGAGCGCGGTGTGTCGCTAGATGGGGCGCGGGCGGCGTCGTTTGACCCGGACGGGCTGCGGCGCGCCTTCGGGTTGCTCGAACAGTGGGTCGAAGACGATGTTGTGCCGGGCGCGGCGGCGATTGTGACCCGCGGCGGCCGGGTGGCGGGTGAGGCGTACGTTGGCCTGGCGGTGGCCGTTCACGGGGTAGCGGTGCTACGCCGCGGCCGGCAGTAGAGAGGGGATCGGGTGACGGCGTTGCGCGGCGGTGCAGACCGCGGTGAGGTAGTCCAGCACCGAGCGCTGTTGCTGACGGCAGGTGGCGGTGACGGT
>JACQGX010000082.1 GCA_016199265.1 Chloroflexota bacterium | reverse complement strand
TTGATATCCGGTGTGCCAACGGCGATGAGGCGCGAATTAGGGTACTTGTTCAAGATCTCTCCCATTGCCTCCGGATGCTCGAGCGCAGGCAGTTGCTTCACCGAATTCGCGAAGATGTCCTGGGCCGCCTTGGTGAAGGGGATCCCCACCATGTCCACTGCCTCCAACTTCTGGCCCTCGTTGCCGGTAAAGAACTTGAGCCACTCCCAAGCAGCGACGCGCTTGCCTTCATCTACCGCCTATCCTAGCACCAGCGCCCGGCGCAAACAAGACGTGCTCAATCCTCAGCCGATGGACGGGAACCCGCGGCTGCCCCTGAGCTTACCCAGAGCGCGCCTCAGATTCCTCCCCGACGAGGTGTACCCAGGAAAGCGAGTGCTTCACCGTGTGGAACAGCCGGCGGTCGGCCGTCCACAGGGGCGCACCCAATTGTTGGGCCAGAGCCAGGTAGTGCGCGTCATAGGCCGCTGGAAGCGTGAAACGCTCTGCGAGCTCTACCGCCTGGTGGTGCAGACCCGCGTAGGTATGTATCTCGATGGGCAATGCCAGGGCCGCGGTCAAGCTGGCACGCACCCAGGCACCAGTCATCGACCCGGCGCGGCGATAACGATACAGCGCATTCGTAACTTCGAAGGGAAGGAGCGGCGGAGCAGCGAGTCTTACCCCTTCACCGTGCCACGTCGCCCATTGCCCCTGGACCGCGTCATTGTCGGGTTCGACCACCACACGCACGACCAGATTGGCATCAACGCACGCCAGTGAGTTCCGCATCTCGCTCCTCGCGCATCCGCTCGATGATCTCGTCCACCGGCGGTAACACCCGGTCTTTCAATTCTGAACGCGTCAGCGCGTGCGCGTGCGCCAGGAGCCCTTGCCAGGTCGGCTGCCGTCGTTGGTCCGCCTGCAGCCGCTGATAGTCGGCGAACGAAAGCACCACTACCTGTGGCTTCCCGCCTCGCTCCACGATCACCGGCCTCTTTGCCTCCACCACCTGCCGCATCAACTCGCCAAAGTGGATTCTCGCCTCCGTAGCGCTGACCGTGCGCTCCATATTCACCTCGTTCACCTTTCGTTCACCTTTGAGCCATCAATCAAGCACTCGGTCAAGTATAGTATGCGGCGACTACCATCTCCTCTAGGCGATGACATCCTCACGTGCCTCAGCACCTTGTCGATGCGTTAGGCAACACTCTGCTGGTCACGCCAGAGGTGCAGCATCTCGCCTGAGGCGGCGAGGAGCGCATCGAGTCGGCCTTGCGCCTCGACGCGTCCGTCCTTGAGCACGATGATCTGGTCGGCGCGGCGCAGCACCGCCGGGCGGTGCGAGACGGCGAGCACCGTGGTATCCTGCCGCTCGTAGAGGCGTTCCCACAGCGTCCGTTCGGTTTCCACGTCCAGCGCGCTGGAGAGATCGTCGAAGACCAGGAGCTCGGGTCCACGGACGAACATCCGGGCGGCCGCCGTGCGCTGCATCTGGCCGCCGGAGAGACGCACGCCGCGGGGCCCGACGACGGTGTCCAGACCGTGCTCCAAAACCTCGACGTCGCGCTCCAAAACGGCCGAGCGAATCGCGGTCGCCAGCCGAATGGGGTCATCCGGTAATCCCAGGAGCACGTTGTGCCGCAGTGGTTCGCTGAACAGCCGCGGCACCTGCGGCGTGTAGGCGCTCCGCGGTGGTGCGAAGAAGGTGGTGGGGTTCTCGACAATCTGGCCGTTCCAGCGGATCACGCCGGCATCGCGTGGCAGCAGACCGAGCAGCACCGCGAGCAGCGTCGTCTTCCCCGAGCCGATGCGGCCGGTGACGACGGTCAGGGTGCCGCGCCCCAACTGGAAGCGCACGTCGACGATGCCGCGCCCGCTCGCCGGGTAACGGTAGGTGAGTCCTTCCACCTCCAGTAGCGCCAAGCGGTCGGCGAGCGTCTTGGCGACAGCCGGCACGTCTGGGAACGATCCGCTCAGGTAGACCGGACCGTGGGCGACGAGCGTCTCGCGCGGCGCCTCACGCAGGAGCTCGGCCAGGCGATCAACCGACACCTCCGCCTGCTTGTAACGTGCTACCGCCCGGCCCAGCCACCGCGGGAAGCCGGTGACCCAAGCAAAGTACTCGACGAAGAGCGCGAAGTCGCCGACGGTGAACGTCCCGGCATGCATTGCCTGCGCGGCCAGCAGCAGCACCAGGCCCGCGCCCAAATCGGCCGCATTCAGGTTGAGCGAATCGAGCGCCTCGGTAAAGACGCGGTCCTTCACCGCGGCGGCGCGGCGCGCGTCGCACAGCGTCTCGAACCGGCGCGTCACGTGCGGGATGGCCGAACCGACCTTCACCGCCTGCACCGCGCCGGCCACTTCTCCGATGAAGCCGGTCACCCGGCCGGTCGTCTCGCGGTTCGCTTCACGGTAGCGCTTAAGGTGGCCGCCCAGCGCGTTCGCCACCGCGACGACGCCGACGAGCGGTACGAAGACGGCGATGGTGACCGGTGCGTTGATCCGCAGCATCACCACCACGGCGATCACGGCGAACACCGCTTTGCCGGTCAAGTCGATCCAGGCTTCCACCGCCGCCTCGATCTCGTTCACGTCGTCGCGGAAGCGGCTGACCACGTCGCCCGCCGATTCGGGCAGCGCGCGGGCGCCGTAGCGGTGCAGCAGATGCTCCAAGAGGTTCTTGCGCAGCAGCGCATCCAGGTGGAAGGCGTAGAGCACCCAGACGTACCCATACGACAGGTGTACGCCGGCGCCGGCCAGCTCGGTCGCCACCAGCAGCGCCAGCAGCGTCCATAGATTCAGCCCGGCTGCGGCCTGCCCGGAGAGTTGATCGAACACCGCGCGCACCACCAGGCCGAGCACGAGCGGCGCACAATAAAAAGGAATCGAAAGGAACACGTCCAGGAAGTACAGGCCGGGCCGAAAACGCACCAGCTCCCACAGGAATCGGGCGGTGGACATCGTGTTCCTGGCGCTCCTAGCATTCCTAACGTTCGCCTCGTTTACTACGTTCGCGGTGGTCATTCCGGTTCCTCTATGAACTCGCCTACAAGTTCGTCGATGCGCTCACCGCTGCCCAATGTGGCACCGGCGCGGAGCAGCCGCGAGAAATGCGACGTTGGATCGGCGGCGAGCGCTACGCGCGGGCCGTGCTCCAGCACGCGGCCGCGATCGAGTACCAGGACGTCGTCGGTACGCTGGACGGTCGCCAGCCGGTGCGCGATCACGATGGCCGTGCGGTCGCGCAGCAGGCGGCGCACGGCGCGATCGATCAGCGCCTCCGTCGCCGGGTCCAGGCGGGACGAGGCTTCGTCCAGGATGACCAGCCCCGGATCGCGCAGAAAGACCCGCGTGAGTGCCAGCAACTGCGCTTCGCCGGCGGAGAGGCCGCCGCCCGCGGCAAGCTCCGTGTCCAGGCCGCCGCGCAGGGCGCAGAACCAACCGGAAAGCCCTATCTCGTCGATCACCTCTACCAGGCGGCCGTCCGGCACGCTCGAGTCGAAGAGCGTGAGGTTGTCCCTCACCGTCGCCCGGAAAAGCTGCACCTCCTGCGTGACCAATCCGATGCGCCGCTGCAGTTCGACCAGGCGCACCCGGCGCACGTCTGCCCCGCCGACGCAGACCGCGCCCGCATCGACGTCGTACAGCCGGAAGAGGAGCCGGGTGAGCGTCGTCTTCCCGCTGCCGGTGCGCCCTAACACGCCCAGCGTCCTGCCCGGGGCGAGGGAAAAGGAGAGGTCGCGCAAGACCGGACCGGACGACCGACGACCGACGACCGACGACCGATCCCCGTCTCCGCGGTCGCTCGGAGGCAAGGCGGGATCTGCGGTCGTTGGAAAGCCTGTCCTGAGCTTGTCGAAGGATCGGTCGTCGGTCGTCGCGTAGCCGAACGTCACGTTGCGAAACTCCACTGAGAGCGGCCCTGCCGGCAGCGGCACGGCGATGTCCGGCGGCGCATCCTCAATCCGGCTGCGCGTGTCATACAGTTCCTGGACGCGCAGGATGCTCGCGCTTGCTTTCTGGAGGTCCTGGATCTGGCGCGTGATCTGCTCCAGCGGGCGGCGCAGCATCCAGGTGTAGTAGTAGATGAGGTAGACCGTGCCCAGCGTGATGGCGCCGCCGGCGTAGTGCACTGCGCCAAGCCCGAGCGCGATGACGAACCCGAGCGTGAACAGCACGTTCGTCACCAGCGACACCGCCGAGCCCATGAGCATGGCCCTCCGCCCGGCATGAAAGCGCCGGCGCGCGAGCTCGAAGAACCGGCGCATGACGTACGGTTGAGCGCCGTTGGCGTGGATGTCCGGTAGGCCGAGGAGTCGCTCCTCGAGGAAGCCGTAGACGGTGGCGCTCGCCTCGCGGTCGGCGCGCCAGTGCGGCACGGCTACGTCGCGCACGCGCAGCAGCACCGATAGTGCGACGGCGACGAACGCCGTCAGCGCCACACCCACTCGCCAGTCCTCCCGGTACAACAGGGCGAGCACCCCGGCCAGCACGAGGCCGCTGCCCAGAATAAGGATCACGAAGCGCGAGAAGAAGTTGGAGAGCGCCGTCACGTCGCCGTCGACACGCTCGATCAGCTCGCACGGCGTGCGGGCGTGATGGAACGGCATGTCCAGCTCCAAGCAGTGGCGGAGCAGGTCGACGCGCAGCGCGTCGGTGGCCGTCCAGCCGACGTGCTCGCCGGCGTACGTCGCGGCGACGGTCAGCACCTGGTTGGCCAGCGCCGAGCCGACAAAGAGCAGCCCGGCCCGGGCGGCGTCGATGAAATAGCGGACGATCTGCGGACCAACCAACTGCAGCCCGATACTGCCGAGCAACAGCGCCGCGAGGAGGAGCACGCAACCGCGCTGCGGCCACAAGTAGCGCAGGAGCAAGCCGGCGCGCCGCGGCGCGGCCGCGTCCAGCATCCTGGGACGAGAGCTTGATCGCATGATGTTCATCGAGAAATGCTCTGAGCGATGGTGATGGTGATGGCGGCGTCGACGATCACGGCAAAGGGGTAGGTGGCGTGCATGGGCGGCCGAGCAGCGGGGAGGTGGGCAACCCACGGCGCGTTCCACGGCCGCGTTCACCATCTGGATCTGGCGCCATCCGGTGGGTACGGTACGCACTCAATAGCCGGATCAGTAGCCGGGGTGACCCCGGAACGGACGGCAGCCCAGAGCAGGAACAAAAAAGCCGTGGGCGCGAGAGAGTGCCCACGGCCAAACAGCTAGCAGCGAATACGACCTAGTCGCAATAAGGCACTCCCTTCCCGCGCGGCATCAATACCGGTGAGCTTGCGAGCCAGAACAACAAGTGGTTGTCCATCGTCGGGAGTTGTCCTTACGTTAGCAGGCTACCATTTTCTCGCCGCGCCGGCAAACAGTGCAAACTCGGTTCACAAACTGTGTTGGTCAGTCTTGTGTCCCGAATGTCTCCAGTCGGTACAACCCGGTGGCATTGTCGTGCAGGATACGGCGCGCAGCCCAGCGTGCCTCCCATTCGGGCAGCCACGTCAATACTTCACTTAGCGCCCGGCGGGCGGCACGAGCGGCCAGCCAGAACCACTCAGGGACGCCCCAGGCATCGGAGCCATAGACGACCTTCGTGATCGGCGCCAGCGCGAGCAATTCCTCCAGCACCCGCGTCAGCCCCGGCCCGGCGAGCAGCGGTGTGGCCAAGGAGACGTCCACGTAGACGTTTGGGTAGATGCTGGCCAGGTAACCCGCCTCCCGCACGTACGGGTACGCGGCGTGCAGCAGCACCACCAGACCACCGCCCAGCGCCCCTCCCTCCAGCAGCGGCCGGAGGTGGAGCGGATTGGCGAGGCGGAGATCGAGGTCGCGGTCGCTGAACCCGGTGTGCAGTTGGAGCGGCAGCCGGTGCGCCGCCGCCCAGTTGGCCGCTCGGATGAGCATGCGGTCGAGCAGAGGCTTCGTCGCCAGCCGCCCCGGAGTACCGTTCCAGGCAGCGCGCACCTCGGCCAGCGCCCGTTCGGCTCCGTGCCCGTTCGGCGGGGCGATGCACAGCCCGGTGCGATAGGCGATCACGCTCTTGATGGCGACGAGCCCCGGCGCGGCGGCCTCCAGTTCACGCATGACGGCGGCCTCGGGCGACGCGAGCGAATCGTGCGCTGGGATGAGGTCCTCGAGCAGCCGCTCGATGCGCAGCACCCGCCAGGCCGGCACCCCACCGGCCGCGGCGACCTCGGTCACGGAGAGGGCGCCGGTGCGTGGATAGCCGTCGTCGAGCAACACCGCTTCGACACGAGCATCCGCCAGCAGGCGGCTCAAGTAGGCTTCGAAGTCCAGCGCCGCCCGCGCAGCGACCAGCGCCTCTTCGGTCGGTTCACAGCCGAGAAGGGCTGCTAACTCCCGTAGCGCGTGGCGGTAAAAGAGCGTCTGCGGCGCGTGGCGCTCGACCACTTCTGGGGCATCCGCCTCGGTGAAGAACCGGGCGAAGCGCTCCCGCGCAGCGACGTGCCGGAACAACAGCGGATGTGCGTGGCCGTCGATGAGCGGGATCTCATCGAACGACACCATGCTCACTACTCTGCGCTTGGCTACGATAGAAATGGTTCGTTGGTACCCGCTGCGGCAGCCGAGGCAGGAGAGCTCCGTGCTCGGTGGTGAGCGCCGTCGGTGCGGCGGTCTCAATACCGCCGGAAATGGGCGGCGATCTCCTCCTCTACCAGCACATTGCCGAGGTCGTTCCACTCTGCCCGTCGGACCGCCACGAACTCGCGCGCCAAGGCCGGGCCGATGGCGTCAAGCAAGACGTTGTCGCGCTCCAATTCTGCCACTGCCTCGCCCAACGTGGTGGGATAGCGGCGGATGTTGCGCCGGCGGCGCTCGTCCTCATCCAAATCGTCTGGGTTGACGGTCAGTGGCTCGCCGGGATCCAACGCACGCTGGATTCCGTCCAGGCCGGCGACCAGGAGTGCGCCGAGCGCGAGATACGGGTTGGCGCTTCCGTCCACGGCCTTGATCTCGATGTTCGCGGTCGACTCCTCCCGGCCCCGAAACGGCGACGCCACACGTACCGCCGCCTCCCGGTTGTCCGGCCCCCAGCAGGTGTAGGCGGAGCTCCACCGGTTCGGCGCCAGCCGCCGGTACGAGTTGACGCTGGGGCACGTGATCGCCAGAAGTGCCGGGAGGTGCGTGAGGATGCCGGCGACGAAGTGGCGCCCGAGCACCGACAGGCTGGCAGCCCCGTCCGGGTCGTACAGGAGGTTACGCCCGTTACGCCACAGGCTGAGGTGCACGTGGCAGCCACTGCCGGCCTGGTCCGGGAACGGCTTGGGGGCGAACGACGCCACCAACCCGTGCCGTAGGGCCACACCACGGATCGTCTCCCGCACGGCGATCTGGTGGTCGGCCGCAGCGGGGAGCGGCGCGTGGTGATTGGACAGTTCCTGCTGTGCCGGCCCGAGTTCCGGGTAGTACTGGCGCGGCGTCAGCCCTTGCCGGTCGAGCGCGTCCAGGATATCGCCGATGACCGCACCGGCCCGGTCCATCCCGTCCGAGCTGAAACAGAGGCTATCGTCCGCAGGCACGAACCGGCCGTCCACTTCACGCGCGAGATAGAATTCGTACTCGAACCCTGCCTGCGCCGTGATTCCTGCCGAGGCGGCCTGCGCGGACGCGCGCTTGAGGAACGACCGCGGGCAGTTCTCCCACGGCGTCCAGTCTAGGCGGAGCATGTCGCAGAGCAGGCGCGCCTCACCCGGCGCGTAGGGCAGGAGTGCGAAGGTGTTCAGGTCGGGCACGAGCCGCACCTCGCCCACAGGTCCGAGTGCCGTGCCTGGCGCCAAGTGCTCGGTGAGACAGAAGCCCTGCATCGCCACGGTCAGGCCAATGCCGGAATCGAGAAAATCCGGAAGCCCCCGGCATGTGCCGCCTTGCCACGCACGATGTTGGCGTTGTCGCAGTAGAGAAAGCGCACCAGGCGTACGCCCTCGGCACGTACCCGCGCGAGCACCTCATCCCGATTCATGACGCGCTTCACCTCCTTCGCGCCTCGTCGCGGCTCGGCGCGCCCCGTCCGCGCATGCGCACGAGCACACGCACTCGTCTTTCCCACTAGCATACATTGACGCGACAGCCCGCCGCCGGTACCCTGAACAGCACAACGCCGGCAAGATGGGAGGGACATTTGGCGGCGCAGGCTCCGTATTCAAGTAGCAGCGACAGCAAGAGGCTTCGCATCCTCCTGCTCTCGCCTCGGGGACCACTCTACCGGCATCGCACCGGCATCTGGAAGAAGTCGCTCCGCTACGCGCCGCTCACGCTCACTACCCTTGCGGCCCTCGTCCCGCCCGAGCTCAACGCCGGCGTGACGCTGGTCGACGAGGGCATTGCCGACGTCGATCCGCAAGCACCGAACGCCGATGCCGATCTCGTCGGTATTAGTGCCATTACCGGCACTGCTCCCCGCTCGTACGAGCTCGCCGCCGCCTTTCGCCGGCGCGGTGTTCCCGTCGTGCTCGGCGGCGTGCATCCCACCTTGCTGCCCGACGAAGCGGCGCGCCACGCCGATTCGGTCGTCGTCGGCTATGCCGAGCAAACGTGGCCCCAGTTGCTCCGCGATTTCGTCGCCGGCCGCATGGAGGCGCGCTACGTCCAGGAGCCCGGCCTCAGCCTCGCCAACCTGCCGTTCCCCCGCCGTGAGCTGCTGCCGTCGAGCAACTTCGCCACCGTACACACGATCGAGGCGACGCGCGGCTGCATCCATCGCTGCGAGTTCTGCGTCGTTTCTTCCGCATGGGACGCCCACTGCAAAAGCCGATCGCCGACGTCATCGCCGAGATCCGCCACATGCGCGCCCGCCGTCTGATCTTCCTCGACCTCAACCTCATCGCCGACGTCGCCTACGCCAAGGAACTCTTTACCGCGCTGATCCCGCTCAAGCTCACCTGGGGCGGGCTTGCTACTACCATACTCGCCTGGGACGACGACCTGCTCGACCTCGCCGCCCGCAGCGGCTGCCGCGGCATCCTCATCGGCCTCGAGTCGCTCTCGCCTCAGTCGCTCGCCGAGACCAACAAGACCTTCAACCTCCGCAAGGACTACCGTTACGTCGTCCGGCGCCTGCACGAGCGGGGCATCGCCATCATGGGCTGCTTCGTCTTCGGCTTCGACCACGACACCCGCGACACGTTTGCCGAAACCGTCGACTTCGTCATGGACACCAACATCGATCTGCCCCGCTACGCCATCCTCACCCCCTTCCCGGGCACGCCCCTCTTCCACCGCCTCAAGGCCGAAGGCCGCCTCCTCACCGAAGACTGGAGCCGCTACGACGGCCAGCACGTCCTCTTCCAGCCCCGCCAAATGACCCCCGACGAGCTCCTCCGCGGCACCGAATGGGCGTGGAAGAAAACCTACTCCTACCGTTCCATCGCCAAGCGACTCCTCGGCGCCCGCATCCAGCTCCCCATCGCCATCCCCGCCAACCTCGGCTACCGCTTCTACGCCCACCGCCTGCACCAGTTCTACACCTGCGACTGGCCCACCGAATCCCCCCGACTCCTTGGCGCCATCTCCACGTGACGTCTCATGCTGATCGGACGATGCACCAGATCCTTCGCTGCGCTCAGGATGACAGTGGGAGAGCGCGGGATGACAGTGGGAGAATCCACGGCTCAAAACCGCTCTGTGTCTCTGTGTCTCCGTGGTGAATCCGTGAAGCTCACCATTATCCACCCCTGCGTCGGCCGGCGCCTCGGCGAGCCGTACATCCGCTCCTGGCAGATGGAGCCGCTCGCCCCCGCCGTCCTCGCCGGCCTCACGCCGCCCGACGTCCAGATGCGCTTCTACGACGACCGTATGGAGCGCATTCCCTACGACGAGCCGGCCGATCTCGTCGCCCTCAGTGTCGAAACCTACACCGCCAAGCGCGCCTACCAGATCGCCTCCGAATACCGCCGGCGCGGCGTCCCCGTTGTCATGGGCGGCTTCCATCCTACCCTCGTACCCGACGAAGTCACCGACTATGCCGAAGCCGTCGTCGCCGGCGAAGCCAAGGGTCTCTGGCACCACGTCATCGACGACTTCCGCAGCGGCCGGCTCAAACGCTTCTACCAACAGCCCCAGCGCCCCTCACTCACCGGCTTGCGGCCCGATCGCTCGATCTTCGCCGGCAAGCGCTACCTCCCCATCGGCCTCGTCGAAGCCGGTCGCGGCTGCCATTTCCGCTGCGAGTTCTGCGCCATCCAGTCCTACTTCGGCAGCACCCAGACGCGCCGCCCCTCCGGCGAGATCGTCGACGAGCTCCGGCGCATGAACAAGAAGCTCGTCTTCTTCGTCGACGACAACATCACCTCCAACATGGACCAGGCCAAGGAGTTCTTCCGCGCCCTGATCCCGTTCAAGATCCGCTGGGTCAGCCAGGCCAGCATCAACGCGGCGCACGACGACGAGTTCCTCCGCCTCATCAGGGCCAGCGGCTGCCAGGGACTGCTCATCGGCTTCGAGACCCTCAACCCCGACAATCTCAAGCGGATGCACAAGGGCTTCAACACGATGAAGGGCGGCTACGAGACCGCGCTCGCCAATCTGCGCCGCCACGGCATCCGCCTCTACGTCACCTTCATCCTCGGCTACGACGACGACAATGGCGACACCTTCCGCGAGACGCTCGACTTCGCCATGCGGCACCGCTTCTACATGGTCGCCTTCAACCACCTCACGCCGTTCCCGAGCACGCCCCTCTACGAGCGCCTCGCGCGCGAACGCCGCCTCCTCTTCGACCGCTGGTGGCTCCATCCCGACTACCGCTACGGCATGGTGCCCTTCGTCCCCCGCGGCATGACGCCCGAGCTCGTCCGCCGGCGCTGCATCGAGGCCCGCGCCGCCTTCTATAGCTGGCCGTCCATCTTCAAGCGCAGCCTCGACTTCCAGGTCAACAGCAACAGCTTCTTCATGTGGACGAACTTTTTCGTCATCAACTCCCTCATGCGCAAGGAAGTCCTCCAGCGCCGCGACTACCCCCTCGGCGACCAAGCCCACACTGCGCCTCTCCTCAAGGTCGGCTGATGGATACGTCCACCACGGAGACACGGAGACACAGAGCAGAAAACAATCTCCGTGTCTCCGTGTCTCCGTGGTGCACATCGACATCAGAATGGCGCGTCGAGCTCGCCACGCCGGCCGACGATGCTGCCCTGCGCCGGCTCGTCGCCGACAATCCGATCCCCGGAAGCATCACCCTTGGCTTCGAGCGCGAGCCCAGCTACTTCCTCGGCTGCGGCACCATGGGCCACTTCTGGCAGGTCGCCATTGCCCGCCGCCTGCCCGGTGGCGACGTCGCGGCCGTCGCGAGCCGCGCCACCCGCCCGCTCTTCGTCAACGGCCACCCCGAGGAGGTCGGCTACCTCGGCCAGCTCCGCGTCGATGGGCCGTACCGCGGCCGCTGGCTGACCGCTCGATTCCTGCGTGGCCTCGAACAACTGCACGCCGATGGCCGCGTCGCCGGCTACCTCGCCACTATCATCGAGGAGAACCACCAAGCGTACGGTCTGTTCGTCTCCCGCCCCCGGCGCCACTTTCCCACTTTCAGGGAAGTCACCCGGCTCTGCACCCTCGCGCTGCTCGTGCAGGCGCCCCAACCGGAGCGTCACCAGGATTACGAGATCGATCGCGGCTCGGCGGCAACCCTCGGCGAGATCGTCGCCTTCCTCCGGCAGCACGGCTCCGCCCGCCAGTTCTTCCCCGCCTACACCGAATCCGACTTCCTCGATACTCCGCTCACCCGTGATTTTCGTGTCGAAGACTTCGTCGTCGCCCGCCACGTCGCCTACCACAGCCGCCTCTATACCGTCTCCCCGAAAGGCGAAGAAGCCTTCCATGACCGACTCGACCGCCGTCTTCCCTACGTCGAAATCGCCGCCCTCTGACTCCCCTTCTCCCACGCGTGGGAGAAGGGGCTGGGGGTGGAGGGGGGCTCCGTCGCCACCAGGCGGCCGTCTCACCGGGGACGTGGTCCCCATCGAATCGTTGACCCTGCTCCAGCGCAGCCGCACGTACGCCCTCATGGCCGAGTACTTCGCCGGCGTCACCCGCTACCAATTTGAGCGCGACCTGGCCGAAAAGGAATGGGCCATCCTCCTCGCCGATTCTGCCTCCGGCGAGATTCAAGGCTTCTCCACGCTCATGAAGCTCCATGCCGTCGCCGACGACCAGCCCGTCGTCGCCTTCTTCTCCGGCGATACGATCGTCGAGCAGGCCTACTGGGGCGAAACCGCCTTGCCCCGCCTTTGGGCCCAGCACGTCTTCGCCCTCGCCGCCCGCATTCGCCGCGCCTGCGTCTACTGGTTCCTCATCTGCTCCGGCTACAAGACCTACCGCTTCCTGCCCGTCTTCTTCCGCGAGTTCTTTCCCACCTACACGCAGCCGACGCCGCCGGCCGCCAAGCGACTGCTCGACGTCTTGGGCCGCCTCAAGTTCCCGACCGAATACGATCCGGCGCGCGGCATCATCCGCTTTGCCCAGCCATCTCCCTTGCGTGCCGGCGTCGCCGAGATCGAGCCGCACCGCCTCCAAACCCCCCACATTGCCTTCTTTGCCGCCGCCAACCCTGGCCACGTTCACGGTGACGAGCTCGCCTGCATCGCCGATCTCAGCCCTACCAACGTCACCTCCGCCGGCCGCCGCATGGCCGGCTCCTATGCGCGCGCAGACGATGGCGGCGTCCGAAGGAAGAGGTCGTGAACACCACCATCCTTGCCGCCCACCTTATAGACATAAATTAGGAAGCAGTGGGGGTGACTGCGTGACCGCGTCACCCCCACTACCCCTCAATACACCAGCTCGTCTATGGAGCTGTGGTGTCGTTCCGGCTCTAGCTCACTAGCGCGAGCCGCCCGTTAACCCACCGGTTGCTCCACCCGTCGTGCCGCCGGTAGCCCCGCCGGTCGTGCGGAGACTGTCCCAAAGTCAGTAACAAGGGACGGTATCGGACCTGGCGGCCCTGCCGCGGGCTGAAGCCGCCCGGCTACGTGAACCAAGCCAGCTCAAGCAGGCTACCAGAGGGCGCTTGAGCGTCCTTCGCGAGTT
>JACQGX010000081.1 GCA_016199265.1 Chloroflexota bacterium | reverse complement strand
GTTCTAATGGGTGCAGGCGAAACTTCCGGATGCGGGGAGTACGTGTAGGGGCGTATCGCCATACACCCGGCCGCCGCCCCTGGGCGTATGGCGATACGCCCCTACAGCCAGTGGCGGTCCGCGGATCTGTTGCTTGCACCCGGTTCTAATCGCCCGGACGCTGGTCCCCGACCTTACCTCGGAATCACGTCGAACAGTAGTTCGCGCTTGACCATCAGCCAGATGGCCAGCACCGCCGCAATCTGGACGGCGGTGTTCTGGACCGGATCGAAGCGATCGAAGCCTGGCACGTAGGGTAGGAACAGTGCACTCAGGTAGACCGCGAACAGGTGGACCGCATACACGTACAGCGCGTTTGCGCCAAAGGGGATCATCAGCCAGCCGCTCGCCCGCTCCAACGGCCGCCACACGTACGTAAGCGTAAGGTAAAACAGCGGAAAGAAGACCGCAAAGGCGAGCACGCGACCGGGACGGGCGCTTTCCTTGCCAAAGAGCAGCTCGATTGCCGCCGGCCCGTCGGGCGTCCCCGCGATACCGGCGAGCGGCGCACCATCGGTCAGACGCAGCGCGATCAGCCCGACCGCCGCCGTGACCAGCAACGCCACCGCGGGAATCCGTGGCAGCCGGCTGGCCCGCTTCCAGACCCAGTTTCGGTGATAGCCGATCACCATCCCCCCGTAGAACCAGAGCTGCCACGCCGGGACGTTGAACGTCTGGTTATTGACGATCGTCCACGGCACCTGCGCGGCCTCCGGAAACCACTGGTAGAGCGCCCATAGTCCAACGGATAGCCCCACCACGACCGCGGTGTGCCCGGTGTGAAGGAGGAGCAGCCCGAGCGGCGCGATGGCGAGCATCAGCGTGTAGAACAGCATCACATCCACCAGGTAGTAGGTGTAATGGAGCGTCAAGATACTGACGACGAGCGGCGGCGTCAGTCGCTCCACGTCCTGCAGCCACGGCATATCCGCCAGGCGCGACAGGCCGACAAAGGTGAACGTCAGGCCGAGCGTGACACCATACAGCGTGAGCGCGCGACGCAGGAGGTGCAATTGAACGACCGTCAGGCCATCACGGAGGATACGCGGCCCGTAGATCAATCCCACCAACAGACCGGACAAGAAGATGAAGCCCTCAGCAGCCGAGACGAAGAACCGGTTGCCACCGGTGAAGGGGTACAGAAACGACGCCCCGCCGAGGTGGTCGACCACCATGGCGAACGCGCAGAAGCCACGCAGAAAATCCAGCCGGAGATCGCGGCGGCCGGCGGCGGCGTACGTCCACCGGCGGAATGCCGCCGGCCGCTTCGCCGGCACGACCGGCGTGGCCACCGCCGATCCAGCCGGCGCTGCGGCCGGCGGCGGTGCCTGCTGTGGGGTCCCAATTGCGGCTGCTGACACCTCGTCGGTCGGCATCGGCCTTCTTTAGTCGTTCCTCTTCTTCGCGCGCTGCCAGCGGCAGTCGCTGTGCGTAACATACAAAGAATACGGGCGAATTCAACTCGCCACGCCCTGAGCCGTCGGGTGCAGGCCACTGGTCCGGGGACGTCGCCGCCCAGTCGTCAACCGCCATAGGAACGTAAACCAGTAGGGGCGTATAGCCATACGCCCAAGGGCGGCGCGCGCGCGGCGGTTCGAGTCGAGGCTCGGTCGTCAACCGCCGACGAGTTGAACGATCAGCTCGCGCTCGGATGGCCCGTCGAGCTCGACGAGAAAAATACGCTGCCAGCGACCGAGCAACAGCCGTCCACCGAGCACCGGCACCGTCTCGCTCGCTCCCAACAGCAGGCTGCGGCAGTGCGAATGGCCATTCACGCGTTCGTTTTCGGTGAGATTCACCGTCCGCACCGCGAAGTCGTCGTGCCGGTAGCCGGCATCCTCTGGGACCATCTGCTCGAGCAAACGCGCCATGTCTTCCAGGAGTAGGGGCTCGTGCTCGTTAATGCGAATGCCGGCGGTGGTGTGGCGTGAGAAGACGACGGCAAAGCCATCGCGGATCCCCGAGTCGACGAGACAGCAGACGACCTCGTCGGTGATGTCGACGAACTCGAGGTGGCGCGTGGTCTGGATCGATACCGTCCGCGTCGACGTGCGCATCGGCAAACCAAAGCCACTTTGGGGTTCGGTGGCACCGTTGGTTTGTATGCGGCGTTCTCGGTGTGCGGCTGGGGCGCCGTGTGCAAGGCTCTTGGTGGCGGGAGGCGCTGAAGCCGCCCCCGGCGCTTTCTGGAATACGTCCACCACTGCCATCCGCTATTTCGTCCCCGTAGGTGAAGTGTTTCTGTCCTGGTGTAGTGCGTGCCGCGGCCGGCTCGTGCCATGACCGGAGGGACGCGCTCTATGGTTTCCGTCACTGAGCGTACGGCTGTGGCCGGCCCTTCCGCAATGCCGGGGGTGCATGGCACGCATCACCGGCGCTTGCTATGCTAGGCTCGTACAGTGCGCTGTCGATCGATGGCGCGTGCCGGCAGCCGCCGAACATACCGTGGCGGCCACAGGGTGACCGTGTGGCCGCCAGACAGCGTGTAAGCATACCAATCGGGACACCCCCAAGAGGACAGATGGCCGATCGAGACGAAGTCCAGGTTGCGCGCTGGAGCGCAATTCGCGAGCGGGTGGGAGCATGTCTCCGCGAGTTGCGCGTCAGTGCGGCGGCCACGAGCCAGGCCCGCCTATCGGGTGACCTAGAGGATCTCGGCTACCACGTCACCCAGAGCATGATTTCGCGGTACGAGCAGGGCGTGCTCGACGCCCCGTTGACGCTCGAGCGGTTGGTCGGCTGGGCGCTGTGTTGCGCCAGCCTCTCCGCCCCGGCGTTTCGAGAGCTGATGGAGTTGGCGGGCTACTATGTGCCGTGGTCTTCGGAGGACCTAGCCCATTTCGACACGATGCTGCGCCGCTACCGGGCGCTGCCGCTACCGGACCAGATTGTGCTGCGCCGCAAGCTACTCTGGCACGTGTTGGGGCTGCGCACCGCGGATGCGCCGGAGCATCGGATGCCGCTTGGCAGCCGCCGGTAATCGGACGGACGTCGACGTGATCAAAGACGATCGTGCGCAGTTGAGAACAGTCGTGGACGGAGAGGTTTCCCACCAATGATGCTGGAACCTGAGCGCGCGGCGACACTCCTGGCCGAGCGCCTGCGCCGGCCGCTATCCGATGGCGTCTCCCGGCCGGAGGGAGATGGCGCCGCACCCGATGGCGGGCAGGCGGAGCCCGGCCGCTTGGGACAACGGGTGGTGCCCAAGTCCGGGCGCGACTGGCTGGCGCGGCGCACGCTCGAAGAACTGGGCATACACTGTGAAGCCACCGGCGCTTTGCAGGACCTCAAAGGGTTCTTGATCGCCTCGCACCGCGGCGTCGAGATCGTTGTCTCTGACCGGCTGGCGCCCGACGAGCGGCTGGCCGTCTATGCCCACCTGCTTGCCCACGCGCTCATCGACGAGGCGCCGCACGCCTCGCGCACCTTTTTCAGCCGGTTGGAGTACGTCGAGGGCCGCGAGCCGGTCGGTCGTTCCAGCGCCGAGCGCCGGGCCGAGATGGTCGCCGATGCGCTGGCGCAGGCGATCCTGCGCGGCCGCCTTGACGGCGCGCCGCAGTACGCTTACCGGCGCACGCGCGAGCCGGCCCGCAACGCCGGTCTGCGGCCTGCCCTCGGCCGGCTGGTGCTGGATATCTGCCATCGCACCAGCCTGGCGCTCTTCTGGCATCTTCCCAGGTACCAGAAGCTGCGCTCGCGGCCGGAGATCACCTTTCTCGTCCAGCGCCTCGAGAGCCTCGTCCGCGTCGCGTACGCCTGCTGATCTAGGGCCGGCCCCATGCGGTATGATGCGGGCCATGACCGAGACGACCAAGACGACCGAGACACGCAAGCCAATCGTATTCTGTTCGTGGCCTTTCCCTGATGCGGGGCTCTCCTTGCTGCGCGAGGTCGCCGACATGCGCGTCTGGCAGGGCACCGAGGCAGCGCCGCGCGAGGCCCTGATGGAGGCGCTCAAGGAAGCCGATGCCGTGTTCGCGCTCCCGCCAACTGACCGACTCGACTCCGCGGCGATGGCGCAAGCGCCTCACCTGAGGGTGATCTCCGGGTTTGGCGTCGGCTACGACTACGTCGACGTCGCCGAGGCGACGCGCCGGGGCATCCTCGTCTGTAATACCCCCGGCACGTTGACCGAGACGACCGCCGACCAGACGTGGGCGCTGCTCCTTGCCGCCGCCCGGCACGTCGCTCGGGCCGACCGCTACGTGCGCAGCGGCGCGTGGCAGGGCTATGATCCCATGCTCCTCCTGGGCGCCGACGTGCACGGCGCCACACTGGGAATCGTCGGGTTGGGCACCATCGGGAGCGCCGTGGCACGGCGCGCCTCGGGCTTCGGCATGCGCGTGCGCTACACCGGCCGCACGCGTCGACCGGAAGCCGAAGTCGCACTCGAGGCCGAGTACCGCTCACTCGACGATCTCCTCCGCGAGTCCGACTTCGTCACGATCAACTGCGCGCTCACGCCGGAAACGCGCGGGCTCATCGGCGCGCGCGAGCTGGCGCTGATGAAGCCAACCGCTATCCTGGTCAACACCGCCAGAGGCGCCATCGTCGATCAACGTGCGCTCGCCGACGCGCTTCAGAACGGCCGCATCGCGGCCGCTGGCGTCGACGTGTTCGAGCAGGAGCCCATCTCGCCCGACGATCCGCTCCTCTCCTGCGAGACTGCCGTGCTCGCGCCGCACCTCGGCAGCGCGACCTACGCCACCCGCGCCCGCATGGCCCGCGTCGCCGCCGAAAACATCGTCGCTGCCCTCCAGGGCAAACGCCCCAAGCACCTCGTCAACCCCCAAGCGTGGCACGGCGATTGAGACGAACAATCCACAGATGCACGGCCAGGGAGTGACTGGGCAGTGGGCAGTGGGTAGTGACGATGTAGGGGCGCGATAAATCGCGCCCGGGCGGCGGTATGGCGCCGAAGGCTGACCGCTGAAAGCTCGAAGCGAGGAGATATATGGAACAGCGTAGGCTCGGAACATCCGGCCTGGACGTCCCCGTCGTCGGCATGGGCACGTGGAAGACGTTCGACGTGCGCGGTGCGGCGGCGGAGCGCCGCCGGCACCAGGTCGTCGACGTCGCGCTCGAATCAGGGATTACGCTTTTCGACTCGTCGCCGATGTACGGCGAAGCCGAGCGCGTCCTCGGCGACGCCCTGCGCGGCCGGCGCGATCGGGCGATCGTCGCGACCAAAGTGTGGACTCCCGACGACCGCGAGGCCGAAGCGCAATTCCGGAGGGCGCTCGGCTACTACGACGGCTGGGTCGACGTGTATCAGGTCCACAATCTGGTCGCCTGGCGCACCCGCCTGGATCAGCTCGAACGCTTCGGAGACGAAGGGAAGGTCCGCTCGATCGGCGCAACGCATTATGCACACAGCGCCCTTCCGGAGCTCATGGATATCATGTGCACCGGCCGGATCACGAGCATACAAGTGCCGTACAACCCACTCGATCGCGAAGTGGAGCGCGAAGTGCTGCCGCTGGCCGCCGGTCTCGGTCTCGGCGTGCTGATCATGCGCCCCGTCGGGCAGGGTACGCTCGCCAAGGCGCGCGTGCCGGTCGAGCAGCTCGATCCCCTGGCGCCGTTCGGCATCCGCACCTGGGCGCAGGCGCTCCTCAAGTGGCTGCTCAGCGACCCCCGCGTCACGACCGCGATCCCGGCCACCGCCAACCCCGATCATGCGCGTGAGAACGCCGCCGCCGGCGACCCACCCTGGTTCGGCCCCGCAGAGCGCGACTACGTCGTGCGCCTGGCGCAACAGTACGCCGGCTAGGCCTACCCAAACGGCTAGGCACTCCCTGCTCGAACGACCGATGCCGCCCGGTGCCCTTTGGGCGTACGGTTCTCATCAGAGGCGGGTTGCCCGAAACGGGCAGGAACCCGCTCCGATCTGATGAGGAGGCATCGCATGAGCACATCCAACGCAGAAACCGGCGCGACCGCGAGCGAGGAGCAGCCGGCAGGTGCGGGTGAACTGGCCCGCTTCTCGGACGCCCTGGCCGAGGCCGTCGAAACCGCCGGACGGACGGTCGTCCGTGTCGACGGCCGGCGGCGCCGGCCGGGGAGCGGCATCGTCTGGGCCGCCGACGGGCTGATCGTCACCGCCGACCACGTCGTCGAACGCGACGAGGACCTGTCGGTGGGACTGCCCGACGGGCACACCGTGGGCGCGACGATCGTCGCGCGCGATCCGGGCACCGACTTGGCATTGCTGCGCGCGCATGCCGCCGCCCCCGCGCCGATTCGGCGCGGGCCGCCGCCAAGGGTCGGCCACCTGGCGCTGATCGTCGCCCGCCCCGGCGAGAGCCTGGCGACCAGCATCGGCGTCGTGAGCGCCATCGGCGGTCCCAGCCGGACGCGCCGCGGCGGCCGCCTCGATCGCGTGATCTGGACGGACGCCGGCTTCTATCCCGGCTTTTCGGGCGGCCCGCTGATCGACACCGCCGGGCAGATGCTTGGACTCGCCACGTCGCACTTCGGTGCGGGCGCCGGACTGGTCATCTCGCTCGAGACGATCGAGCGGGTCGCCGGCACCCTCTTGCGCCACGGCCGGATCAGGCGCGGCGTCTTGGGCGTGTACAGCCAGCCGGTGGGCTTGCCGGAGTCGCTCAAGCGCGCGCTCGGGCTCTCGCAGGATACCGCCCTGCTCATCGTCGGCGTCGAAAACGACGGGCCCGCCGACCGAGGCGGTCTGCTCATCGGCGACACGCTCATCGCGCTCGACGGTCAGCCGGTCCAAACCACCGAGGACCTGCAAGCGTTGCTCGGTTCCGAGCGCGCCGGCCGGGAAGCGTCGGTGCGCGTCATCCGGGGCGGCGAGATCCGCGACCTCACCGTCACGATCGGCGAACGATAGACGAGAGGTTAGCGTTCACCGCAGAGACGCCGAGCGGGCGCAGAGCGAGGAACGGATTTCACCGCAGAGACGCCGAGACGCAGAGTTCGCGCAGAGAAACAGGGGCGCAGAGAAAGGGGGGCGAAAAACCGCAAATGAACGCAGAGAGGGACTGCCCACTCGGTGTTTGCCGGCGGTTCCCTCTCCTTCTAGTCCTCTCTGCGTCTCGGCGTCTCGGCGTCTCGGCGTCTCGGCGTCTCGGCGTCTCGGCGTCTCGGCGTCTCGGCGGTTTACCCGCTCCTCTCTGCGAACTCTGCGTCTCTGCGGTGAGAGCGACGGAACGGTTACGACGAGAGTTCCGGCGGTACATCGGATCTGAGAGGAGGCCGGTATGCTCATCACCGAAGCATCGACATCGACCGGAGTAGTATTGCCAGACATCGGCGCCGCGGCGTCCCACGTGGCCGCGCAGCTCAGCCGCAGCGTGGTGGAGGTCCGTCCCGAACGCGGTGGCGCCGGCGCCGGTACCATCTGGCGCGCCGACGGCGTGATCGTCACCAACAATCACGTCGCGCCCGGCGGCCGCGCCGGAGTCGTCCTGTATGATGGCCGCCGCCTGGCCGCGTCCATTGTGGCGCACGATCAATGGAACGATCTCGCGGTGCTCCGGGTCGACGAGAGCGACTTGCCGGCAGCGACCATCGGCGATGCGCGTGCGCTGCGGCCCGGCGAGCTCGTGCTCGCGGTAGGGCACCCCTTCGGCGTGCGTGCAGCGCTGACCATCGGTGTTGTCAACGGCGCGGTGGGTGACCGTAGCGTCGACGGCGGCCGCGAGCTCGTACGTGCCGACGTCCTGCTTGGTCCCGGCAACTCCGGCGGGCCGCTCGCCGACGCGCGGGGGCGCGTTGTGGGCATCAACGCCATGGTTGGCGGCGGCCTGGCGCTGGCCGTCCCCAGCCACGTCGTCGACCGCCTGCTAAGACGCTGGGAGCGAGGGCCGCGACTCGGAATCGGCGTGCGCGACGTCGTCTTGCCTCAGGCGCTCGCCGCCAAGGCGCCGAAAGGCGCACCTGGACGACACCGCCGGGACCGCGCCTTGCTGGTGACCGAGGTTGCCGGCGACAGCGCGGCCGAACGGGCGGGGCTGATGCTGGGCGATATTCTCCTCGCCGTCGAGGGGCGGCCACTCGAAGGCACCGACGGTCTGGCCGGCGCGCTCGCCGTCCACGACGGCGGCGCGATGCGGCTCTCCCTGCTGCGCGGTGGCGCGCCGGCCGAAGTCGTGGTCCACTGGTAAGCCATGCTTCGCGTCTTCGTCATCTCGCCCCTGCCCGCCGTCCGAGCGGGGTTACGGGCGATGATCGGCGCCGGCGGCGATGCCATCGTCTCCGGCGAGGCCGATCATTTCGACGAGAGCGCGCCGGCATTCGGTGGCGCCGGCCCCACACTGGACCCTCAGTTCGCTGCCGAGCTGCCCGACGTGGTGGTCATCGACGGCCTGCCGCCGCTCGACGCGGGCGAAGCGGATGAAGGCCATCTACCATACGGCGGTGGTAACGCCCCCGGCATCGTCGTACTGGGGCCGGTGCCCGACGACGAGCGGCTCCCGGCCATACTGGCCGGCCGAGCCTGGGCCTATCTTCCCCGCGAGGCCGGCGAAGAGCAGCTCCTTGCCGGGATACGCGCTGTCGCCGGCGGATTGGTGACTCTAGACCGCCGGCTGGCGGCCCACCTGCTCGACGGCGCCGGTCAAAACGCAGCGGCCGCGCCGCTAGTCGACGGCGGCGACCTGACGGCGCGCGAGCGCGAAGTGCTGCAGTTGGTCGCGCAAGGTCTGGCCAACAAGATGATCGCTCGACAGCTCGGCATCAGCGAGCACACGGTCAAGTTCCACGTCGCCGCCGTCCTCGCCAAGCTCGGCGCCGGCAGCCGCACCGAGGCCGTTCACCTGGCGGCGCGCCGCGGCCTGGTGGCGCTGTAGCGCTTCACCTCTGACGCACCAGCTCGCGCACGCACGCCGCCAACAGCCTGGCCGCCAATGGATTCGGCCTGTCGTACGGCACGATCAGATCGGCGTAGGTTCGCTGGAGATTCGTGAAGCGCTGATTGTTGGGCAGCACGTCCCGCCAGTACCACGCCAGCGATCGCTCGAGCGAGCTATCGGTGCGGCTCGTATCGCGCTGGATGCGGCGCAGCACGCGGACCTCGACGTCACAATCGACGAATACTCTCAGGTCGGCCAGCTCACGCACGCGCCCGTCGACGAGCACCAGGTGCCCCTCCAGCAGGACGACAGCCGAGGGGCCGATCGTCACCGGCGCATCGCCTCGCGCCGCTGCCCGCGTGCCCGGCGCCGGGTGGACGATCGCGTCGCCCCGCTTGAGCGCCTCGAGCTGCGGCACGAGCGCGCTCCAGTTGACCGCATCCGGCCGGTTGGCGGTGCGCGCCGCCTCGCGCTCGTCGGGCGGCACGTCCGAAAAATCGCGGAAGTACGCGTCCTGGCTAAGCACCAGCGGCGCGAGGTCGGCAATCTCGTCCGCCAGCGCCCGCGTCAGCGTCGTCTTCCCCGACGAGGTGCCGCCCGTGATCGCAACGAGTATCGGCCTCATGCCACCGTGCCTCCACGCAGCATGAGATGCGCCGCTCGTCCTGCTGGCGCCTTTGTCCGTGGTCTTCCGTCGTTCGTCTGGTCTCGACAGCGATCGCCCGCCGGTTCATACATAACTGATCCCATACCACAACGACGGCAGCGGCAACGCGCGGGCCATCAGCTCGGCCAGCGCGGCCGAGCCTTCGGGTTGCGCATCGAGCGGCTTCGTCGAGCCAAAGAGGTACTGCGCCGCCGTGGCGAGATCGGGAATGCGCAGACTCTCGGCGCCGCGCTCGGTCCAGCGCCGGATCGTGAAGCCGCCGAGGGCGCTGCCCGGGCGCTCGTCGGCCTCGAACTGCAGCTCGGCCGCTGCTGGCCCGCCAATCCGGCCCGCCAGCAGCGGCCGGCAGCGTTCCATGAGTTGCGGGAAATTGATCACCCGCAGCGTCCCCGATGTGCCGTTCGGCGTGCCCGCGGTGCCCGTTGCCGCCGCCAGCACCTTCCGAAACACCGCATCGGTGCGCTGGACGTGGATCGTCAGGCGTTGCGCCCCGTAGTGGTCGAGCAACTGCGGCAGCGCGGCCGCGACGGGCGGGCGGTGTCCCGCGAACTCGACGACGCGCACCGTTCGTGGATCGTCCGGGCTGCGCCGCCGGATCTTGTCGGGCTGATGGACGATCAGATAGGCAGCCAGCGTGTCCTTCACGAACACGCCCCAGAAGTCGGACGCGGTATTCATCACCATCCGGCAGTGCAGCGCCATCTGCCAATCCTCGAGCGTGCGCAGGAAGTGGGTGACTTCGTCCTCGTACAGCGCTCGCATCTCGGCGATGTGTTCCGGACCAACCGGCGCAATCGCGTACGGGTGGCCGCCGGGCGCGCGCGCGTCCGCGAGCGTCGTCGTTGCCTCGCGCGAAAGCGCAAAGCCGGCGTCGTCGCCCACTTGCCGGCAACCGACCCGCGTGTAGAGTCCGCGGCCGCCGGAGATCATCATCACGTCAATTCCGTCGGCGGCGGCCTTGTCGCAACAGTCCTGAAACGCCAGCGACGCATAGCCGCGCCCGCGGTTGGCCTCGTACGTCGCGACGGCGCCGATGCACGCCACGTCGACACGGCACCCGCCGAGCGACGCGGGCCGCTCGGTCATACCCACGTGCGACACCACCTTGCCGTCATCGGCGACGACACGTAGGTTCGCCCGGTTCGCCTCGTTGAATAGTTGTGGATAGTCGTGAAACATCTCCGGCCGAAAGACGGCCGAAACCAGCTCGTCGAGCTGCCCCCACTCATCCTCCCGCAGCGCGCGCGGTCCATCCGGCATACCGTTACTCCAATATCCGTCTCAGCGCATCGGCCACCAACACTTCGTCGCCGTCGCGCAGGTCTTGCGGGTTGACGTAAACACCATCGGCACCGGCGTTGGCCAGCTCGATCGGCGGATCGTCCTCGAGCAGGCGGCGCTGCAGTTCGTCGCGCGTCAGCCCGGCGTCGGGTCCGAGCGCGATCAGCGCGCGCGGCATCGGCTGGCCCGCTTCGTTCGGCCAGCTCCGCGTCGCCGTCACGCCCGGCAACTCGGCCACCGCGTCGATCACGTGCTGCACCTGGCGCTCGTAGCGCGCGGCGAGCGCCACGAAATCGAGCGAGAGATACCACTCGACCGCGGCGACCATGCCACAGATCTCCTCCTTGCCTACCTTCATCGGCCGGCCGATAAGCGCGTTCGGATTGGCTTGGCGGGCGATCGCCGCGATGAGATCGGCGCGCCCCAGAATCAACCCGGCCGACTGCGGACCACACAATCCCTTCCCGCCGGAGAACAGGCACAGGTCCGCGCCGGCCGGCTCGATCCGCTCCGGCGGCGGCGACGCCGCCTCCGGTGCGCCGATCTGCGCCAGCGCCTGCGCCCACGGCGCGGGTCCGCCCTGACCGGTAAAGCGCCACAAGTTCTCCACCGGCGGAATCTGCGCCGCCGCATCGACCACTACCGGCACACCGCGTGCGTGGGCGATGTGCACCACTTCTTCCACCGGTAAAGCGCCCGGTGCGTTGTTCGCGCCGGCGATGTAGAGTACCGCTGCCGTCCGATCGTCGATCGTCGCCTCGAGCGTCTCCGGCCGCGTGCAGCGTTCCGTGGCCCCGGCCCGCACTTCGGCCCGGCTTGGACCGATCTCGATCAGCTCAATCCCCACCTGCCGCACCGCGAAGTCGTAGCCGATCCGCTGGCAGCGGTGCATGACCACCTTGTACCGCCCGCCGGGGATCTTCTGGGGATAGGGCAGGAGCGCCATCTTCTCGGGGTCGTCGCCCGTGATACAGGCCGCCGTCGACAGCACCAGTGCCGCGGCCGCGCCGCTCGTGATGTACGCCGCCTCGTTATGCGTCAACTCGGCGATCCGCCAGCCGGCGGCCGCCAGCAGCCCGGGCAGCGACACGTAGTGGCGCGACGCCTCGAGCATCGCGTCCAGGACCGGCGGCGGCATCAGCGATCCGCCCAGCCGCGTCACCGTGCCCACGCCATTGATCACCGGTCTCACGCCAAGTCGTTCGTAAATCGTGCTCATCGCGCGCCTTTCCAGTCGCTTCTCGATTTGATCCCATCGAACCGACACTCTGGCATGCCGCGACCGCCGCTGTCAACTGAGCCGATAGCGTCGGGTGCGGGCCAATGTTCCGGGGACCCACCACGGTCTGTAGGGGCGTATCGACATACGCCCAGGGGCGGCGGCCGGGCGTATGGCGATACGCCCCTACAAGACACCTACGCCGCCGGAAGTTTTGCGCGCACCCGATAGCGGCGGGTGCGGGCCAATGTTCCGGTTTCCTCTCCGCTCGCCCTGAGCCGGTCGAAGGACGTGCAGGCGCTTGCCCAGGAGCGGTGGATAATCCGGGCTAATACGCCATCGTCCGCCGGATGGCCTCGACCACTTGCGCCGCGTTGGGGATGATTGCGCGCTCTTGCGCCTCGGCGTACGGCACGTGGCAGTCACGGGCCGCCACTCGCCCCACCGGCGCGTCGAGCGAATCGAACAGCTCTTCCGCCAGAAACGCCGCGATCTCGGCGCCGACGCCGAGCGTCTTGTTCGCTTCGTGGACGATCAGCGCCCGGTTTGTCTTCTGGACGCTCCGCGCCACCGCCTCCCGGTCGAACGGATGCACCGTACGCAGGTCGAGAATCTCCACCGACACGCCATCCGCCTCGAGCGCCGCCGCCGCTTGGCGTGCCCAGTGGACGCCGATGCCATAGGTGATTGCCGAGACGTCGTCGCCCTGGCGGTCGATTCTCGCCTGGCCGATCGGCAGAAGCGTCTCGCCCTCAGGCACCTCTTCGCGCTCACGCCGGTAGCTGCCCTTGTGCTCGAAAAACACCACCGGGTTCGGATCGCGGATCGCACGCTTGAGCAGCCCTTTCGCCTCGGCCGGCCCCGATGGGACGATAACGGTCAATCCCGGCACGTGCCCGTAATACGCTTCGACGCTCTGCGAATGATAGAGCCCGCCGTGGACGCCCGCGCCGCACGGCGCGCGGAAGACCACCGGGCACTGCCAAACGCCGTTCGAGCGATACGAGATCGTCGCCGCCTCGTTGGCGATCTGGTCGAACGCCGGATGGATGTAATCGGCAAACTGGAACTCCGCCACCGGCCGCAGTCCGGCGAGGGCGGCGCCGATCGCCACACCGGCAATCCCGATCTCGGCGATCGGCGCGTCGAGCACGCGCAGCTCGCCGAATTCGCGCCGCAGGCCACGCGTCACGCCGAACACCCCGCCCTTGCGGCCGACGTCTTGTCCCAACACGACGACACGCGGATCGCGCGTCATTTCCTCTTTGAGCGCCAGATTGACGGCTTCGACGAGTGTGAGCTGAGGCATAAGTGGCCGAGTGGTCGAGTGGTCAGGTGGTTGGAAGATAGCCGGAACCGCAAATCAACGCTAATGAACGCAAATCGGTAATCGGTGAAACCGCCGGTGAACTCCGACTGCGTCGCGGTCGCCGGTCGCCGGTCGCCGGTCGTCACGCTTCGGCATACAGGTATTTCCGCGCGTCCGCGGCGTCTGGGTCCGGAGAGGCCTCGGCCGTGGACAACGCGGCTTCGGCGCGCGCCCGCACCTCGGACTCCCACGTTGCCAGCGCTGCCTCGGCGACGCCTGCTCCCAGCAGCCGCCGGCGCAGGCGCGGCAGCGGATCGCGCGCCTGCGCCGCCGCCAGCTCGTCGGGTGTGCGGTACACCGTCTGGTCGTCGGCGTTCGAGTGCGCCACCAGCCGCACGACTTCGGCCTCGATGAGTGAGGGGCCATCGCCGCGACGGGCACGCGTGACGGCCTCCTGCATCGCCCGGTAGACGGCCAACGGGTCGCAGCCATCGACGCGCACGCCGGGCATGCCGTACCCCGCTCCCTTCAGATGGATCGGCGCCGGGCTCTCGAGCTCGACCGGTACCGAGATGGCGAGGCCGTTGTTCTCGCAGAAAAAGACAACAGGCAGCTTCCAAATGCCGGCGAACGTCAAGGCCTCATGGAAATCGCCCTTCGCCGTTGCGCCGTCGCCGAAGTACGCCACCGACACCGTATCTTCGCCCAGCACGCGCGCGGCGTAGCCGGCGCCGGCCGCGTGAGGTAGGTGCGTCGCCACCGAGCTCGATCCGGCCGGCAGGCGCAGCCGGCGTACGCTGAAGTGGTTGGGGAGCTGGCGCCCGCCGGCGAACGGGTCATCGCGCTTGGCCAGCACCGAGCGGAAGACGTCTTCCGGCGCCACGCCGACCTGCAGCGCCGCCGCCATCGAGCGATAGTAGGTGAAGATGTAGTCGTGGCCCGCGCGCAGTGCCGCGGCAGAGGCCACCTGTGCCGCCTCGTGCCCGCGCGAGGTGAGGATGAAGTGCGCCTTGCCCTGCGCGCCGACGATCCACATCAGCTCGTCGACCGCGCGTGCCAGCAGCATCGTCCGGTACCAGCCCTGCAGCAGGCTGATCTCTTCGCCGGAAAGCGGTCCGGCGTCGTTCGTCGCAGCCATCGTGGCCGTCTCAACTGTCGCCGCCTCAACCGTCGCCGCCATGCTACCCACTGTACACCTTGAACGTAGCGCCCTTCCAGACCGGATGGTGCAGGCAGCCAGGGGAGGTCCGCTACCGTTCTTCGTGCGCCGCCTGCTGGTAATCGCCGGCTTTAGCCGCGGCTTCGGCTTCGGCGGCCTGCGCGCGCAACGCTGCCCGCAGGTCTTCCAGCCGGGACTGACTGCGCTCCGATCGGCCCGTGGGGATCGGTGGTGGTGGAACGCGGGCTACCTCGTCGAGCTCACGCAGCCGTGCCTCGGCGGCCTCGAGCCGTCCCGCTAGCTCGGCCGCGCGGTCTGTGGCCGCGCACGCCTGCGCCTCGCATTCCGATAGCCGGCGCTCGGCGGCGCCGAGTCTCGTCGCGAGTTCCGCTGCCTGTCGCTCAGCCTGTCGCTCAGCCTGTCGCTCAGCCTGTCGGGCGGCGCCGGCCAGCGCCGCCGCGGCCGCAGATGCCTGCCGGCCAACCGTGAGCGCATGGAGCCCAAGCGCCAGCCCCAATCCGGCGAACACCAGCGCGACGAGCACGGTCACAAGCGTCAGATCCATGCCCAACCAACTGTAGCGAGTCGAGAGGTGGCCGGCGTTCTGCTCTCGGCCGGCGACACGGCGACTCGAACCAAAAACAAGAGCGGGCGGCATACGCCGCCCGCTCCTCGCGCCCTGTGACTGGCCGCGATGCGCCGGACTGGCTAGTAGGCGGTACGGCGGCCAAACGCCCGCAGGGCGTAGAGAATGATCACGGCGCCGATGATCGCGACGATCAGCGACCCAAGGAAGCCGCCCGGGCCGGCGCCAAACAGCGCCGAAAAGAGCCAGCCACCGAGGAGGCCACCGAGCATCCCGACGAGAATCGCGCCGATCACACCACCGGGCGTACGCCCGGGCACGATCAGGCTCGCGATCCCACCGGCAAGTGCGCCGATGATGATCCAGAAAATAAGCTCCATAGTTTCCTCAACGCCTCCTTAAGTCTGAGTGTGTCTGCCCGGCGATTACTCCTCGCCGGACCTGCCACCCCTACTCTCTGCTTGGGGTGCGCCGGTCTCCTGATGAGCAGAAACCGTGCCAGGCTGCCAACCGGTCATTCCGGGAGATTGTCCCGGAGTGCGTAGCGACCGGTGACGGAGCGAGCCCGCCGGGGGCTGAAGCCGCCCGGCTACGTGAACCAAGCCAGCTCAAGCAGGCTGGCCCCCCGCGGACGACCTCCAGGGCGCTTGAACGTCCTTCGCCGACTCAGCCGGGCGGCGCCCCCTCGCTGCGCTCTCAGGCCCCCGGCGGCGGTGGCGGCCGCACCAACGAGGGCAGGCAAACGTTCCGGGGACCGGCACTGGCTGAAGGGGCGTATGGAGATACGCCTGCCCGTCACCCCTGGGCGTATCTCTATACGCCCCTTCAGGACACCTACGCCTTCGGAACTCTTGCCTACACGCTCCACCAGCCGAGGCGCGAGCAGGCGAGCATGCCGGGGGCCGGCGGTCGTTTGTTAGGGCGTATCGACAGGCGTATCGACAGGTGAAGCGTCCAGAGGCGCACTCGCTACCCGCCCAGCTCGGCGATGAGCGCCTCGACGCTGTTGAGCGTGAAGCCGAGCTGTTTGGCGGCGAGGCGTAACCGCGTGGCGGCCGTCGCATCGCCGCGCGTCGACCGCTGTAGGTCGCCGTCCTGGACGCAACGCGCCAGCCGGTCGGCCTCGTCGCAAAACGCGGCGAGCGTGCGAATGCGGAACACCCGGTGCCCGTCGGCCGTGCCCACGTCTGCCCGGCCGCCGCCCGGTCCCGCCTTTTCCTCGGCAAACGGGACTGGCGCGCCGGTCGCTTCGGGCGCTTGCGCGCCCGTCGCGTCTTCGAGCCAGATGTCGCCATCCGGTTCCTCGGTGCCGACCGTGCGCGACACGCGCGGTAGCTTCGTGGGGGCCGCGGCCGGCTGCGTATGCTCTGTCTGCGCCGGTCGGGGTCCAAGGTGCTCGACGGCGCTCCAGCCGGCCGACGCCGCATCGAGCGCCTGGTCCACGGTCATACCGGAAGAGCGCGCGAGCGCGGCGCAGACCCGGCTCACGTGCGCCGCCGTCCACTCTTCGTCGGCGGCACGGGCGGCAACTTCACTCTGGAGCTGGGCCGACGGCAGTTGCGCGAGGTGCTGGGCCTGAGTCACGGTCAACCGCTCGTCGCCGAGCAGATCGCGTACCGCCGGTGGAAGCTCGCGCAGCGCGAGGTACCGGCGCACCGTCCGCGGTGCCAGCCCCACGAGCTCGGCGACGTGGCCATCCAATGCCTCGGCCTTGGTGCCTGGTCCCAGCTCAGCCGCGATCTGGCGGCGCAGCCGTGCCAGTCCCTCGGCTTTTTCGATGTCGTTCAGGTCGCGCCGCTGCATGTTCTCGAGCAACTGCGTGACGAGGTGATCGCCGGTGCCGGTGGCCTGGACGGGGACGCATGGGACGGTGGGAAGTCCGGCAAGGATCGCGGCCTCGCGGCGCCGGCTGCCGTAGACGACACGGTAGCGGCCGTTTCCGACGCCGTCGATCGCGCCGGAAAGCGTCGTGACGCCAAGCGGTTGCAGTACCCCGTAACGGCGCAGACTCGCCGCCAGTCCCTCGAGGTCGCCGGACTCGCGGCGCGCGTTGCCCTCGTCGGGCTCGAGCTGCCGGGGGTCGAGATAGAGCAGTCGTGGTTCGGAAGCACTGGTTTGCACGTGGAGAAGAACGCGCTGGTGCGGCCGGAGTTGCGATGGGTCGTGGCGAACGATGCGCCTGTATGATTCGTCCGACAGTACCCGTCGACTTTGCTTGGAGGCATCTCAATAATGGTCACGGCCGAATCTGGCGCCGCGCGGCAGCCGCAACCAATCCCGGAAAGCCACCGCGACCTCTTCGATAAGCGAGCGTTCGCGCACATAGCGACGCTCATGCCCAACGGTACGCCGCAGGTGACCCCCATGTGGGTGATGCTCCAAGACGGCCTGGTGGTGGTGAATTCCGCCAAGGGGCGCCAGAAGGACCGCAACATGCGCGGCCGACGCCGGGTCGCGCTTTCGGTTCAGGATCCGGACAATCCCTACCGCTACATCGGTATGCGGGGGATAGTCGTCGAGATTACCGAAGAAGGCGCCGACGACGTCATTAACCAGCTCTCGGAGAAGTACACCGGCAATCCGGTCTATCAGGGCAGGCGTCCCGGCGAGGTGCGCGTGACCTACAAGATTCGTCCCGATCACATCTGGACGATGGGGTAAGCAATTCCGGCGTCGAAGCTCGCCCGGCCCGCGCATCCCACGCCGTCACGGGTGTCCATCCGGCCATTCGCGTTCAATGCGGCCGCCCGCAGTGCCGGGCGAATCGTGCGTGCGCCGGTCAGCGCCGCGCGGAGCAAATCCCACCGCGTCGTCGACGATGTACAGCGGCCGCCGCTTGACTTCGTCGTAGATGCGCCCGAGGTACTCGCCGATAATGCCGAGGAAAATGAGCTGAATGCCGCCGAGGAAGAGCACGCTCACCAGCGTCGTCGCCTGGCCGGTCAGCGCATGGCCCAGAAAGAGGCGCAGGACGACCGCGATGAAGATGCCGATCAGGCTCAGTCCGGCGACGAGAAATCCGGCATACGTCGCGAGCTGCAGCGGCAGGTACGAGAAATTGGTGATCCCGTCGAGCGCGAACTTGATCATGCGCCTGAGCGGATACTTCGTCTCGCCGGCGTGGCGCGCCGCCCGGTGGTACGGGACGCCGATCGACCGGAAGCCGATCCAGGCCGCCATGCCGCGCACGTAGCGGTGATGCTCGCGCATGCTGCGCAGCGCGTCCACCGCGCGCCGGTCGAGCAGCCGGAAGTCTCCCGTGTCGACGGGAATGTCGACGTTGGAGATGCGCCGGATCAGGCGGTAGAACAGCGACGCGGTGACTCGCTTGAACCAGGTCTCGCCGACGCGCGCCGCCCGCTGCGCGTACACCACCTGGTAGCCCTCTCGCCAGCGCGCCACGAGCTCGGGAATGACGTGCGGCGGGTCCTGCAGGTCGGAGTCAATGACGACGACGGCATCGCCCCGCGCGTGGTCGAGCCCGGCGGTGATGGCGACCTGATGGCCGAAGTTCTTCGAGAAGCTGATTCCCTTCACCCGTAGGTCGCGCGCGTGCAGCTCGCGGATAATCGACCGGGTACTGTCCGCGCTCCCATCGTCGACGAGGATGAGCTCCCACGGTTCGCTCATCTCGTCGAGCACGGCCGCGACCTGCCGGTAGAACTCCGGCAGCGTCGGCGCCTCGTTCCACGCCGGTGCCACGACCGAGATGGTCGGTCGCACCGACTCCTGTCGTTCCCCGCCCACGGCGGCGTCGGCGCGGTGCGTGCCCTCGACACCGTCGACACGTTGGGCGGTGCCGGTGCCATCGACCGGCGGCGGTGCTGCGTGCTTCATCTCGATCATCGGATACTACGTATCTCCAAACGTCACCTGACTCCAGATTACACCAGGAGAACCTGCCTTGCCGGCACCGCGGTGGTAGCGATACGCGGCGCTGCCAGCCATGGCACCGGGTTATAGACGATGGCGAGGTCGACGTTCACCGCGCGGAGCGGCGTGCGATCGGCTTCCGAAACCCGCACGACGCTTCCCGGCGGGGGCGTAAGGTCCCTTGCCAGCAACACCATCGCGAGCGCGGCCAACTGCTCGGCGTCGGTGCCTTCGACGAAGAGCGTGGTATTGCCGGCTGCCCGCCAGTGCGGGTGCAGCGTCGAGAGAAAGACCGCCGGATACCCCGAGCCATCCGGCAGCTCGGCAACACGGGTGTCCGCCATCAGCTCGAGCTGTCGCAGCGCGCCGACCAGTATCCCCGGCAGCTCGACGCCGAGGGCGAGCGTCGCCAGCTCGTAGACGATCTGCGGCTCTTCGGCGTCGAGGCGTTGCACCCGCAGCCAGCCGATCAGCTCACCCGCCGCTGCCTCATCGAGCGCCGCCAGCACCTCCCGCCGTGGGGGTTCGCCGAAATAGGCCAGCAGGTGCGCGTTGTGCCGTCGAATCTGCGCGACGGCGTCGGGCAGCTCGCCAAGCGGCGGCCTAATCGGCGCGCTCCCCGCCTCCGGCACAAACCGACGCGCCACCCGGCCCGTCTGCTCGAGCAGAACCTGCACGAAGAGCGCGAACGCCGCGTGCCGCGCCAGCTCGTAATCGGCGTGAAGCCGTCCAACGAGCAGCGACTGCGCCGATTCGGCCGAATGCACGAGATCCACTTCTATCGATTGTACGGTGGACGATCTGGGATAATGCACCGCCTGTGCCGGTCGTGCGAGTGCCGGTACCAAGGTGAGGAGGAGTGAACAATGAAGATCACCAACGTCGACGTCAGCTTTGAGATTGCGCCCCCTCGGGCGCGACAGATCCGGGATGCGCTGCAGCTCCTCGACGGCGGCGGCACGGTGCGCGTTCGTATCGAGGCGCAAGATGGGCTTGCCGGTGTTGTCGCCGGCACGTCGTCCACCGGCTTTGGCCGGTTGCGCGGCGCGCCCGCGGTCCTGGCACAGCTCATTCGGGACGAGCTCGTCCCGGAGGTGCTCGGCGAGGACCCGTTCCTGATCCGGCGCATCCGCGACAAGCTCTGGCGCCTGACCGACTACCACGGCACGACCGGCCTAGCGCTGCTGGGGATTTCGGCAATCGACATCGCGCTCTGGGATCTTGTCGGCCACGCCCTCAAGCAGCCGGTTTGGCGCCTGCTCGGCGCGGCGCGTGACCGCATGCCGGCGTACGCCATGGTTGGCTGGCTGAATTTCTCGATCGAAGAGCTCAAGCCGATCGCCGAAAAGGCGGCCGAGCAGGGATTCAAGGGCGTCAAGATGAAGGTCGGCTGCCCCACGCTCGAAGAGGACGTCGCGCGAATCGGGGCGGTGCGCAGCATCATCGGCGCCGACATGAAGCTGATGGTCGACGCCAATCAGGTGTTCTCGCTGCCGGAAGCGCTGATCCGCGGGCGGGTGTATCAAGAGCTCGGCTGCTTTTGGTTCGAGGAGCCGCTGCGCGCCGACGACCACGCCGGCCTGGCCGAGCTCGCCGATAAGCTCGACATCCGCATCGCCTCGGGAGAAAACGACTTTGGTGTGCGCCAGTTCCGCGACCTCTTCGAGCGTCGCGCCGTCGACATCGTACAGCCCGACCTCCGTCGCGCCGGCGGCGCCACCGAGTGCCTCGACATCGCCGCCATGGCCAACGCGTTCGATATCGCCTACGCCTCCCATGGCGGTGGCGCACACCTGCACCTGCTCGCCGCCATGCCCAACGCCATCTACATGGAATCCGGGTATCTGCCCGAAGGTAAGAAGCTGGTGGACGGCTGCATCCCGCTGCCTGAGGAGCCAGGGTTCAGCCAGCCGAAGTGGTGAGTGATCAAGAGGCGAGAGGCGAGAGGCGAGAGGCAAGAGGCAAGCTGGTGTGTGGGCAAACCGGTAAAGCGGCGCCCTGTTGTTCCCTCTCCCAGAGGGAGAGGGCCAGGGTGAGGGCAGCCGCGCCCTTGGAACGACCGCCGCTGCGGATCTACTCCCGTGGCACCCAAGCCTGCTGCTCGCTGAATACAGCGCCCGCTTCCTGGAGCGTGCGCACGACGGCGGAACGGTCGGACGCTGGGATCAGTAGCACCCCGGGCCCCAGCCGCCGTCCGGGTGGCTGGATGATGCCTGGTACCTGCCGTCCTGACGACGTAGTGTAGCCGAGCAGGTGCCGGTGCAGGCGCACTTTCTCACGTGCGGCGCCGTGTCCGAGCCGATACGCAACCACCACTGCAGGCGTTAGCTCAGGCGGTGCAAGCAGTGCAGCAAGGTGCCCTATCGAGCCGTACAACACGGTCCCGTCGTAAAGCATGGCCCGCTTGAGACTCTCGCCAAGTGCTTCGGGGCGGCGCACTGTTGCGAGGACCGGCGCGAGGTGCACCGGCAATCGGTGTGTGGCCTCGACCTCACCGCACGTCGCCAACACCGACCGCCCTTCGGGCACTTGTTCGGGCGATTCCTCAGTGTCAAACAACACAAGCAGGTCGAGGTCAGAGGAGGCGCCGGCCTCGCCGCGTGCATAGCTGCCAAACACGACAATGCCCACCACGAGCGGTAGACTGCTGATCCGAATAACGAGGTCTTGTAGCGCCTCGATCAGTCGTTTCCCGACAATATTGCCCCAAGGGCCGTGGCGCAGATAAGCGAAGAACCCACCGCCAAACAGTCGCGACCTGGGCAAGGCGGCGAGATCACTCATGGATGAAACACGGTAACATACTGCCACCCGAATGTAACCGCGTTTCCCAATCGTGGGGCGGAGGTGCCCAACTGAGTCAGCTCCTGTACGTCGTCCGGCATTGCAGTGCCCGAGGGCAGTCGCCGGATGCGCCACTCACACCTGAGGGTCGGGCACAAGCCGAGGCACTCGCCGCGTTTCTCACGCGTGCTGCCACCGACGACGGCGCGTTGATCGAGCGTATCGTGTCCAGCACCTTCGTGCGCGCACAGGATTCGATCGCGCCGCTGGCCGTGCGCCTGGGAGTAGCCGTGGAGACCGACGCGCGTCTCTGTGAGCGCGTGCTGTCGGCAGCTCCGCGCCGGGACTGGCTCGACCAGTTACGGGCCTCCTTCGACGATCTCGATCTGTGCCTGGACGGGGGCGAGTCGAGCCGCACCGCGATGGCCAGAGCGGCGGCCGTGATCGAGGGCGTCCGGCGACACTCTGTGCGGCCGACCGGCCTCGTCACGCACGGCAATCTGCTCGCCCTGCTCCTCAGACACTTCGACGGCCGCTTCGGCTTCGACGGCTGGCGAATGCTCACGAACCCCGACGTTTTCCGCGTTTCGCTCGGCGAGCGCGGCGCGCATGGCGCGCAGGTCGAGCGCATTTAGCAGCCGCAGGCGCCGACTGGCTACGCCACGATCTCCATCCGCAGCCCGCGCGAGTCGTGAGGCACGTGCCGCTCAGGTAGTGTGCGTGCTCGTCGGTCGTCAGTCGTCGGTCGTCGGTCGTGGCACCCGCCCCTCAGGTGGTGCGCGCGCCCGACCCATACATACCCGATAGGTGGTGTGGCATGTGACACTTTGGTTGCCACAACCATCCCAGATCCCGGTGACGGTGAGGCATGGCACCTGTGCAGCTCCTTGTCCCGTGAGCCGCCAGGGACAGCGAGAAACAGGGAGCCATGCGGCTTGGCTACACACGGCGGCCTCTCGTCGGCTCACTCACTGCGGTCGAGATGCCATCAGGCGCGGGTCTGCGCCGCTGGGGTCGACGTGCTGGGAGCACCAGCAGTTGGGCGAGACTGACGAAACTGCTATTCTGGACAGATGGCAAGCGAGGTTGCAGCTACAAAGGAATCGTGCGCTGCCGAGTTGGATTGGGTAGAGGCGAATCGGGAGACGATCGCCGCGCGCTATGCCGGCGAGTTCATCGCCGTAGATGGTCATGCAATCGTGGCACATGGGCGCGACCTCCACGCAGTGATGAGTTCGGCACGTGACACGGGCCACCCACGCCCGCTGATTGTAGCCGTCCCGACCGAACCCATCACCAGGCTCCACGTGTGACCACCGTCACTTACGAGACGGTCGAGCCGTATCGGGCGGTTGTTTTCGGAGGGCCACCACGTCCCTTCCTCGATCTCAACCTGGAGTACAGTGGGCAGCAGATATTCACCGTTGGGCTCGTAGACTCCTGCCACAGGATCAAGGCCATGCAGCCAGGCACACCGGCGCAAAGCAGGATCGTTGGTGGGGCCCACACTGAGGCACCACGCCAGGCTCCCCTGCGTCTGGCCGCAGAGACTCCGCTCATCGGGCGTGAGCGCGAGCTAGCGGAAATCTGCGAGTTCCTGCGGCGTCCGGACGTACGCTTGTTTACCCTCGTCGGCCCCGGCGGCGTTGGCAAGACCCGACTCGCCAGGGAAGTGGCGGCGCGCGTCCGAGGCGAGTATGCGGGCGGCGTCATCGATGTCGAGTTGTCTGAAACGCGAGACGCCGACCAGGTCCTCGCGGCGATCGGTAGACGGCTTCCGGCGCGTGAGGCGGAGCGTAGACCTCGACTCGAGCGCGTGAAAGACTACTTCGCGTACCAACCCGCGCTGCTGATGCTCGACAACTTCGAGCACGTGATGGAGGCCGCCTCCGTAGTTGCCGTCCTGCTCAAGGACTGCCCGGACCTCAAGATTGTGGTGACTAGCCGGGAACGGTTGAAACTGGGGATTGAGCAACTGTTCGAGGTACAGCCGTTGCCGGTGCCAGACGCGCACTGTGAGGCGGTGCAGCTCTTCGTGGCGCGGGCGAAGGCGACGAAGCCAGACTTCACCCTTACCGTCGAGAACGCCCCGGCAGTGGTGGAAATCTGCCGCCGCCTGGACGGTCTCCCGCTGGCGATTGAACTGGCTGCCGCTCGCATCCGCCACCTATCGCCGCAGGCGCTGCTCGCCCGGCTGGAGCGGCCCCTGCCGCTGCTGACCGGCGGCCCCCGCAATGCGCCAGCGCGGCAGCAGACGATGCGCGGCGCTATTTCCTGGAGCTACGACCTCTTGCCGGCGGACGAGCAGACTCTGTTCCGGCGCCTTGGTATCTTCAACGGCGGCTTCACGGTGGAAGCGGCCGAAGCGGTCTGTAATGCGGATCACTCGCTGCCGGTCGACATCTTCGAGGACGTGTGTTCGCTCGTGGATAGGAGCCTGCTTCAACCACTGGACGGGCCGGCTGCCGAGCCTCGGTTCGGGATGCTGAAGACGATCCGGGAGTTTGCGCTGCAGCAACTGGCCGAGAACGGGGAGGCGGACAAGATCCACCTCCAGCATGGTTGCCACTTTCGTGAGTTTGCCGAGCAGGCCGAGAAGGAGTTGAATGGGCCACAACAGATGGTATGGCTCGCCCGGCTGGACACCGAGCATGCCAATGTCCTGGAAACGTTACGGTGGGCAGAGAGCGGCGATCCGGAATTGGCCGTTCGTCTGGCGAGTTCGCTGTGGCTGTACTGGTGGTGTCGCGGCCGCACCGATGAAGGGCGCAGAGTGCTGGACCGTGTCATGGCATTGCCCGGCGCGAGCGGCCTTACGACCGGACGCGCCAAGGCACTGCTGGGAGCCGGCATCCTGGCACTGCTTCAGGACGACCACGCTCAGGCCGGCGTGCTGCTCGGCGGTAGCTTGCGGCTCAGTCGCCAGCTAGAGGACGAGCTTGGCATTGCGCAGGCGCACGACTACCTCGCGCTGGTAGTTGCTCGCGATGGGAGCGAAGCTACCGGAGATGAACTCGAAGCGGCTGCCGCTCGATGCACGCAGAACCTGGAGATCGCTGAGCGGACAGGGACGAGATGGCTTGCCGGGGAGGCATTTCGAAGCCTGGCGATGCTGGCCGCCAAACAGGGCGATCGATCACTGGCACAGGAGCGTTTGGCAAGAAGCCTCGCGATTGAGCGGGACATCGAGAACCGGCAGGGGATCGCGTTCACGTCGCTGTGCCTTGGGTTCTTGGCCGTCGAGCAGGAGAACCCCTCCGTCGCCCGCCTGCATCTCCAGGAAGCGCGGAAGATCTCAGCGCAACTGGGGAACTGGTCATGGCTGGGCCACTCGCTGCAGGCCTTGGCGGACATTGCCATCCAGCAGGATGACTACGAAGCCGCGAGCGGCGTGTATGAGGAGCTCCTGGCAGTTCACCGCGAACTGCGCGAGCCAGATCAGTTTGCCTCGTCACTGGCGAGCCTGGGCGAATTAGCGCGCGAACACGGCGACTACACCGCCGCCCGAGAGCACTTTCAGGAGAGCCTGCGCATCGAGCGCAGGTTGGGCCACCAGGATCGCATCGCCTACGCGCTGGACGCCCTGGGACGTGTCGCTCTCGACCAACGTGATTACGCCACCGCGCGCCAACACTACGCGGAAGCCTGCGACATTTGGGCTGCGCTGCAAGATTGGCCCAGCGTGAACTGGATGCTGTCTATGCAGGAACTGGCCGCTGAGCGCCAGGGCGATTTCCAGGCCGCGCGCACCCTGAGCGAGCAAGAGTTGGCGCTCAAACGCGAACTCGGCGACCAAGCAGGTATCGCCATGTCACTGCAGTCCTTGGGGGACTTGGCCGCCAGACAAGGTGACTTCCAGGCCGCCCGCGAGTATTACGAGGAGAGCTTGGCGATATGGCGAGGACTGGCCGATAGCGCAAACAAGCGCCGAATGGTGGCTTCAATTCTTGACAAGATGGGGCAGCTCGACGGGAGCTCGGCCGAGCCTGCAGAAGACCGAGGATTCTTCGAAACTGAGTACTGCGGGAGCACTGTCCTGCCGGAGAGGGCCCTGAAGCCTGCTGAGGCAGACGGCGACTTGACAGATACCGCCTGGCGGCACTTGCGGCGTGGCTACGTGGCGCGCAAGCAGGAGAAGTACGATGTGGCGCGCAAACACTACGGCGCCGCGCTGAAGGCATCGTGGGATACCTGGAATAGAGAGCGTGCCGCCGACCCAGAGAGCCGCAGGTCCGTTGGCGTGGACATTATCGAGTCCCTGGTGCTTCTTGCCGAGCTGGCCGTCGCGCAATCTCAGTTCAAACGCGCGCTCCATCTTGCAGGGGCGGCAGCCGCCCAACGGGAGGCGCTCGGTACGCCACTCTGGCCTGTGGCCCAGAAGCGGCAGGAGGGAGAACTTGCTGCCGCCAGGGAAGCATTGGGCGAGGCAGAGGGGCACGCCGCCTGGGCGGAAGGCAGCGCGATGACTTTCGACCAGGCCATTGAATGCGCGCTGGCACCGGTGACAGCCGCTCAGGCGAGTGTCGCCGCGACAGCTCCGCTTTCGCCTACGTGGCCGGCCAAAAGTCTTGCGACACTTCTGCTCCTGGTTGATATGTCACAGAACTTATGGCCACTCACGTAG